>NZ_CATKPO010000007.1:0-135704 GCF_949768395.1 Pseudomonas sp. IT-P260
CCTACAAGGGGAGGGGTAGGCCGGTTACTCGCTGACGTCAGGAATCTTGCGCGGTGCCATGAAGTACATCCAGGTCAGCGCAATGAAGTACATCGCCGGGATCAGCGTGAACAGCACCGTGTAGTTGTTGTTGGTGACGGTCAGGATGTGGCCGACGATCTGGGTCATGAACATTCCGCCAATCGCTGCGCACATGCCGCCGAAACCGAACACCGTGCTCATCATGTGCTTGGGCGTGTAGTCCATCACCAGGCTCCAGATGTTCGCGGTCCAGGCCTGATGCGCGCCGATCGCCAGGGAGATTGCCGCGACGGCGACCCACAGGTTGCTCGAACCGGCGGCCATGATCACGCCGATGATGCAGCAGGCGAACAGGAACATCGACAGCAGCCGCGCCTTGATCGAGTTCATGCCGCGACCGATCAGGAACGAAGACAGAATGCCGCCACCGACGCTGCCGAAGTCGGCTGTCACGTAGATGATGATCAGCGGAATACCCATCTGAGTGACGTTGATGCCCAGGTTGTATTGCTGGTTGAGAAACGGCGGCAACCAATACAGGTAGAACCAGAACACCGGCGCCGTCAGCGAATAGGCGAGGGCGAACGCCCAGGTGCCGCGCATGCGCAGGATGCGTGAGAACGGGACGCGGGCCTGTTGCGGTTCGACTTCTTTCTGGATGTATTCCAGCTCCGACTGTTTGACGCTCGGATGGTCTTCCGGGTTGAAGTATTTCAAGCCCCAGAACAGCAGCCAGATCCCGCCCAGTGCCGACATGCACAGGAACGCTGCCTGCCAGCCCCAGACGTGGAGAATCAGCGGCAGCAGCATCGGCGTGAACATGGCGCCGACGTTGGTCCCGGCGTTGAAGATACCGGTGGCCACCGCGCGTTCACCGGCCGGGAACCACAGGCGCGTGGTTTTCACGCAGGCCGGGTAGTTGGCCGCTTCGGTCAGGCCGAGGATAAACCGGCAGACCATGAAGCCGACGGCCGACGTCGCCAGACCGTGGGCACCGGTGGCCAGGCTCCAGAGCAGCACCGCACAGAAGAACACGCGCTTCACGCCGACCCGGTCGATCAGGCGTCCCTGCAGGACGAAGCCGATCGCGTAGCCGACCTGAAACCAGAAGTTGATGTTGGCGTAATCCATCGCCGTCCAGCTCATTTCTTTGGCAAGAATGGGCTGCATGACGCCGAGGGCTGCGCGGTCGATGTAGTTCAGGGTCGTGGCGAAAAACACCAGCGCCAGCATGCCCCAACGGGTCTTGCCGACAGCCATGGCGCCGCGGATCTTGTCGCCGATGCCACCCGTGGCAGTGCTCATGGCCGGAGCCATGCGGGAAGTCTGTGAAGGAATCATTGTTCCACCCGTTTTTGAATTTGTTATGTGGTGTTGTTTGCACGCACTGCGACCGAAGGTTCATTTCCGGACTCAATGTGAAGTCGATGGTGGGCAGTGGACGAAAAATCGTCAATTCGCCGAAACGCCATAGTGTTCGATAATCGCACGCAAAACTAACCGGCTGGTACACTTTAAATTGCTGCTGAAGACGATGCAGCCAATAATTTCCTCACGATAAAAAACGTACCTCTGCAGGCGCTGCCGAAGGCCGCGATCTTTGTTTGTGAAGATCAAAAGATCGCAGCCTTCGGCAGCTCCTACAGAGGCGCGTGACAAGACGATCCCCATCGGGAGTAGCAACATGCAGCGTTCCATTGCCACCGTTTCCCTGAGCGGCACCCTGCCGGAAAAGCTCGAAGCCATTGCCGCCGCCGGGTTCGACGGCGTCGAGATTTTCGAGAACGATCTTCTGTATTACGACGGCAGTCCGCGGGAAATCAGGCAGATGTGCGCTGACCTGGGGATCGCCATCACCCTGTTCCAGCCATTCCGCGATTTTGAAGGCTGCCGCCGAGATCGGCTGGCGCGCAATCTGGAGCGGGCCGAGCGCAAGTTCGATTTGATGCAGGAGCTGGGCACCGACCTGGTGCTGGTCTGCAGCAACGCCTCGGCAGACAGCGTCGGCGACCGGCAGATTCTGGTCGATGACCTGCGCTTGCTGGCCGAACGGGCCGGCGCGCGCGGGTTGCGCATCGGCTATGAAGCGCTGGCCTGGGGCCGGCACGTCAATACGTATCAACAGGTCTGGGACATCGTCCGCCAGGCCGATCACCCGGCCCTCGGCGTGCTGCTCGACAGCTTTCACACCTTGTCGTTGAAAGGCGATCCAAGCGCGATTGCCGACATTCCCGGCGACAAGATCTTCTTCGTGCAAATGGCCGACGCGCCGATCCTCGCCATGGATGTTCTGGAGTGGAGCCGGCATTTCCGTTGCTTCCCCGGGCAGGGCGAATTCGATCTGCCGGGCTTCCTCGCACCGATCATCCAAAGCGGTTACACCGGCCCGTTGTCGCTGGAAATTTTCAACGACGGCTTCCGCGCCGCGCCACCTCGAGCGAATGCCGCCGATGGTCTGCGTTCGCTGTTGTACCTGGAAGAGAAGACCCGTCAGCGGCTGGAGCAGCAACCAACGCCGGTGGCCAACCGCGAGATCCTCTTCGAAACGCCGCCGGCCAGCGAGTACAACGGCATTGAGTTTCTTGAATTCGCTGTCGACGAAAGCCTCGGCGCCAAACTGAGCAACTGGCTGGAGCGCCTGGGCTTCGTCAAGGCCGGGCAGCATCGCTCCAAGAGCGTGAGCCTGCTGCGTCAGGGCGATATCAACCTGATCCTCAACGCCGAACCGTATTCGTTCGGCCACAGTTTCTTTGAGGCGCACGGCCCGTCGCTGTGCGCCACCGCCGTGCGGGTCAAGGACAGCGCCAGCGCCCTGGCCCGCGCCGTCGCCTACAAGGGCCAGCCCTATCGCGGCCTGGTCGGCCCCAACGAACTGGAACTGGCCGCGGTGCGTGCACCGGACGGCAGCCTGATTTATCTGGTGGACGAAGCGGCGGATGTCTATGGCACCGACTTCAATCTGCTGCCGAACGCTCAGGCCCGTGGCGGCCTCAAGCGCATCGACCACATGGCCATGGCGTTGCCGGCCGACAGCCTCGACAGTTGGGTGCTGTTCTACAAGAGCCTGCTGGATTTCGAGGCCGACGATGAAGTGGTGCTGCCTGATCCGTACGGGCTGGTGAAGAGCCGCGCGTTGCGCAGCCGCGACAGTTCGATCCGCTTGCCGCTGAATATCTCGGAGAACCGCAATACCGCGATCTCTCACGCATTGTCGAGTTATCGCGGTTCCGGTGTGCATCACATCGCCTTCGATTGTGACGACATCTTCGCTGAAGTCAGCCGCGCCAAAGAGGCTGGCGTGCCGTTGCTGGATATCCCGCTCAACTATTACGACGACCTCGCTGCGCGCTTCGATTTCGACGATGAATTCCTCAGCGAACTGGCGTACTACAACGTGCTCTACGACCGCGATGCCCAGGGCGGTGAGCTGTTCCACGTTTATACCGAGCCGTTCGAGGGACGCTTCTTCTTCGAGATCATCCAGCGTAAAAACGGCTATGCCGGTTATGGTGCGGCGAACGTCGCGGTACGTCTGGCGGCGATGGCCAAATCACGCAGCGGCGCGGTGCGCCAGGCGAAGTTGTAGGAATTTCGTAAACGCGGGATTAAACACGGGCCGCGTGGCTTCCTTCACTGTGCAGCGCGGCCCATAATCGCCCACCTGTGCAGTGATGGCCGTGAGCCCGCAATGACAATGACTTCAGAACTCCCCGCCGCCTCCGTCGTATCCGGCATCGAGCCGCGCAAGAGTCGCAAGAACAACCCGGAAAAGACCCGCGAGAACATCCTGCAGGAGGCGATCGTCGAGTTCGTCCAGCAGGGTTTGTCCGGTGCCCGCGTTGACGCAATCGCCGAGCGTATCCATACCTCCAAACGCATGATCTATTACTACTTCGGCAGTAAGGAGCAGTTGTACGTCGAGGTGCTGGAGAAGCTTTACGGCGATATCCGCAGCACCGAAAACCGCCTGCACCTGGCCGAGTTGCCGCCAGTGGTGGCGATCCGCCGACTGGTGGAGTTCACCTTTGACCACCACGACCGCAACGTCGATTTTGTGCGCATCGTCTGTATCGAAAACATCCACAACGCCGAATTCGTGAAGCGTTCGGACGCGATCAAGGCGATGAACAATACGATCCTCGATTCGCTGGGCGAGATTTTGCGCCGCGGTGCCGAGGAGGGCGTCTTCCGCGCCGGACTCGACGCGCTGGATGTGCACCTGTTGATCAGTTCGTTCTGCTTCTACCGCGTCTCGAACCGCCACACCTTCGGTGAGATCTTTCAGATCGATCTGCCGGACGAAAGCATCAAGCAGCGTCATCGCGAGATGATCTGCGAATCGGTGTTGCGCTACTTGCAGCCGTGACACTGTTCCTGTGGGAGCGAGCCTGCTCGCGAAAGCATACTGTCAGTCGATGCATCTGTTAGCTGACACACCGCTTTCGCGAGCAGGCTCGCTCCCACAACGGCGGTCGTTCAGCCGTTCATGCTTTGAAAATGCGCCAGCATGCGCTGCGCATCCGGCACCACGCCGCTGAACAGCTCAAACGCCTTCACCGCTTGAAACACCGCCATGTTGCCGCCGTCCAGCGTGCGGCAGCCCAAGGCGCGGGCGTTGCGCAGCAGTTCGGTTTCCAGCGGGAAGTACACGATCTCCGCGACCCACAACTCCTTGCGCAGCAACTCCACCGGCACGGGCATGCCCGGCAGTTTGGCCATGCCCATCGGCGTGGTGTTCACCAGACCATCGGCCTGATTCAGCGTACCCGGCAGATCGCGCCCGGCCACCGCGCGACCTGAGCCGAAATGCTGGTTGAGGTTGTTCGCCAGACTCTCGGCGCGCTCGCGATCGACGTCGAAAATACTCAGTTGCTGCACGCCTTCGCTCAACAGCGCATGGGCCACCGCCGCGCCTGCGCCACCGGCACCCATCTGCACGACACGCTCACGGGCGACATCTTGCAAGCCGCGACGAAAACCTTCGGCAAAACCCAGGCAGTCGGTGTTGTGGCCGATGCGTTTGCCGTCCTTGAGCACCACGGTGTTGACCGCGCCGATGCCGCGGGCTTCCGGCGACAGTTCGTCGAGCAGCGGGATGATCGCCTGCTTGCACGGGAAGGTGATGTTCAGGCCGGTGTAGTTCATCCGTTCGGCGGCTTGCAGCAAGTCGGGCAGGGCATTGCTGTCGAGTTGCAACTGATCGAGGTCGATCAGCCGATACAGATAGCGCAAGCCTTGGGCATCGCCTTCGTGTTCATGCAGGGCTGGCGTGCGCGAGGCTTGAATGCCCGCGCCGATCAGGCCAGCCAGTATTACCGGTTTACGGGTCATGCTGCGCGCCCCTTCAGTCGCTGACTGAAATGCTCCAGGGCCAGGCGATAGCCATGGCTGCCGAAGCCGCACATCACCGCCGTGGCGATGGCCGAGACGAACGAGTGATGGCGGAATGGCTCGCGGGCATGCACGTTGGACAGATGCACTTCGATCACTGGCAACTCACTGGCGACCAAGGCGTCGCGGATCGCCACCGAGGTGTGCGTCCAGGCTGCCGGGTTGATCACGATCCCGGCGCAACGGCCGCGTGCCGCGTGAATCCAGTCGAGCAGTTCGCCTTCGTGATTGGTCTGGCGAAACTCCACGGCCAGGCCGAATTCTTCGGCGGCGCGCCCGCACAGAGCAGAAATATCAGCCAGGGTTTCGTGACCGTAGGTTGCCGGTTCACGGGTGCCGAGCAGGTTCAGGTTCGGGCCGTTGAGCACCAGAACGATAGGGGGCATGGGGGCAAACTCCACTTATTGTTTTTGGCTTGGGCTGAGGGTTTCAGCCTGTGGAGGTAAAATGTACCAGATGGTTACCATGGTCAATTGAACGGCGTTGCCTCCGACGTTTTATGTTCGGTGATCGCACAGATCAAGAAACTGCACCCACAAAAAAGCCGTCAATCACGACGGCTTTCTCGTATCCGGCATTCGCCATCAACGCCGGGTCAGCAACACCCCGGACTCCATGTGATGTGTCCATGGGAACTGGTCGAACATCGCGCAGCGGGTGATGCGGTGCGTGTCGTGCAGTTGGGCGATGTTGGCCGCGAGGGTTTCCGGGTTGCAGGAGATGTACAGGATGTTGTCGAAGCGCCGGGTCAGTTCGCAGGTGTCCGGGTCCATGCCGGCGCGCGGCGGGTCGACGAACACACTGCCGAACTCGTAGCTCTTCAGGTCGATGCCCTGCAGGCGACGGAACGGGCGCACTTCGTTGAGTGCTTCGGTCAGCTCTTCGGCGGACAGACGTACCAGCGTGACGTTATCCACAGCGTTTTCGCTGAGGTTGCTCAGTGCGGCGTTGACCGAGGTCTTGCTGATCTCGGTGGCCAGCACGTTGCGCACGCGGGTGGCGAGCGGCAGGGTGAAGTTGCCGTTGCCGCAGTACAGCTCCAGCAGATCGTCAGGACGATCGCCCAGTGCTTCGTAGGCCCAGTTGAGCATTTTCTGGTTCACCGTGCCGTTGGGCTGGGTGAACGCGCCTTCCGGCTGACGGTAGCTGAAGGTGCGACCGCCGACGTCGAGTTTCTCCACCACGTAATCGTGGCCGATCACTTCGCGCTTGCCCTTGGAACGCCCGATGACGCTGACGTTGAGATCAGCCGCCAACTTCGACGCGGCCGCATGCCAGTGCTCGTCCAGTGGACGGTGATAGCACAGGGTAATCATTGCATCGCCGGCCAGGGTGGTGAGGAATTCCACCTGGAACAGCTTGTGGCTCAGCGCCGCGCTGGCTTGCCACGCGGCCTTGAGCTGCGGCATCAACTGGTTGATGCGCAGGCTGGCAATCGGGAACTCTTCGATCAGGATCGGCGTGCGTTTGTCGTCCTGGGAGAACATCGCGTAGTGCCGCTCACCGGCCTCGCGCCACAGGCGAAATTCCGCGCGCAGGCGGAAGTTCTGCAGCGGCGAGTCGAACACGGTCGGCTCTGGCGCATCGAACGGGGCCAGCAGGTCACGCAAACGCGTGACCTTGTCTTCGAGCTGAGTGGCGTAGGCCTGGGAATCGAATGTCATGCGTTGAACCAACCCAACTTGATCACGAACAGAATCGACAGAATCACCAGCGCCGGGTTCAGCTCACGGGCGCGGCCCGACAGCAGCTTGATCACGGTCCAGGCGATGAAACCGAAGGCGATGCCGTTGGCGATCGAGTAAGTGAACGGCATCGCCAGCGCGGTGACCACGACTGGTGCGGCAACGGTGATGTCTTCCCAGTCTATTTCCGCCAGGCCCGAGGTCATCAGCACCGCGACGAACAGCAGCGCCGGAGCGGTGGCGAACGCCGGAACGCTGGCCGCCAGTGGCGAGAAGAACAGCGCCAGCAGGAACAGGATCGCCACAACAATGGCTGTCAGACCGGTACGGCCGCCTGCACTCACGCCCGCAGCGGATTCGATGTAGCTGGTGGTGGTCGAAGTACCCAGCAGCGAGCCGGCCATCGCCGCGGTGCTGTCGGCGATCAGTGCACGACCCATTTTCGGCATGTGGCCGTCCTTGCCCATCAGGCCGGCGCGCTTGGCGACGCCGATCAGGGTGCCGGAGTTGTCGAACAGGTCGACGAACAGGAAGGCGAAGATCACGCTGACCAGACCGATGTCCAGGGCGCCCTTGATATCCAGTTGCATGAAGGTCGGGGCCAGAGAAGGTGGCATCGAGGTCACGCCGCCGAACGGGGTGAAGCCCATGGCGATGGAAATGATGGTCACCGCCAGAATGCCGATCAGTACCGCGCCGCGCACTTTCAGCGCTTCGAGGGCGACGATCAGGGCGAAGCCGAGGGTGGCGAGAATCGGCGCCGGGGCTTTCAGGTCACCGAGGCCGACCATGGTCGCCGGGTTGCTGACCACGATGCCCGCGTTGTGCAGGGCGATCAGCGCCAGGAACAGGCCGATACCGGCGGCAATCGCCGAGCGCAGCGGCAGCGGGATGCTGTTGATGATCCATTCGCGGATGCGGAAGATCGACAGCAGGAAGAAGCACACCGCCGAGATGAACACCGCGCCCAGCGCCACTTGCCAGGTGTGGCCCATGTGCAGGACCACGGTATAAGTGAAGAAGGCGTTCAGGCCCATGCCCGGGGCGAGGGCGATCGGGTAGTTGGCGATCAGGCCCATGATGGTCGAGCCGATGGCGGCTGCCAGACAGGTGGCGACGAACACCGCGCCCTTGTCCATGCCGGTCTCGCCGAGGATGCTCGGGTTGACGAACAGAATGTAGGCCATGGCCAGGAAAGTCGTGACGCCCGCCAGAATCTCGGTCCGCACGTTGGTGTTGTGTGCCTTGAGTTGAAACAGCCTTTCCAGCATGTCTGCTCCCCGTGGCGCGCGTGGCGCCGTGAATGTATCGACCTCAACAGCAAAGCACAGACCGTCGCAAGCGCCTGGGAATTTGTGGTGGGCCGGAAAAAGCCGCGCATCATACCAGCAGCGTGAGGAATATGGCGGTTGTTGGTGCCGAACGTCGTCGAAGTTTTGTAGCAGGGTTATCTGCGCCATACTGCGCGCTGAATTTTTCGGGGAAACGCGATCACATGGGCAAGCGCTGGATGCAGGCTTTCGGGTTAATGGCAGGGCTGATGGCCGGGCCGACGGCGGTGCTGGCAGCCTCGGCGCCACCGTTGACCGAAGTGAAAGTGATCAAGGTCCAGTCGCCGGCCTGTGGCCTGGAAGATATTGGCGATAACCAGCCGCAAACCCAGTGCAATCACAGCGGCCCGAGCATCAAGGTGTATGTCCTGGAAATCGGCTATGGCCAGAACCAGCCGCACGCCACGCTGGACGGTTTTGAAGTGAATGGCACCCGCGCCCCGGTGTGCGCTTTCGATACCGGCAATCTGACCGAATGCACCCCCGGCAGCAAAACGGTCGGCTCGCTGTATACCTTCGATCTGGCGGGCAAGCAGGAAGGCACGTTCAGCTTCAGCAACACCTCGATCAACGCGCCACGCAATACGATGTCGACCCAGCTTTACATCAAGTAACGGCTGTCAGCAAACAGGCAGGGCAAAGCTGACTACGCTTTAAAGATCACTCAGCGGATAGCGCCCATGACCTTTAGAGCCCTGATTACCCTCGCCGAGGGCATCGATGATCTGCACAGCGTGACCCTGATCGACGTGCTGCGCCGCGCCGGCATTGAAGTGGTGGCGGCCAGCATCGAAGGCCGGCGCATGCTGACCTGCGCACGCGGTACGCGCCTGACGGCGGACGGCATGCTGGTCGATGTGCTGGCGCAGACGTTTGACCTGATCGTCCTGCCCGGCGGGGCTGTCGGTTCTCAACATCTGGCGGCGCATCAGCCGCTGCAACAATTGCTCAAGGATCAGGCCAGCGCCGGCCGCCTGTTCGCCGCCATCGGCGAAGCCCCGGCCATTGCCCTGCAAGCCTCAGGCGTATTACGCCAACGGCGCATGACCTGCCTGCCGAGTGCCAGTCATCAATTGTCGGGCTGTACGTTTGTTGATCAACCGGTGGTGGTCGACGGCAATTGCATCACCGCCCAGGGCTCCGGCGCCGCACTGGACTTTGCCCTGATGTTGGTGGAGCAGCTTGGTGGCAAGGCATTGCGGGCGAAAGTGGCGGGGGAGATGTAGGTGTGATGGCTTTAGGCGTGGGCAGCGATAGGCGTAATGGCTGGTTGCTCCCGATGCTCTGCTTGCCACAGATCGTAATCGGTTTGAACGCCTAGCCACACACGCGCCTTGCCAATACCTGCTCGCTCCAGCCTTACTGCCAGATCCGGGCTGATCGGTGCATGGCCGTGCAATACGCGGGAAAGATGAGGGCGGGCGAAGCCCAGATGTCGGGCCAATTCACTCACGCTGATACCTAACTCTGGCAAGACATCCATGAGCAGCGTTTCACCGGGGTGTGGCGGGTTGTGCATGGGCATGAGCCTGCCTCCTGTCAGTGGTAGTCCAGATAATCGACCCATTCGATGTCCGAACCGACAAAACGAAAGATAACCCGCCAGTTGCCTGAAACACTGAGCGACCAATATTCGGACAGTTCACCCTTCAGTGGATGCAGGCGCCAACCCGGCAGATCAAGGTCTGCGGGAAGTGCTGCGCGATCCATGAACTGCAGCATACGCGCCAGCCGTTTTGCGTGATCGGCGCGAATTCCGCGGGTCGAACCTGTTTCATAGAAACCACGAAGGCCTTTGTGCTGAAAGGATTTGATCATGGCGGCGAGTGTAAGGCGATACATTACACTTTGTGCGGTAACTATGTACCGCACCTTTTCGATCAATTTGTGCTTGGCGTGTTGATTAGGCTGATGTGCCTCAGACCTTCGCCTCTTCCACCGGCACATGCATCCGGTCGCGTTTGGCCAGGGTCGGGAACAGTTTGATCCACGTCCCGGTGACCACCAGTGTGCCGATCCCGCCCATCACCACGGCTGGGACGGTGCCGAACCAGTGTGCGGTGAGGCCGGATTCGAATTCGCCCAGCTGATTCGAGGCGCCGATGAACAGGCCGTTCACCGCGCTGACCCGGCCGCGCATTTCGTCCGGGGTTTCCAGTTGCACGAAGGAGGCGCGGATCACCATGCTGATCATGTCCGCCGCGCCGAGCACCACCAGCACCGCCAGTGAGAACCAGAACGAGGTCGACAGGCCGAAGGCGATGGTCGCCACGCCGAAGACGCCGACGGCGGTGAACATCACGCGCCCGACATTGCGCTCGACGGCGAATCGCGCCAGAAACAGCGACATCCCCAGCGCGCCGACCGCCGGCGCCGAACGCAGCAGGCCCAGGCCCCACGGCCCGGTGAGCAGAATGTCCTTGGCGAACACCGGCAGCAACGCAGTGGCGCCGCCGAGCAGCACGGCGAACAGGTCCAGCGAGATCGCCCCGAGAATGTCCGGACGGCTGCGAATGAAACGGATGCCCGCCAGCAACGAGTCGAGCGTGGCTTTGCCTTTGTTCAGAGGCGTCTGTCGCGCGGGCAGGTTGAGCATCAAAGTGCAGGCGATGACGTAAAGCAACACCGTCGGGCCGTAGACCCAGACACTGCCAAACGCGTAAAGCAGGCCGCCCAGTGCCGGGGCGACGATGGTGGCTGACTGTTGCGCCGATTGCGCGGCGGCGACGGCGCGCGGGAACAATGCCGTGGGCACGATACTTGGCAGCAGCGCCTGGGTCGTCGGCATCTCGAAGGAGCGCGCGGCACCGAGCAGAAAGGCGAGGATGAAGATCAGTTCCCGGGTGACGTGATCGGTGGCGCTGCCAATGGCCAGGGTCAGCGCGATCAACGCCTGCAATGACTGGCAGATCGCCGCGACCCGGCGCCGGTCATAGCGGTCGGCGACGTGACCGGTGTGCAGCATGAACAGCACCCGTGGCGCGAATTCCACCAGACCGACCAGGCCCAGGTCGAGCACGTTGCCGGTCAACTGATACAGATTCCAGCCGATCGCCACCGTGAGCATCTGAAAGCCACTGGCGGTGAAGATCCGGGCGAACCAGAACGCGAGAAATGGACGATGGTGACGTAACAGCAGGGGCTCTTGGCTGGGCATCTGAAGGACGGTCTGGCTCGGGGCGGAACGGTGAGGTTATCACCAGTCTGTAACAGGAAGTTGCCATGGCGAAAAATTTAGTTAGCCAGACATCTATCTCCGTTCTGGATGCCGATCCCCCTGTGGCGAGGGGATTCATCCCCGATCGACTGCGTAGCAGTCGTGAAAACTGCCGACACGACCAAAAGGCAGTGTGTATCGGAGGGGGGCTGCTTCGCCGCCCATCGGGGATGAATCCCCTCGCTACAGGTCGTGCCGTTCTGGGAATGTATTTCAGAGCGTTGCCCAAGCGCTGAGGCAACTTGTCACGCGGCAAACGACCACGCCGTTCTTCGTCGGAAATGGGACTACTCTTTTAACGTTGCTTGATCCAGATCAAGACCCTCCCGGGCCATGTTCTGGTGGCCCGTTGGCCAGACTCCCTGCGTTGCGATGGCTGTTAAAAAAGAACGAATCAGAATTCGCCGCACTCCATATCCGTGGGGGCAGTAGGCAGGGGCCACAAGCCCCAATGCCGGTATTACCTGACAGAGGAAGACTTATGTTCGGTTTAGAGGCACTCGATCTCGCCCGAATTCAGTTCGCGTTCACCATCTCGTTCCACATCCTGTTCCCGGCCATCACCATTGGCCTGGCGAGTTACCTGGCGGTGCTTGAAGGGTTGTGGTTGAAAACCCATAACGACACTTACCGGGATCTTTACCACTTCTGGTCGAAGATATTTGCCGTGAACTTCGGCATGGGTGTGGTCTCCGGCCTGGTCATGGCCTACCAGTTCGGCACCAACTGGAGCCGTTTCTCGGACTTCGCCGGTTCCGTCACCGGACCGTTGCTGACCTACGAGGTGCTCACGGCATTCTTTCTCGAGGCCGGTTTCCTCGGGGTGATGCTGTTCGGCTGGAACAAGGTCGGACGCAAACTGCACTTCTTCTCCACGGTGATGGTGGCGATCGGCACGCTGATCTCGACGTTCTGGATTCTCGCGTCCAACAGTTGGATGCAGACGCCGCAAGGCTTCGAGATCGTCAACGGTCAAGTGATCCCGACCGACTGGCTGGCGATCGTCTTCAACCCGTCGTTCCCATATCGCCTGATGCACATGGCGACGGCGGCGTTCGTCGCCACGGCGTTCTTCGTCGGCTCGTCAGCGGCCTGGCACTTGCTGCGCGGCAGGGACAACCCGGCGATCCGCACCATGCTGTCGATGGCGATGTGGATGGCGCTGATCGTCGCGCCGATCCAGGCGGTCATCGGTGACTTCCACGGCCTCAATACCCTCGAGCATCAGCCGGCGAAAATCGCCGCGATCGAAGGCCATTGGGAAAACAAAGGCAACGAAGCGACGCCGTTGATCCTGTTCGGCTGGCCGGACATGAAAGAAGAGAAAACCAAATTCGCCGTAGAGATCCCGTACCTCGGCAGCCTGATCCTGACCCACTCGCTGGATAAGCAGGTGCCGGCGCTCAAGGAGTTCCCGCCTGAAGACCGGCCGAACTCGACCATCGTGTTCTGGTCGTTCCGGGTCATGGTCGGCCTCGGTTTCCTGATGATCTTTACCGGTCTGTGGAGCCTGTGGCTGCGCAAGCGCGACACGCTCTACACCTCACGCCCGTTCCTGTATCTGGCGTTGTGGATGGGGCCGTCCGGCCTGATCGCGATCCTCGCCGGCTGGTTCACCACCGAGATCGGTCGTCAGCCGTGGGTGGTCTACGGGCTGATGCGCACGGCGGATGCGTCCTCCAACCACAGCTTCATGCAGATGAGCATCACTCTGATCATGTTTGTCGTGGTGTATTTCGCGCTGTTCGGTGCAGGGCTCGGTTACATGATGCGCCTGGTGCGCAAAGGGCCGAAAACCGACGAAGGCAAGGAGACCAACGAAGGGGGTCCCGGCCAGAAACGCACCCCGGCGCGTCCGCTGTCCGCCGCCGATGACGAAGGCGCCGACGCTGACTCGCCGCGCAGCCTGGAAAAGGAGATTTGACTCATGGGTATTGATCTTCCGCTGATCTGGGCCGTGATCATCATCTTCGGCATCATGATGTACGTGGTCATGGACGGTTTCGACCTGGGGATCGGGATTCTCTTCCCGTTCATTCCCGGCAAGACCGACCGTGACGTGATGATGAACACCGTCGCCCCGGTGTGGGACGGCAATGAAACCTGGCTGGTATTGGGCGGCGCGGCGTTGTTTGGCGCGTTCCCGCTGGCCTATTCGGTGGTGCTGTCGGCGCTGTACCTGCCGCTGATTTTCATGCTGATCGGGCTGATTTTCCGCGGCGTGGCATTCGAGTTCCGCTTCAAGGCCAAGGACGACAAACGTCACCTGTGGGACAAGGCGTTCATCGGCGGTTCGGTGGCGGCGACGTTCTTCCAGGGCGTGGCACTTGGGGCGTTCATCGACGGCTTGCCGGTGGTCAATCGGCAATACGCCGGCGGTTCACTGGACTGGCTGACACCGTTCACTCTGTTCTGCGGCGCCGCGCTGGTGGTGGCCTATGCCTTGCTCGGTTGTACCTGGTTGATCATGAAGACCGAAGGCAAGTTGCAGGAGCAGATGCACAACCTGGCGCGGCCGCTGGCGTTCGTGCTGCTGGCCGTAATCGGTATCGTCAGCCTGTGGACGCCGCTGGCGCATCCGGAAATCGCCACTCGCTGGTTCAGCATGCCGAATCTGTTCTGGTTCATGCCGGTGCCGATTCTGGTGCTGGTCACCTTGTACGGGCTGATCCGCGCGGTGGCACGCAACGCCAACTACATGCCGTTCCTGCTGACCCTGGTGCTGATTTTTCTCGGTTACAGCGGTCTGGGCATCAGCCTGTGGCCGAACATCGTGCCGCCGTCGATCTCGATCTGGGACGCCGCCGCACCGCCGCAAAGCCAGGGCTTCATGCTGGTCGGTACGCTGTTCATCATCCCGTTCATCCTGGGTTACACCTTCTGGAGCTACTACGTGTTCCGCGGCAAGGTCACCCATGAAGACGGTTACCACTAGACTGCCGCCCCGCACACCTGTGGGAGCGAACCTGCTCGCGATGGCGTCCCTGGCGACGCCATCGCCTGATGGAGGAACGATGCAATGAACGGCAAACATTCCCTGCACGAGATTGAAGAAGCCGAAAAAAAGCCGCTGTGGCAGCGGCTCGGCTGGTTGGCCCTGATCTGGATCGGTAGCGTCGGCGCGCTGTTCATTGCCGCCAGTCTGATGCGCCTGTTCATGAGCGCGGCCGGCCTGACCACACACTGAGACATCCCGTCCCGTTGCCCTTGGGCACGGTTTTATGACCCTCTGTACCGCGGAGGGTTTTTTTTGCCTGATGCTTTACTTGCGGGCTTTGAGAATCACGAATTTCGGCGTGGCCGCCACTTGCTCAACGCCACGGAACAGTCGCGCCAGCTTGCTGTGATAGCCCAGGTGGCGGTTGCCGACGATGTACAGAGCACCGCCCACCACCAGCGCCTCACGGGCCTGCTGGAACATGCGCCAGGCGAGGAAATCGCCGACCACTTGCTGTTGATGGAACGGCGGATTGCACAACACCACGTCCAGCGATTGCGGCTCCTGCCCGGCCAGACCATCGCCGGCGCGCACGATCACTTCGCGCTCGCCGAGCGCGGCGCGCCAGTTTTCCGCAGCCGATTGCACGGCCATGAACGATTCGTCGACCAGCGTGTAGTGTGCGTCAGGGTTGTGCAGAGCACTGGCAATGGCCAGTACGCCGTTACCGCAGCCAAGGTCGGCGACCCGGGCGCTGCCGAGGTTTTTGGGCAGGTGCGGGAGAAAGGCCCGGGTGCCGATATCCAGACCTTCACGGCAGAACACGTTGGCGTGGTTGAGCAACTCGATGGCCGGCTCGTCGAGCTGGTAGCGCGACGGGTAGGGCGAGGTCGCCGGGGCTTTGGCCTCGGGTGTCGCGATCAGCAGGCGAGCCTTTTTTACTGCCAGTGAAGCGTGTACCGGGCCAATGTAACGCTCCAGCAGATCACCGGCGGCGCGCGGCAAGTGTTTGACCATGGCCGCTGCCACCACTTCGGCGCCGGGGGCCAGTTGCCCTTGCAGACGGATCAGTTGCTCTTCCAGCAGTGCGAGCGTCTTGGGGACGCGGATCAACACCTTGTCGAACGGCCCGGTCAACGGCTCACTCGCCGCAACGCCGCGCACCGCATCGAATGGCAGTCCGTTGCGTACCAGATTCTTTTCCAGACCCTGGAACGCGAGAAACGAATCGCCGCTGCTGCTGACCTGAACCTTGCCCGCCAGACTCGCTGCCAAGGCCCCGAAGCTGTCATTGAGTACCAATACCCGAGTGTCTGCCGCCGGTTGTTGCGCGGCCAGATGATTGAGCAGGTACTCGTCAGCCGCATCGAAGGCTTGCAGAGGTTCATTCTGCTGCTCGGGCTGGCGGATCAGGTCGAGTTGGGCAAAGGGCGTGTCGAGCAAAGGCATGGGGCGGGGACTCTGGATAATCAACGGGTGGCCCGCGGCCAAGGGAATGTGCGGCGGAACCGTCCGAGTGCAATACGACGTCACTGCTCACGTCATCACTCGGGAAGGCCTCAAATGGTACGTTTTTTTCTGTCGAAATACCCGTGGCTTTTAGGCGGAGGGGGCGTCGAGAAGGCCACAGCGGCTGGCGGCGATGACGGCGGAGATTTTGTTGCAGACGTTCAGTTTGATAATCACGTTTTGCACGTGGTAATTCACGGTTCGTTCGCTCAGGCAGAGGATCCTGGCGATTTCATAGGCTGTTTTGCCAAGCGCCGAGAGCTTCAGCACTTCCAGTTCCCGCGGTGAAAGGTGCGGTTGTTGGGGTTTTTTCGGGGCTGTGGGCAGGGTTCTGGCAAACAGATCACTCAGATGACTGGTCGCGTAAAACATGTAGCCAAAATGCTCGTACAACTCGAGCGGGCTCAGAGGACCATTTTTCCTGACAAGGCTGAGCGTGCTGCACAGCCCGCTGGCTTCATGGTGAAACGACTGGGACCAGCCGTGGCGCAATCCATGTTCCTGTTGCGCGTCCCACAACTGTGGAGTCGGCGCAAACAACTTTTCGGTCCAGACAATCGGCAGCATTGACTGGTTGCAGTGTATGACTATCGGGTCAACTTTGCTGTAGCTTTTCTGTTCATAGAGATTATTCCATTCTTTGGGATAGTTATTGATTTGCAAGGCTTTAAAGTCAGCGGTCCGATTGTTTGATGTCAAAGAGATGGCACAAAAGTTGAAGCCTATGTTTTGAGCGAATCTCAGCAGGATCGGATAAGCGGTCTCTATTTCTCTTGCGAAAGTCAGTTGCTTTAATTGCGACTCCTTCCACATTTCCATCACAAACTCTCCGTGAGTCGTTTTACGCGCAGGGCTGTTTGGATCCAATGAATCCATCACGCAACCGAGTGTAGGACATGTCCTACAGTTGGCGTTGAACTTTTTTGCTCTTTGCAGAGAAGTTTGATTGCAAGAAGGTTATTAGTCCGGAGTAGAGCTTTGTATTCAAGGTGTCATTCAATTTCAGATTGAGATATAAAAATTTCTCCATTGGTTGTATCTGAGTTTGTTTCTCATTGGCTTCGCTAGCTAAATGAAAAGGCATTACAAAAACAGTGGTGTTTACAGTGTCAGTTTGCGCGAAACTGTCTGGGTTCTTTACAGTGGAGTGGCCCATGACTGTCAGTGCAGAAAAGTTTACTGCCCAGACCTTGCTCGATGTGCAGCCCTTGACCCCCAGCCTGTTCACCTTGCGCACCACGCGCGATACGGGTTTCAGGTTCCGTGCAGGACAATTCGCCCGCCTGGGCGTGACCAAGGCGGATGGCAGCACGGTGTGGCGTGCCTACTCGATGGTTTCTTCACCCTTCGACGAGTTTCTCGAGTTCTTCTCTATCGTGGTGCCGGGTGGCGAATTCACCAGTGAACTGAGCCGGTTGCAGGTCGGCGATACCGTGCTGGTGGAGCGCCAGGCCTTTGGTTACCTGACGCTGGATCGTTTTGTCGACGGCCGGGATCTGTGGTTGTTATCCACAGGGACCGGCGTGGCGCCGTTTCTGTCGATCCTGCAGGACTTCGAAGTGTGGGAGCGTTTCGAGCGAATTATTCTGGTGTACAGCGTGCGCGAGGCAAGGGAGCTGGCCTATCAATCATTGATCGCTGAGCTTTCCACACGTGATTACCTGGAAGAGCATGCCCATAAATTACGGTTCATCCCCACGGTTACCCGCGAACGCTGGCCTGGCGCCTTGCACGGTCGCATTACCACGTTGATCGAAAGCGGCGAACTGGAACGTGAGGCCGGCGTGGAACTGACCCCCGAGCACTCGCGCGTCATGCTGTGCGGCAATCCGCAGATGATCGATGACACCCGGGCGTTGTTGAAGAAACGCCACATGAGCCTGAGCCTGGCGCGGCGGCCCGGTCAGGTGGCGGTGGAAAATTACTGGTAAAAAAAACGGCGCCATCAGGCGCCGTTTTCATTCATGAAGCCGTCAAGGCCGATTGTTCTGCGCCTTGAGCAGATCGCGGATCTCGCCGAGCAACTCTTCTTCTTTGGTTGGAACCGGCGGCAGGGAAGGGGCCACGGCTTCTTCGCGTTTCAGGCGGTTGATGGCTTTCACACCCATGAAGATCGCAAAGGCGACGATCACGAAGTCCAGAATGCTCTGAATGAATTTACCGTAAGCCAGTACCACGGCTGGGGCGTTGCCCTCGGCGGCTTTCAGCGTGATGGCCAGATCACTGAAGTCCACCCCACCGATCAACAGGCCGATTGGCGGCATGATCACGTCGCCGACAAACGACGAAACGATTTTGCCGAAGGCTGCACCGATGATGATACCGACGGCCATGTCGACCACATTGCCTTTGACCGCGAAGGCCTTGAACTCACTTAGCACGCCCATAGGTTATTTCCTTGTTACAGATGAGGTTGGTGTACGCAGTGTAAATCAGCAAAACGCGTCCTGCGCGAAACACCTTCTTACAATGCCCGTTTTTATCGACACATGAATCAACGATTAGTTTGCAAAGTGCCACTAATCGCGCGCGAATTACGCCGTAATTCGCTGATCACAAAGCCATTTTTTTCAATCGTCGAGTTACGAACTTTCTATTTATGTTCACCGCCATAGCCCTCTAGCCTCTGGTTTGCGCACCTGGATGCGCCCAAAAAAACCAGAGGAACCTGATATGAACTCCACTCTTGGACTGGGGGCTTTTCCCCATCGCCGTACTTTCGGCGTGCTGGCCGCCAGCTTGCTGACCTTCTCCGTGCACGCTGCACCCCTGACCCGTGATAACGGTGCCGCGGTCGGCGACAACCAGAATTCGCAGACCGCCGGTGCCACCGGCCCGGTGTTGCTGCAGGATGTGCAACTGATCCAGAAGCTCCAGCGTTTTGACCGTGAGCGCATTCCCGAGCGCGTGGTGCATGCCCGCGGCACCGGGGCTCACGGGATCTTCACCGTGACCAACGACCTCAGCGATTTGAGCAAGGCCAAAGTATTCGCCGCTGGCCAGGTCACACCGGTGTTCGTGCGTTTCTCCGCCGTGGTGCATGGCAACCACTCCCCGGAAACCCTGCGTGATCCACGGGGTTTTGCCACCAAGTTCTACACCGCCGATGGCAACTGGGACCTGGTGGGCAACAACTTTCCGACCTTCTTCATCCGCGACGCGATCAAGTTCCCGGACATGGTTCACGCCTTCAAGCCCGATCCACGTACCAACCTGGACGACGACTCGCGTCGTTTCGACTTCTTCTCCCACGTCCCGGAAGCCACTCGCACGCTGACCGAGCTGTATTCCAATTCGGGTACTCCAGCCAGTTATCGGGAGATGGACGGTAATGGCGTGCATGCCTACAAGTTGGTGAACGTCAAAGGCGAAGTGCACTATGTGAAGTTCCACTGGAAAAGTTTGCAGGGCATCAAAAACCTGACACCTGAACAAGTCGAGAAAGTTCAGGGCAAGGATTACAGTCATATGACTAATGATCTGGTCAGCCATATTAACAAGGGCGATTTCCCGAAATGGGACTTGTACATCCAAGTGCTAAATCCGCAAGATTTGTCCAAGTTTGATTTCGATCCATTGGACGCTACCAAGATCTGGCCAAATGTTCCTGAGCGAAAAGTTGGACAAATGGTGTTGAACCGTAATCCGGCCAACGTGTTCCAGGAAACCGAACAAGTTGCGATGGCCCCGGCCAATGTTGTGCCGGGTATCGAACCTTCAGAAGATCGTCTATTGCAAGGCCGAGTGTTTTCTTATGCCGATACGCAAATGTATCGTCTGGGAGCCAATGCTCTGCAGTTGCCGATCAACGCGCCCAAAGTTGCCGTCAACAATGGCAATCAGGACGGTGCGATGAACTTCGCAGCCACGCAGTCTGGCGTGAACTATCAGCCAAGCCGCCTGCAACCGCGTGAAGAGCCGCAAAGCGCGCGTTACAGCCAGCTGGCGCTGTCCGGCAGCACCCAGCAGGCGAAGATTCAGCGTGAGCAGAACTTCAAGCAGGCCGGTGATCTGTACCGCTCGTTCAGCCAGCAGGAACGTCAGGACCTGATTGCCAGCTTCGGCGGCTCGTTGGCCACCACCGATGACGAGAGCAAGCACATCATCCTGTCCTTCCTTTATAAGGCCGATCCGGAATACGGCACTGGCGTGACCAAAGTGGCCAAGGGTGACCTGAGCCGGGTCAAGGCGCTGGCAGCGAAACTGGTCGACTGATCTCGACGCCATGCAACGCGGGGCCTGATGCAGGCCCCGTTCTGCTCAAGGAGAAGGTTGATGCGATTTTGTCTGTTATTGCTGCTCGGTTGCCTGTCATGCACAGCGCTGGCCGAACAGAGCCCCGAGGCGATCAAGGCCCAGTTGCAGGATTACTATTTTGATGCCGCCCGGCGTGGTGATGTGCCGATGCTCGAGACCTTCATCGAGTCCGGTTATTCCCTCGATACCCGCGACAGCAAGGGCTACACCGCACTGATTCTGGCGGCGTATCACGGCCAGGGGGCGGCAGTTGAGCGATTGCTGGCGGCGGGTGCTGATGCCTGTGCGCAGGATAAACGCGGCAATACGGCGCTGATGGGCGCGATTTTCAAAGGCGAGATGCAGATTGCTCGAAGGCTGATGGCCACCGATTGCAGCCCCGATCAACGCAACGGCGCCGGCCAGACTGCGGCGATGTACGCCGGGTTGTTCAAGCGCATCGAACTGCTCGACGCGCTCAAGGCCAAGGGCGCCGACCTCAATGCCGAGGATCCGCTGGGCAATAGCGCCGCGCGTCTGGCCAACGGCGAAATCCGCACCGCCGTGCCGCGCTGAGCGGTGGCTGCGTTATCATCGCGGTTTTTGCCGGGGGATCCAGATGGCCAAGGCCAAGCGCATGTACGGCTGCACCGAATGCGGCGCAACCTTTCCCAAATGGGCGGGCCAGTGCGGCGAGTGCGGCGCCTGGAATACCCTGACCGAAACCATGATCGAGAGCGGCGGCGCCACGGCGCCCACCGGGCGTACCGGCTGGGCCGGGCAGCAGGCGCAGATCAAGACCCTGGCCGAAGTCAGCATCGAAGAGATTCCGCGTTTCTCTACCGCGTCCGGTGAGCTGGACCGGGTCCTGGGTGGCGGTCTGGTCGACGGCTCGGTGGTATTGATCGGCGGTGACCCGGGCATCGGCAAGTCGACGATCCTGTTGCAGACACTGTGCAACCTCGCCAAGAGCATGCCGGCGCTGTACGTCACTGGCGAAGAATCCCAGCAACAAGTGGCCATGCGTGCTCGCCGTCTCGGACTGCCGCAGGATCAACTGCGGGTGATGACCGAAACCTGCATCGAAACCATCATCGCCACCGCCCGCCAGGAAAAACCCAAGGTGATGGTGATCGACTCGATCCAGACCATTTTCACCGAACAGCTGCAATCGGCGCCGGGTGGCGTCTCGCAGGTGCGTGAGAGTGCGGCGTTGCTGGTGCGGTATGCCAAGCAGAGCGGCACGGCGATTTTCCTCGTCGGCCACGTCACCAAGGAAGGCGCGCTCGCCGGCCCGCGAGTTCTGGAGCATATGGTCGATACCGTGCTGTATTTCGAAGGCGAATCGGACGGGCGTTTGCGCTTGCTGCGGGCGGTGAAAAACCGTTTCGGCGCGGTCAACGAACTCGGCGTCTTCGGCATGACCGACAAGGGCCTGAAAGAAGTCTCCAACCCTTCGGCGATTTTTCTCACCCGTGCCCAGGAGGAAGTCCCGGGCAGTGTGGTGATGGCCACCTGGGAAGGCACGCGGCCGATGCTGGTGGAAGTGCAGGCGCTGGTCGATGACAGTCATCTGGCCAACCCGCGCCGGGTCACCCTGGGTCTGGACCAGAATCGTCTGGCGATGTTGCTGGCGGTATTGCATCGGCACGGCGGCATTCCGACTCACGATCAGGACGTGTTCCTCAACGTGGTCGGCGGGGTGAAGGTGCTGGAAACCGCGTCCGACCTGGCGTTGATGGCGGCGGTGATGTCGAGCCTGCGCAACCGGCCGCTGCCGCACGATCTGCTGGTGTTTGGCGAAGTCGGTTTGTCCGGCGAAGTACGCCCTGTGCCGAGCGGTCAGGAGCGCTTGAAGGAAGCGGCCAAGCATGGCTTCAAACGCGCGATTGTGCCCAAAGGCAATGCGCCGAAAGAGGCACCGGCGGGGCTGCAGATCATTGCCGTGACCCGTTTGGAACAGGCGCTCGACGCATTGTTTGAGTGAACGCTTAAGCTGTGGGAGCGAGCCTGCTCGCGAAGGGGCCGTGTCAGTCGGCATCATTGCTCAATGACACACCGTCTTCGCGAGCAGGCTCGCTCCCACAGGGAGTTTGTATTGATGGCTAGATTTCGATCAGGGCACCCAATTCGCGCTCCAGTTCGGCTTCGTCAGCCAGGTTGAGTTCGATCAACCGCCGCAAGCGCTGGATCGATTCCAGGCTGATATGCCGGCAGACAAACCCCAGTTGCCCGTGATCCTCATGGGCCAGATGCACATCCATTTGAATATCCACGTCATCGCTCAGATGAATGTCGACGAAGAAATCCTGTTCCTTGTCCCCCAGCCAAGGCTCCGGCCGCTCGATCAGCAGCCCCTTGAGGGACAGATCGATCAGTTTCACCGGCCAGATGAATTGGCCCTGACTCAGCTCGGTTCTGGCATCGAACGCAATACGTTTGAAGCGACGGCGATTGGCTGGTTGTTCGCTCATGGCGCAATCCTCGGAAGCGTTCGCTGACTATAGACCCGACCGGCGGGTGGCTGCCAATCGACAAGGCGTCTAGACCAACGTCGGGGTATGGCCTTTGGCGCCGTAAGCGCTAAACTCGGGGTGGCTGTCTTTCTTGTCCACCCTGGCTGGAATAATAAAATGAAAAATAATAATAGCCTGCTACGCCACTTACCCTGGCTAGTGCTGGCAATCGTAGGAGCGTGCGCCCTGGGCGTAGTGGCATTGCGCCGAGGAGAGGCGATCAACGCCTTGTGGATCGTGGTCGCGGCGGTGGCCATTTATCTGGTTGCGTACCGTTACTACAGCCTGTTCATCGCTAACAATGTGATGCAACTCGATCCGCGTCGGGCCACCCCCGCCGTGCTCAACAACGACGGTCTGGACTACGTGCCGACCAACAAACACATTCTTTTCGGTCACCACTTCGCCGCGATTGCCGGCGCAGGACCTCTGGTCGGCCCGGTATTGGCGGCGCAGATGGGCTACCTGCCCGGCACGTTGTGGCTGATTGCCGGGGTGGTGCTGGCGGGTGCGGTGCAGGACTTCATGGTCCTGTTCATGTCGACCCGGCGCAACGGCCGTTCCCTGGGCGACATGGTCCGTGAAGAAATGGGCCGCATCCCCGGCACCATCGCCCTGTTCGGCTGCTTCCTGATCATGATCATCATCCTTGCGGTGCTGGCGCTGATCGTGGTCAAGGCCCTGGCCGAGAGTCCGTGGGGCATCTTCACCGTGATGGCGACCATCCCGATCGCGATGTTCATGGGCATCTACATGCGCTACATCCGCCCGGGCCGCATCGGCGAAATCTCGGTCATCGGCGTGTTGCTGCTGCTCGGTTCGATCTGGCTGGGTGGGCAGATTGCCGCCGATCCGGTCTGGGCCAAGGCTTTCAGTTTCACCGGTGTGCAAATCACCTGGATGCTGATCGGTTATGGCTTCGTCGCCGCCGTGTTGCCGGTGTGGCTGATCCTCGCACCACGCGACTACCTGTCGACGTTCCTCAAGATCGGCACCATCATCGCTCTGGCGATCGGTATTCTGGTGACCATGCCCGAGCTGAAAATGCCGGCGCTGACCCAGTTCGTCGACGGCACCGGGCCGGTGTGGAAGGGCGGTCTGTTCCCGTTCCTGTTCATCACCATCGCTTGCGGTGCAGTATCCGGTTTCCACGCACTGATCTCGTCGGGCACCACGCCGAAGCTGCTGGATAACGAAACCAACGCCCGTTACATCGGTTATGGCGGCATGCTGATGGAATCGTTTGTGGCGATCATGGCGATGGTTGCCGCTTCGGTGATCGAGCCGGGCGTGTACTTCGCCATGAACAGCCCGGCCGCGGTGGTCGGTGGTGACGTGGCATCGGTGGCGCAGATGGTCAGCAGTTGGGGCTTCGCGATCACGCCTGAGGCGCTGCAAGCGGTTGCCCATGACATCGGTGAAACCACCATCCTCGCCCGTGCCGGCGGTGCGCCGACCCTGGCGGTCGGTATCGCGCAGATCCTGCACAGTGTCCTGCCGGGTGAAAACACCATGGCGTTCTGGTACCACTTCGCGATCCTGTTCGAAGCACTGTTCATCCTGACTGCTGTGGACGCCGGCACCCGTGCCGGGCGCTTCATGCTGCAGGATCTGCTCGGCTCCTTCGTTCCGGCGCTCAAGCGTACCGAGTCGTGGACCGCCAACCTGATCGCCACCGCCGGTTGTGTGGCGATGTGGGGCTGGTTGCTGTATCAGGGCGTGATCGATCCACTGGGCGGCATCAACACCCTGTGGCCACTGTTCGGTATCTCCAACCAGATGCTGGCGGGTATCGCGCTGATGCTCGGCACTGTGGTCCTGATCAAGATGAAGCGCCAGCGCTACATCTGGGTCACCCTGCTGCCGGCCGCCTGGCTGCTGATCTGCACCACGACTGCGGGCTTCATCAAGCTGTTCGACGCCAACCCGGCGATCGGCTTCCTGTCGCTGGCCAAGAAGTACAGCGATGCCCTGGCCGCCGGCCAGGTCATTGCGCCGGCCAAGAGCATCGAGCAGATGCAGCACGTGATCTTCAACGCCTACACCAACGCAACGCTCACCGCGCTGTTCCTGTTCGTGGTCTTCAGCATCCTGTTCTATGCGCTCAAGGTCGGCATTGCCGCCTGGGGCAAAAAAGAGCGTACGGATAAAGAATCGCCATTCCAGGCCCTGCCGGACGCGTAACCAGAGGATTGCACCATGTTCAATGACCTGAGTCGCCTCGGTAAATACCTCGGTCAGGCCGCACGCCTGATGGTCGGCATGCCCGACTACGACACCTACGTCGAGCATATGCAAACCAAACACCCGGACAAGCCGGTGATGAGCTACGAGATGTTCTTTCGCGAGCGTCAGGAAGCGCGTTACGGTGGCAAGGGTGGGCCGAAGTGCTGTTGAGCTGACAGCCTGCGGTTGATGCAATCCCCCTTGTGGGAGCGAGCCTGCTCGCGAATGCGGAGTGTCAGTTGATGAATGATTTGACTGACACACCGCTTTCGCGAGCAGGCTCGCTCCCACATTTGTTTTTGTGTTGTTCATTCATTTTGTGAAGGGGATCTGTTTTGTCTTCTCCCATACCCGTAACGGTACTCAGTGGTTTTCTCGGTGCCGGCAAGACCACTTTGCTGCGCCATCTGCTGAAAGCCGAGCACGGTCTGAAAATCGCCGTGATCGAGAACGAATTCAGCGACGCCGGCATCGACACCCAGTTGCTCGGCGATGAACCGGTGCAAGTCATGACCCTGGCCAACGGCTGCGTCTGCTGCACCATTCACACTGATCTGACCAAGGCCCTGTACCTGCTGCTCGAACGCCTGGACAGCGGCGAAATCGCCTTCGACCGGCTGGTGATCGAATGCACCGGTCTGGCCGATCCAGCGCCTGTGGCGCAAACTTTTTTCATCGATGAAGAGCTGCGCGAACGCTATCTGCTCGACGGCATCATCACATTGGTCGACGCCGCCCACGCCGACCTGCACTTGACCCAGACCATCGCCCAGGCACAGATCGGTTTCGCCGACCGCTTGCTGGTCAGCAAGACTGATCTGGTGGATGAGCCGACGTTCAATGCACTGAGCGAACGCCTGACGCGGATCAACCGCCGTGCGCCGATCCGCGTGGTCGAGCACGGCAACATCGATCTGGCGGAACTGCTTGATGTGCGGGGTTTCAACCTCAACGCCGATCTGGGCGGCGGGGTCAGCCTGCGTCCGGTGAGCAAGGCGCCTTCCATCGATCGCATCTCCAGCCTGGTGCTGCGCACGGACCAGCCGCTGGATATCGATCGGCTCAGCGAATTCATGAATGAGTTGCTGGAAGAGCACGGCAAGCAATTGCTGCGTTACAAAGGTGTTCTGAACATTGCGGGTGAAGATCGGCGCCTGGTGTTTCAGGGCGTGCTGAAGCTTTACGGTTTCGACTGGGACACCGAGTGGGCCGAGGGTGAGGCGCGGGAAAGCGTGATCGTGTTTATTGCCGATGATCTGCCGGTAGAGAAGATTCGGGCGGGGTTTGCCAAGGTGGCTTCTGCCTGATGGATCCTGGTTGTCAGCGATGGCCTCTTCGCGAGCAGGCTCGCTCCCACAGTAATCCGCATTCTGTCAGGAGGAATGCAGTTCACTGTGGGAGCGAGCCTGCTCGCGAAGACGATCTAACCGACAGCGCAATGCTCAAGGGCTGAACCCAGCAGGGTCTGCTCAAGATGATCCAGGTGCTGATTCATCAACAAACCAGCCTTGGGAACATCTCTCAGCTCCACCGCCTCGATAATCGCCAGGTGCTCCTGCCACGCGCAGCAACCGAGCGTTGATCCATCACACCGCGCAATCGCCAGCGACGTCAACGGCACCAGGCTACCGAGAAAATGCGCCAGCGGTGCATTCCCCGCCATCTGCGCCAACTGCAGATGAAACTCGCCGGACAAACGAATCGCCGCCGCACGCCGTTCCTGAACCACGGCCAGGCGTTCGCGTTCGACCAGCGTGCGCAAGCGTTTCAAACCCTCCGCCGACGCAATCTGACAAGCCAGACGCACCAGCGTCGCTTCGGTCAGGCGCCGAGCGTGCAGGGTTTGTCGGGTCTGCTCTGCATCCGGTGCGGCAACCCGCGGCCGATGATTGGCGCGCAGCACAATCACCTGCTCATGGGACAACTGCGTCAGTACCCGGCGTACATCGGCGCGGCTGACGCCAAACATCTGCTTGAGACTGTCTTCGGTGAAGCGGCTGGCCGGGTCGATTCGCCGGTCCAGAATCGCCTCGAACAGCCGCGGGTACAGAGCATCTGCCGGCGCTCGCAGGCGCGAGAAGGGCAGAGGTGCCGACATCTGACGAGTGTGCGGCGACGTGGCAAGACTGTTCATGGCCGGTCTCCAGTGTGAGTTCTTCAGTGGTTGAGGTGGTCTTCCGGGATATTCAGTTCGATGCCCATCCGCTGGCCTTCGCGCAGGATGTGCCGACGCATTTCCGCGCTGGCCTGAGCGCTGTTCTTGCTGCGGATCGCGCGCACCACCGCTTCGTTTTCTTCCAGGCGCTCGGCCAGATGCTCAGGCGAATTGCGCAGCACTTCGGCGCTTTGCTTGAGGGCATTGCTGGTCTGCTGCACCACGCTCTGGAAAATCGGGTTCGAGGTCAGGGTGAACAGCTCTTCGTGGAAGGCGATGTAGGCGCTGACGCCGGCTTCGCTGTCGCCCGCTTCAAGGGCTTCGCGCATGTCCATCAAGGTCAGGCGCAACTGCCCGACCTCTTTGCTGCTGATCGACTGCGCGACCAGGCCAACAATGAACGGCTCAAGGGTGTAGCGCAGTTGCAGCACGTCTTCGAGGCTGGCGCCGGCGACCGCGCTGTCGTGGCTCTGGCTGTCACTGAGCTGGGCGTCGAGCACTACCACGCCTTTGCCCGGCATCGAACGGACCAGGCCCAGGGTCTCCAGAACGATCACCGCTTCACGCAGGCTCGGACGGCTGATGCCCAGTTGTTCGGCCAGTTCGCGCTGGCCCGGCAGCATGTCGCCGGAGCGCCACTGACCACGGGCGAGGGCGGCGCGCAGTTTTTCTACGACTGAGTTGACGACGGTTGATGTGGTGATCACTTGTCTAGCTCCGTAAGCCTATAGGGGATGCCGCAAACAAGATCAAAAGATCGCAGCCTGCGGCAGCTCCTGCAGGGTTGAAAATCAGAACTCTTGCTGGTGCGCCGGAGTTCCGGTTTTACGCGGTTGAAAGGTATAGCCCTGCTGACCGCTGAGTACTTTGTTGGCGCGTTGTACGTCGATGTCCTTTTCCCAGCGGGCGATGGCCACGGTGGCGACACAGTTGCCGATCAGGTTGGTCAGCGCCCGGCCGATGCCCATGAACCAGTCCACCGCCAGCACCAGCACCAGCCCGACCACCGGAATCGCCGGGATCGCTGTCAGTGTCGCCGCCAGAATCACCAGCGCCGAACCGGGAATGCCGTGGGCACCCTTGGAGGTGATCAGCGACACCAGCAGAATCGTCAGCAGGTCGGTCATCGCCAATGGCGTGCCGGTGGCGTTGGCGATGAACACAATGGCCAGCGTCAGGTAGATCGAAAAACCGTCGAGGTTGAACGAGTAGCCGGTGGGAATCACCAGCCCGACCGTCGAGCTGCCGATGCCCAGATGTTCGAGTTTGCGCATGATCTGCGGCAGCACGGCATCGGAGGAGGCGGTGCCCATGACGATCAGCAGCTCTTCACGCAGATATTTGAGCAGTGGCCACAGGCGCAGGCCCGAGGCACGCATCACCACACCGAGGATCACGCTGACGAACGCGACGCAGGTCAGGTAGAACAAGCCGACCAGACTGCCCAGGTGCTGCAGCGAATCGAGGCCGTACTTGCTGGTGGTGAAGGCGATGGCGCCGAACACGCCGATGGGCGCCAGACGCACGATCATGCCCATGATCCGGAAGATCACATGGCTGAGTTCGTTGATCAGTCGCGAGATCCCGGAGGCCGCTTCACCCACCAGATTCAGTGCGCTGCCGAACAGCACCGAGAACAGCAGCACTTGCAGGATGTTGTTGTCGGCAAAGGCGCCGAGCACCGAGGTCGGGATCAGGTCCATCAGGAACTGCGTGGTGGTGTGCATGTGCTGGCCGCGTTCGGCGATGTCGCCCATGTCAGCGGCGGACAACTGCTCCAGATGGATATTCGCGCCGCTGCCGATCCCGGTGCTGAACGCGAACACCAGACCGATCACCAACGCAATGGTGGTCAGTACTTCAAAGTAGATCACCGATTTGAGGCCGATACGCCCGACCTTCTTCAGATCCCCTGCGCCGCTGATGCCGCTGACCACCACGCAGAACACGATCAGGCCGATCAGCATCTTGATCAGTTTGATGAAGCCGTCGCCCAAGGGTTTGAGCTGAGCGGAATATTCGGGAAGGGTCAGTCCGCAGATGATGCCGAGCACCAGTCCGAGAACCACTTGGAGGAAGATTGAACGCGAGCACCATCTGAGCATGGGAGGAATCCTGGTCGGTGTCCTGGCTGCCGTGTGCGGAGCACATCAGATTCAGGACTTAATTATTGTGGTCTTACCGGTATGTCCAGTGCAGGCGCAGTCTACGCGCGGGATTTCTTGAAATACAAGAGGGAGGTCGGAAATTGGCATGACCGGTCTGACCAGTGGTGCTTTGCACGGTGTTGCTGTGGAGCTCGTTCGCAACGAAAAAGCCCGGCGATGTTCGGCCGGGCTGGTTTGTGCTGACGCTGGCGGATTTCAATCTGCTCAGTAAGGCACGTTGCGCTTCAGGATATTGAGCTTGAAGTCGAGAACACCGGCGCTGCGGTTCGAGTTGGTGCGTACGAACGTGCCGACTCTGGGGTCATGCTTGTTGCGACTTTGCCCGGCGCACAACAGCGCGCCGCTTCGGGTCTGGATTCTGACGGTGGGCGTATCCGTTTCGATCTGATCCAGCGTGATGATATTGCCCTTGGCGTTGAGCAAGTTGAACGTGGTCTGGTCTCCATCTTCGGTTGCATAAGCGTTCAAGAAGTCTTTTTCTTCACGGCTGATGGTTCTGTAGTAGTACTCGCCTGGCGTGAAGATATAGATAGTGTAGTAGTCGTCAAGGCAGCGGAAGTAAAGAGTCAGTGCGTCCGGTGCAACATCCGGCTTGAGAAAGAGATAGTTTGAAACATCCAGGTGGTGAGAGAATGTAAAAGCTTCATAATCAGGACGCGGAGTCGTGACCTTTCTGCCATACGTCAACTTGGGGAAGTGTGGGTAGCCATAGCGAGTGCTCAATGTTGCAATAAAGGATTTTTCCTGATTGGTGCTCATGGTATTACTCGATTATTTGAGTGCTGATAAATAAACAGCGGACTGTTCAATGGCGTAAATATTGAATATTTGAACGTTGATGTCAGATTTCGTCGGGATCACTGAGAAACGATGCATTGCGCTCGATGATGTTCAGTGTGAACGGCAGGCCTGTGTTATCCGTCTCGGCCAGGTAGGTGTAGGGCGCGCCTCGTCGACGCAGCGCTGTTATCTGGCCTGCGTTGCGTGCCTTGAGCCGCACTCGCTGACGATCACCGCCCATATCCTGCAAGGTGATGATCCGGTTATCGTGGCTCAGCAAGTTGAAAGAGGTGGTATCGCTGCCCGCCGGCAGAAAAGCCCCTAATACCCCGGCGCGACCCTTGCTCAAGCAATAGCCGGTGTGCGTGGCGTGGTCGCGTATGTAAAGGTGGTAATAGTCATCAGTGCAGCGGAAATAAATGTTCATGGGTTGAACATTCTTTACTTCCCTTTGGGGGCGGCAACCCAATAGATGGGCATCATCGATCGTTTTGGGGGCGCCTGTATAAAAACCGCCGGAAAATGAATGGTCATATCGCAAGACTGGGTTTTCATAAAGCGCTCCCAGGACGTTCAGGTGGTGCTGGTCCAGTGTCAGTGTTGCGATAAATGACTTTTGCCTGTTTGTTGTCATGAACTCTTCCTTGAGTTTTTGATGGGTGTTTCTTTGTTTTGTGTGGATTTTTAGTTGATGTTGCGTGTTCTGTTTTTAACACTAACAGCTAAGTTTTGTGGATGTCCTGTTTTTCTTCGAAGTTGTTGTTTCAAGTTTTAAGTGAGGCGGCAGCGACTTTCACGCAGACGAAAAAAAACCGGCCAATCACTTGGCCGGTTTTTCATGCTGCTGATTTAACGTCGCATCAAGCGCCGTATACCGGCAGTTTCTTGCAGATGGCTTTGACTTTCTCACGAACGGCATCGATCACCGCTTCGTTGTTCAGGTCAGCCAGGATGTCGCAGATCCAGCCGGCCAGCTCTTTGCACTCTGCCTCTTTGAAGCCACGAGTGGTCACAGCCGGAGTACCGAAGCGCAGGCCGGAAGTGACGAACGGCGAGCGTGGATCGTTAGGCACGGAGTTCTTGTTCACGGTGATGAACGCTTTGCCCAGCGCGGCGTCGGCGTCTTTACCGGAGATGTCCTGCTTGATCAGCGACAGCAGGAACAGGTGGTTCTTGGTGCCGCCGGACACCACGTCGAAACCGCGCGCGATGAACACTTCGGCCATGGCCTGGGCGTTCTTCACCACTTGTTCCTGGTAAGCCTTGAACTCAGGCTGCAGCGCTTCCTTGAAGCAGATCGCTTTAGCAGCGATCACGTGCTCCAGCGGGCCACCCTGGGCGCCCGGGAATACTGCAGAGTTCAGCTTCTTCTCGATGTCGGCGTTGGCGCGCGCCAGGATCAGACCGCCACGTGGACCGCGCAGGGTCTTGTGCGTGGTGGTGGTCACGACGTCAGCGAAAGGCACCGGGTTCGGGTAGACGCCAGCGGCGACCAGACCGGCCACGTGAGCCATGTCGACAAACAGGTAGGCACCGACTTTGTCCGCGATGGCGCGGAAGCGCGGGAAGTCCAGAATCTGCGAGTAGGCAGAGAAACCGGCCACGATCATTTTCGGCTTGTGCTCAACGGCCAGACGCTCGACTTCGTCGTAGTCGATCAGGCCATTGGCGTCGATGCCGTACTGCACGGCGTTGTACAGCTTGCCGGAGGAGGAAACGCTGGCGCCGTGGGTCAGGTGACCACCGTGGGCCAGGCTCATGCCCAGAATGGTGTCGCCACCTTGCAGCAGGGCCAGGTAAACAGCGGCGTTGGCTTGCGAACCAGCGTGCGGCTGAACGTTGGCGTAATCGGCGCCGAACAACTCTTTGGCGCGGTCGATGGCCAGTTGTTCAACGACGTCAACGTACTCGCAACCACCGTAGTAGCGCTTGCCCGGATAGCCTTCGGCGTATTTGTTGGTCAGTACCGAGCCTTGAGCTTCCATCACCGCAGGGCTGGTGTAGTTTTCCGAAGCGATCAGCTCAATGTGCTCTTCCTGGCGCTGAGCTTCTTGCTCCATGGCGGCAAAGAGATCGGCGTCGTACTTGGCAATAGTCAAATCACGGCTGAACATGGCGGTCCTCAAGGATCGGGGGCAGAAAAGGGGGGCATTCTAACCCAATGGGTTTTGGATGGCATATGAAACGACATCATGTCGCAGACAAGTGGCGTTCATGACAGATGTGCGGTGCTTTTGCCGGCCTCTTCGCGAGCAGGCTCGCTCCCACAGTAATCGAGGCAGACCTGCGATTATGTGATCGACATCAATCCCTGTGGGAGCGAGCCTGCTCGCGAAGGGCGCGCCGCCGATGTTCAGTCGAACATGAACAGCGCATCATTGCTGAACTGCGCTTCAAACCGGCTCGCCGGCATCGGTCGTCCGAACAGATAGCCCTGCACTTCATCGCAGCCATGCTCGCGCAGGAAGTCCAGTTGCTCATGGGTTTCCACGCCCTCGGCGATCACCGCCAGATTGAGGCTGTGGGCCATGGCGATGATCGCGCGGGCGATCTGCGCGTCCTGCTCGCCGGACGGCAGTCCGTCGACGAAGGTGCGGTCGATCTTCAGCACGTCGATCGGGAACTGCTTGAGGTAGTTCAGTGATGAATAACCGGTGCCGAAATCGTCGACCGCGATACTCAGACCAAGGTTTTTCAGCCCGGCGAGAATCTGCATCGCCTCGCTGACTTCGCGCATCAGGATACTTTCGGTCAGCTCCAGCTCCAGGCACGCCGGTGGCAGCCCGGTTTCTCGCAGGATGGTGGCGATCCGCGTGCCGAGCTGGCCATCGGAGAACTGCCGCGCCGAGATGTTCACCGACACCTTCGGCACGCGCACGCGGTTCTGGTGCCAGGTCTTGAGTTGGCGGCAGGCTTCGCTGATGACCCAGTCGCCAACGTCGACCACCAGACCGAGTTCTTCCAGCACCGGAATGAAATCCCCCGGCGGCACCAGCCCGCGACGCGGATGACGCCAGCGCAGCAGCGCTTCGGCACCGGTCAGGCGTTTGCCGTCGCCGCTGAATTGCGGCTGGTAATACAGGACGAATTCGTTCTGTTCCAGCGCATGGCGCAGGTCGCTTTCCAGCTCAAGACGCTCCAGCGCACTGGCGTTCATGTCGGCCTGATAGAACTGGAAGTTGTTCTTGCCACGCTCCTTGGCGTGGTACATCGCGGTGTCGGCGTTCTTCATCAACTGACTGAGTTCGTTGCCGTCCTGCGGACTCAAAGCAATGCCGATACTGGCAGTGACGAAGAACTCGCGGCCTTCCAGCACGAACGGTTTCACCAGGCTGGCAAGGATCTGCTCGGCCACATGAATCGCCCGGTTCAGCGCCATTTCGCGGCTGGAGCGGTGCTGCAGGAGCAGGGTGAACTCGTCGCCGCCCATGCGCGCCACGGTGTCGTCATCGTCGACGCAGGCCAGCAGCCGCGTGGCCATGTCTTTCAACATGCGGTCGCCGGCGGCGTGGCCAAGGGAGTCGTTGATCGGTTTGAAGCGGTCGAGGTCGAGGAACATCAACACCACCCACGACTTCTGCCGCTCGGCCGATTGCAGCGCGGTGTGCAGGCGATCCTGGAACAGCGTGCGGTTCGGCAGGTGGGTCAGGGCGTCGTAGTAGGCGAGGCGATGAATGCGTTGTTCGCTGGCCTTGCGCTCGCTGATGTCGCTGAAGAAACACACGTAACTGGCGAGGTCGCCTTCATCGTCGAGCACTGCGGTGATGCCGACCCACGCCGGGTAATGCTCGCCGTTACGACGCTTGAGCCAGACTTCGCCTTCCCAGGTGCTGTGCTGATGCAGTTGCTTGAGCACGTAACGCAGGTGCGCGTCCTGTTGCTCGTCGACGGTGAGCATGTTCGGCAACTGATCGAGCACTTCCGAGACTGCATAACCGCTGACCCGGCTGAAGGCTTCGTTGGCCTGCACGATGTAACCGGCGGGGTCGGTGATCAGGATCGCCGAAGTCGAGTGTTCGAATACCGTGGCCGCCATGCGCAAATCTTTCTCGGCGCGGCGTTGCTGACTGATATCGCGACCGACGCCGAGCACGCCTTCGAAGGCGCCGTGTTCGTCCCACACCAGCACCAGCCGCAGCTCGATCGGAATCTTGCGACCGTCGGCGCGCAAGCAGTCGAACAGGAACATCTGCGTCTGCACCTGACTTCGCAGTTGCGCGAGTTGCTCAGGCTTGTCGAGCGCTTTGCTGACCCGGTCCATCAGGGAATAGATGCCGCTCAGCTGTTGCGGGTTGGCGATGGTCGATTGCCAGCCGTTCTGGAAAATCCACTCGGCGTCGTAACCCAGCACCGCCTGCACCGACGGGCTGACGTAGTTCAACGACAGCTTGCTGTCGGTGGAGAAAATCACGTCGCTGATGCTTTCGGCGAGCATGCGGTAGCGCTGCTCGCTGTCACGCAGCGATTCACTGGCCTCGATCTGCTCGGTGATGTCCTTGGCCACGCCGATGATCCGCGTGACCTGATCGTGTTTGTCGCGGGCCAGCGCTTGCTCACGAAAGTCGAAGCGCCGCCACTTGCCGTCACGATGGCGGAAGCGCAACTGGCATTGCAACAGCTGACTGTACCCGGCGTGCCGCTGCATCTGCCGTGAGCGGTGGTAATAGTCGGCGTCTTCCGGGTGCAGGAGGATTTCCCAGAAGTACTCGCCCATCTGGTGCAGCTCGGAGCGGTTGTAACCGAGGGTCTGGCCGAGGTGATGGTTGCTGAAGATCATCCGCTGGCTGATCACGTCCTGCACATACAGATGATCCGGCACCGTGCGCACCACGTCCGACCAGAAGCCCTCGCGCTCCAGCAGCGACAGTTCGATCAGCTTGCGGCTGGTGATGTCGTTGATGCTCAGAATCACCGCTTTATAGTCGTGCAGCTCTTCAGGCAGGCGCAGAACCATCCACAGGTGCTGATCGCGACCGTTGATGTCCGGCAGTCTGATTTCCAGTTCCAGTTGCTTCTGTTGCTGCAGAACCGCGTCGAGCACCTGGTTACCGATGGCGCACTGGCTGTGCGGTTGGCCGTCGATCAGCAGTTGCCAGGCGTGCTCGCAGGAATTGACATTGAGCAGCTGCAGCGCGACCTGATTGACCTCGGTAACGCGCAGTTCTTGCAGCAGTTGCTGGCGCTGGACCGGTTGGTCGAGCCAGGCCTTGAGCTGGTCGCTGGTCTGGATCTGCGCCTTGTCGAACACTTGCTTGAGGCCGGACAGATCGAGCACGCACAGCGCAACACCGGTGCCTTCAAAGATGTCCTGATAACGCCGGCGGCCTTCATGCAACTGGCGCTGGCGGCGACGCATGTTCAGCAGCGCGATCACTGGCAGCATCGAGAACGCCAGACCCAGCAGGCATTTGCCGATAAACGCTGGCAACAGTTCTTCGAGCACCCGCTGGCGATCGAACAGCCCGCGCAACTGCCAATCGCTGCTGCTCAGCGGCACGGTTAATACAGTGTTGGCCAGGTCGTCGGGGCTCAGCACGCCGGGCCTGGCTGTAGACAGCGCTTCGTCGCGGCTGATGATCTGGTGGTTGAGGCGGTTTTCCACCAGCCACAATGGGCGGATGCCGGTTTCGCCCTGCTGGGTCAGCGAGTCGAAGAAGGTCGGGGTCAGGCGCAATACCCAGTAACCGCGCGTGCTGCCGCTGGCTTGATGCAATAACAGATGCACCACCGAGCCGTCGTCGGCGTTGCTGAAGTAATGCGCCTGGGCGCGGCTGCGGCGCACCAGTTCAGCGAGGTAATCGGCGTCGTGGCTGTCGCTGGCGCTGTCGTTGAGGATTTTCCCGGACGGGCTGAGCAGGGCCAGGCTGCGCACGTCCGGCAGCGATTGCTGGAGCTTGCGCAGCAGCGCCTGCAGTTCGTCGGACGACTGTGGCTGTTCGACGATCGGTAGCAGGTTGAGGGCGATTTGCGCATTCAGCGACATGTTCAGGCTGACCTGCGAGGCGAGGTCGGCGGTGTAGTCGATGGTGTACTGGCGCTGGTTTTTCTGGGTCTCGCGCAATTGGTCGAGCAACTGCCAGAACAGCAATGCCAGCAGCAAAAGTACCAGCGTCGCCAAGGCACCCTTCAATGTTCCGCGCAGGGGCGAGCCGGTCCCCGGATTGGACGCGCTCACAGAAGCTGGCGGGGTAACGTTGGACAAGCTGAAATCCTGCGGTTTGGCTGGACTGGCGCGACGTGCACTATAAGCCGGACGCCCGAAGGGCGGCTAGCATGCCTTGAGTTGTGGCGAAGTGCCAGCCCCACTCGGCTGGACTGCCACCGGTCATTCAGGTAGCTTTGCCGGTTACGCGGGAGCGTTCCAGCTCCTAGACTCAGACTTTTTCAGCGCGCACGCATTGATGACCATCAAGTGAACGACGCGCATCGGTCTGGCCGGGCATCGCCTGCGCTCCAATCATTCATCTGTCACTGACCCAAGGTTCTCCATGGCTCAATACGTCTTCACCATGCATCGGCTGGGCAAAGTTGTTCCGCCGAAGCGGGAAATCCTGAAAAACATTTCGCTGTCGTTCTTCCCCGGCGCCAAGATCGGCGTACTCGGCCTCAACGGTTCGGGTAAGTCCACGCTGCTGAAAATCATGGCCGGCGTCGACACCGAGTTCGAGGGCGAAGCCCGTCCGATGCCGGACCTGAACATCGGTTATCTGCCGCAAGAGCCACAACTTGATCCGACCAAGACCGTGCGTGAAGTGGTCGAGGAAGCGGTCAGCGTGATCAAGGACGCGCAAGCGCGTCTGGACGAGGTCTACGCCGCTTACGCCGATCCGGATGCCGACTTCGACAAGCTGGCTGCCGAGCAGGCCAAGCTCGAAGCAATCCTGCAGGCCAGCGATGGTCACAACCTGGAGCGTCAACTGGAAGTCGCCGCCGATGCGCTGCGTCTGCCGGCCTGGGACGCCAGGGTCGAACACCTGTCCGGTGGTGAAAAACGTCGTGTGGCCCTGTGCCGCCTGCTGCTGTCCGCTCCGGACATGCTGCTGCTCGACGAACCGACCAACCACCTGGACGCTGACTCCGTGGCGTGGCTGGAGCACTTCCTGCACGACTTCCCGGGCACCGTGGTCGCGATCACGCACGACCGTTACTTCCTGGATAACGTTGCTGGCTGGATTCTGGAACTCGACCGCGGCGCGGGCATTCCTTACGAGGGCAACTACTCGGGTTGGCTCGAAGCCAAGTCCGATCGTCTGGCCCAGGAATCCAAGCAGCAGTCGGCTCACGAAAAAGCCATGAAGGAAGAACTGGAGTGGGTGCGCAAAGGCGCGAAAGCCCGCCAGTCGAAATCCAAGGCACGTCTGCAACGCTTCGAAGAAATGCAGTCGCAGGAATTCCAGAAGCGTTCGGAAACCAACGAGATCTACATCCCGGCCGGTCCGCGTCTGGGCGACAAGGTCATCGAATTCAAGAACGTCACCAAGGGCTACGGCGATCGCGTCCTGATCGACAACCTGTCGTTCTCCATGCCGAAGGGCGCCATTGTGGGCGTGATCGGTGGTAACGGTGCCGGTAAATCGACCCTGTTCCGCATGCTCATGGGCAAGGAAACGCCGGATTCGGGCAGCATCGAAATCGGCGAAACTGTGCAACTGGCCTGCGTTGACCAGAGCCGTGAAGACCTCGACGGCAGCAAGACCGTGTTCCAGCAGATCTCCGACGGTTCCGACCAGATCCGCATCGGCAACTACGAGATCCCGTCGCGCACCTACGTCGGTCGCTTCAACTTCAAGGGCGGCGATCAGCAGAAGTTCGTCAAGGACCTGTCCGGTGGTGAGCGCGGTCGTCTGCACCTGGCGCTGACCCTGAAGGAGGGCGGCAACGTCCTGCTGCTCGACGAACCGTCCAACGACCTCGACGTTGAAACCCTGCGTTCCCTGGAAGAAGCCCTGCTGGACTTCCCGGGCGCCGCCATTGTGATCTCTCACGATCGCTGGTTCCTGGACCGCGTCGCGACCCACATCCTGGCGTACGAAGACGACTCGCAAGCGGTGTTCTTCGAAGGTAACTACACCGAGTACGAAGCCGACCGCAAAAAGCGTCTTGGCGAAGCGGCTGCCCAGCCACACCGGGTCCGCCACAAGAAACTGGCCTGATTCGGGTTGGTTGCATGAAAAAGCGGAGCCTTCGGGCTCCGTTTTTTTTGAGTTTTTTTCAGTGATACCGAGTCGCGCCCTTCGCGAGCAGGCTCGCTCCCACATTTGAAATGCAGTCCCCCTGTGGGAGCGAGCCTGCTCGCGAAAGCGGTGTAATTGCTGGTGCAACTTTCAGATTGGTTCTCACCATTCAGGTGCAATATCAGTCCAAAAAGCCCTCTGATTTATATCCTGTGCACCATTTAATTTCATAACTGCGACATTTTGCGCTGTTCCTGTGCGCAATTCGTTTGTTACAGTCCGGCTCAATCGCTTCCAACGACAATAAATTTGCCGAGACTTTTCCCATGATCGAATCCGTCGAATCCTTCCTCGCCCGCCTGAAAAAACGCGACCCGGATCAACCCGAATTCCACCAGGCCGTCGAAGAAGTCCTGCGCAGTCTGTGGCCGTTTCTCGAAGCCAATCCGCACTACCTGACTTCGGGGATTCTGGAGCGTATCTGCGAGCCAGAGCGGGCGATTGTGTTCCGCGTGTCGTGGGTCGACGATCAGGGCAAGGTCCAGGTCAATCGCGGTTTCCGCATCCAGATGAACAGCGCCATCGGCCCGTACAAAGGCGGCTTGCGTTTTCATCCTTCGGTGAACCTGGGCGTGCTGAAGTTTCTCGCCTTCGAGCAGACCTTCAAGAACTCTCTGACCTCATTGCCCATGGGCGGCGGCAAGGGCGGTTCGGACTTTGATCCGAAGGGCAAGAGCGACGCTGAAGTGATGCGTTTCTGTCAGGCGTTCATGAGCGAGCTGTACCGCCACATCGGCGCGGACGTTGACGTGCCGGCTGGCGACATCGGTGTCGGGGCGCGGGAGATCGGCTTCCTGTTCGGCCAGTACAAACGCCTGAGCAACCAGTTCACCAGCGTGTTGACCGGCAAAGGCATGACCTACGGCGGCAGCCTGATTCGCCCGGAAGCTACCGGTTTCGGTTGCGTGTATTTCGCCGAAGAAATGCTCAAGCGCTGCGGGCAGACCGTCGAAGGCAAGCGCGTGGCGATCTCCGGGTCCGGCAATGTCGCGCAGTACGCGGCGCGCAAGGTCATGGACCTGGGCGGCAAGGTGATTTCCCTGTCCGACTCCGAAGGCACGCTGTACTGCGAATCGGGCCTGAGCGAAGAACAGTGGCAGGCGCTGCTGGAACTGAAAAACGTCAAACGCGGACGCATCAGCGAACTGGCCACGGCGTTCGGTCTGGAATTCCGCGCCGGGCAGTTGCCGTGGTCGCTGCCGTGCGACATCGCGTTGCCGTGCGCCACGCAGAACGAACTCGACGCCAACGCCGCGCGCACACTGCTGCGCAACGGCTGCGTGTGCGTCGCCGAGGGCGCAAACATGCCGACCACGCTGGAGGCTGTGGATATCTTTATCGAGGCCGGCATTCTGTTCGCCCCGGGCAAGGCGTCGAACGCCGGTGGGGTCGCGGTCAGCGGGCTGGAGATGTCGCAAAACGCCATGCGCCTGCTGTGGACCGCTGGCGAGGTGGACAGCAAGTTGCACGCGATCATGCAGTCGATCCACCACGCTTGCGTGCATTACGGCGAAGAGAACGGGCGGATCAACTACGTCAAAGGCGCGAACATCGCCGGCTTCGTCAAAGTCGCCGATGCGATGTTGGCCCAAGGCGTGGTTTAAGCCGGTTCGATGCGAATCACTTCAATCACCTGATCGCCAGCGGGGCGCTGCCACAGCACCTCGTCATTGAGCCGGGCGCCGAGCAGCGCCCGGCCCAGCGGCGAGCCCCAGTTGATCAGGCCCTGACTGGCGTCGGCCTGGTCTTCGCCGACCAGTTGCACCCGACTTTCGGTGTCGTGCTCGTCGGCAAAGGTCACCCAACTGCCAATCTGCACTTTTTCGGTAGAGGTCGCGGGGGCCGCGACTTGTGCACTGGCGAGGCGTTGGTTGAAGTAGCGCAAATCCCTTTCGAGATCGGCCAGGCGCTGCTTGTCGGCTTGTTCGCCCTTGGCCGATTGTTCGGCGTGCAGGGCTTGCAGCTCGGTGACTTTGGCCTGCAGCTGCGCCAGCCCCTGCGGTGTGACGTAATTGGGCTGCGCGCTGACCTGCCGTTCGACGGGCTGATCGGCTTGCGCGGCGGCATTGTCTTCGTTGACGAAAGCGCGGCTCATGCTGTCCTCCTCTGCATAGAGTTTGGGCCATGGTCGCCGGCATTTGGTTTCACTGGATGTCTGGAAACGACTTATTGCGAGCGATAAGCCCGTCCGGCGTCCTGATCCTTCTGTTGCTGCCAGGCGCGCTCGCGCTCGTCCCAGTGTTCATTGCGATACTCTTCGCGATCCTTGTTCTCGAGCATCGCCTGACACTGGCGAAAGCCGTCGGTCCAGCCTTCGGCGTATTGCTTGTCTTTGAGGTAGCGCGGCACGTTCTTGCGAAACTCGCCACTGATCGAGCCGGCGGCTTGCCGGCCACTGACGCAGCCATCGTCAAAACCGTCGGCGAAGGCCGGTGGATAACCTTTGGCGATCAAGTCTTCATGGGTGGTCTGGCAACCCCCGAGCAACAGCAAAACACCCAACAGTCCCGCACACCGCCACATTGCACTCTCCTGCGCCGATTTTCGGCTGATAGTGAAAGTCTAGAAGCGGATTTATGAGACGGATGTCGAAGACGAGTGAAAAATCCATTTTCCCCCAAAAAACCAATGTGGGAGCGAGCCTGCTCGCGAATGCAATCTGGCATTCAACAATGATGCTGAATGGCCCATCGCTTTCGCGAGCACGCTCGCTCCCACAGCGGGTATTTGTCGGGCTTCAGGTCAGTAGTGATACCACTTCACTTCAAGCATGACCTCCGTTTCTGGGGTGGCGAGGTGGCTGAACTCACGCTGTGCCGTGAGGCGCAAACCGAGGTTGCGCGACAGCTCCCATTGCTGATTCAGGCTCAAGCTACGGCGCACTTCACCATTGAAGAAGTAATCGCCCTTGGCTTCCAGGCTGAGATTGCCCAGCGGGTTTTTCCACAACACACCGGTATTGAAACCGCCGGCCGGGGAGACGAATTCGGCGAAGTCATTGTTGTGTTCGATGCGCACCGTGCCAAGGGCAAAACCGAGCGTGTCTTCGCCCAGTTGCCAGGTGCCGCCACCGCCGCCGTTGACGTGGCTGACCAGGTTCTCGTCATCGTGTTTGCCCGGTACGCGCTCAAGGCCGCCAGTGACTTGCCACGACAGCGGCTGCAGCAACTCATTGCGCGGGGTCAGCGAACGAATGGTCGCCAGATCCAGTTGCTGGAATTGCCATTGGTTGCCTTCGTACTGGCGCAGCTTCATTTGCAGGATTTCGATCTGTGCGCCGAGGGGGAAGCTTTCGGCGTTGTCGTTGAGATCGTGATAGGCCATGCGCAAACCGTACTCGCCGAACGCACGGTCGCCCCGGGTGCCGATGCCGGCCTGCCAGGTGCGTGATTCGTGGCCGTCTTCGGGCAGGCCCGGTTGGGGGATCTGCAGCTCCGCCGCCGGTTTTTTGTTGATCGCCCGCAGCAGTTCGAAGCTGCGCTGAGCGCGTTGCGGATCACGTTCCTGACCGTTGGCGCGGTAGCGTTCCAGACGATACGCAGCATCGATGATCAGCGCCTGCCGATCCCGGGGCAGGGCTTTGAAGGTCGGGTCTTGCAACACTTGCTGATCGGCGCTGACCTTCAGCACCCATTGCTGTTCGTCACTGCTCAACGGCTGGGCACGGCTGAGCAGTTCACGTTCGCGGGACGGGCGGTATTCGATACTTTCCACCAGTCCGGCTTCCTTCACGGCTTTTACCGTGTCGGTAGGGATGGCGGTCAGCGGGAATTGCTCGGTCAGGCGCAGGCTTGGACGCGCCACCTGCAGCAGTTCGAGCAGGCGATAGGAGCAGTTTTCGTCGAAGAAGAAATAGTCGAACTGGATCTGCTTCAGTTCCCACACATGTTCGACCATGCGCGCGGTTTCTGCTTGCGTCAGGTTCAGCCGGTATTCCCACAGGTCGCGGTTTTCCAGGCTGCGGTACTCGGAGAGTTTTTCCTGATACGGCACCAGCGCGAACAGCCCCGGGTAGCCGCCCATCAAACCTTTCCAGGCATAGAGGATGCTGTTATCGGAGCCTTCGATGTAGGCGCCGAAGTTGATCGCGTAACTCAACAGCGAAGTCTTGTCGGCCTGCACGTCAGCCTGATCGATGCGCAGCAGGGTGTGGCCGAACATCGACGACGGGCTGTTGAGGTAGGCCGCCGGGAAGATCATCACCGCGCTGTGCGGCGAGACGTCCTTGAACCATTTCTTGAATTCGGCGCAATCGGGGGCGGGCAGATCGGTCAGGTTGAGCTGCGCTTTCAGCCAGCGGGTGCGGGCCGGATAGACGCACTGCGCGTGCTGCTCGCCGAGACTGGTCGGGGCGTACAGCGCTTGCACGGTGGCGGCCAACTCATGGTCGGGGTGTTCGTTGCCATCAGGCGCGAGAAAGAATTTCCTGTCGCTGACATAGCTGCGCCAGCCGCCAAGCTTGGCAGTTTCGTAATGACCGAGGGAAATCCAGAAGCGGTCGTTGGCCAGTTGCTGCAAACGTTGAGGGTCGATGTGAGGCGCGGCGGACAGCGGGGCGCAGACACAGAGCGCCAGCCAGGCAAGGCGTTTGAGCATAAGTGGCAACTTAAGTCGAAAAGAAACAAAAGACCCAAGGAGGGCAGGTCCAAAAAAACAAAACCCGCTTCCCGAAAGAAGCGGGTGGGGTCGAGCTTAAGCCTGAGTGGCGTACTTGGCCAGACGTGGGTCTGATTTCAGTACAGCCAGGGTGTTGGTATGCACGTCTTCGGCGGTCACGTCAGCCTTGCTGAAGATCTGCTGGAAGTGCTCGTGAGTGACAGCGGCGAAATGCGCACGGTCTTCCGGCGCCACGCCCAGTACCACAGCGTAAGTCGTCAGCGCTTCGCCGTTGCCTTTTGCCATGTCTTCGGACAGCTCGTTCATCATGCCATTCATGGCGAACCAGGATTTACCGCCGTAGGTCAGCGACGCGTTGGTCGAGCAACCGTTGGTGCCGGAAGTCATACCGAACGTAGCGTTACCGGAGGTGCCGTTGGTGGTGGATGCCAGGAAGTGGGCCGGGGTGCCACGCTGACCTTCGAACAGCATGTTGCCCCAACCGCAATCCGGACCGCCTGGCGCTTGCGCCATGGCATTGAGGGAAACAACGGTGAAGAGAGTACCGAGAAGAATCCGTTTCATAGCTTTGTTCTCTTTGTGTGCATACCAATGGACAGGGTTCTGGCCCCCCAAGTGCTGCCTAGACAGACCCTTTTGAAGCCAGTGGGCCGGTTATTAGTTCCAGCCGCGCAGTTTGGAGTTTAGGCACGTTCCCGTGGTTCCGTGATTTTTTGCTGATTATTCGTTGAAAACCCCGGATTCACGGGGCGGGCCGCGCGGCTCGGCGCTTGTCTATGCTTTGTCGCATGACGCGCCTTGCCAGTGGGGCACGGGCAGCGCCAGAATGCCGCTATCTGCCCCGCCTGATTGTTAAGGAAGCCCGATGCCTGATCCTGTTGCTGCCAGCTTGCGTCTAGCGCCCGAAGCGCTGACCCGTCCGTTTTCCGCTGAACAGTTCAGCTTCACTACCACCAATGATCTGGAGCCCTTTCGCGGTGTGCTTGGCCAGGAACGTGCGGTCGAAGCCTTGCAGTTCGGTGTGGCCATGCCACGCCCCGGTTACAACGTCTTTGTCATGGGCGAACCGGGCACCGGTCGCTTCTCATTTGTCAAACGCTACCTGAAGGCCGAAGGCAAACGCCTGCAGACCCCGGCGGACTGGGTCTACGTCAACAACTTCGATGAGCCGCGCGAACCCCGCGCGCTGGAGCTGCCATCGGGTACGGCGAGCGCATTCATCGGTGACATCAACGGCTTGATCGACAACCTGCTGGCGACGTTCCCGGCGGTGTTCGAACACCCGTCCTACCAGCAGAAAAAAAGTGCCATCGACCGCGCCTTCAACCAGCGCTACGACAAGGCACTGGACGTCATCGAACGTCTGGCCCTGGAAAAAGACGTCGCCCTGTACCGCGACAGCAGCAACATCGCCTTCACCCCGATGCTCGAAGGCAAGGCGCTGGATGAAGCCGAGTTTTCGCAATTGCCGGAAGCCGAGCGCGAGCGTTTCCACGAAGATATTTCCGGTCTCGAAGAGCGGCTGAATGAAGAGCTCGCGAGCCTGCCGCAGTGGAAGCGCGAGTCGAACAATCAGTTGCGCCAGCTCAACGAAGAAACCATCACCCTGGCCTTGCAGCCGTTGCTGTCGCCGCTGTCGGAAAAGTACGCGGAGAACGCCGCGGTCTGCGGTTACCTGCAAGCGATGCAGGTGTATCTGCTGAAAACCGTGGTCGAGCAACTGGTCGACGACAGCAAGACCGACGCCGTGGCGCGCAAGCTGCTGGAAGAGCAATACGCGCCGAGCCTGGTGGTCGGTCATCCGCACAGTGGCGGTGCGCCGGTGGTGTTCGAACCGCATCCGACCTACGAAAACCTGTTCGGCCGCATTGAATACACCACCGATCAGGGGGCGCTTTACACCACTTATCGCCAGTTGCGCCCGGGCGCATTGCATCGCGCCAATGGCGGCTTCCTGATTCTTGAAGCGGAAAAAATGCTCAGTGAGCCGTTCGTGTGGGACGCACTCAAGCGCGCCCTGCAATCGCGCAAACTGAAGATGGAATCGCCGCTGGGCGAGATGGGCCGTTTCGCCACCGTGACCCTGAATCCGCAGCACATTCCGTTGCAGGTCAAAGTGGTGATCATCGGTGCGCGGCAGTTGTATTACACGCTGCAGGACCTGGATCCCGACTTCCAGGAGATGTTCCGCGTGCTGGTCGACTTCGACGAAGACATCCCGATGGTCGACGAAAGCCTCGAGCAGTTCGCCCAGTTGCTGAAAACCCGTACTTCGGAGGAAGGCATGGCGCCGCTGACCGCCGATGCGGTGGCGCGTCTGGCGACCTATAGCGCACGGCTGGCCGAGCATCAGGGGCGTTTGTCGGCGCGGATCGGCGATCTGTTCCAACTGGTCAGCGAGGCGGATTTCATTCGTCATCTGGCCGGTGATGAAATGACCGACGCCGGGCACATCGAGCGTGCGCTGAAAGCCAAAGCCACTCGCACTGGCCGCGTATCGGCGCGGATTCTCGACGACATGCTCGCCGGGATCATCCTGATTGACACCGACGGCGCCGCGGTCGGCAAGTGCAACGGGCTGACCGTGCTCGAAGTCGGTGACTCGGCGTTCGGTGTACCGGCGCGGATTTCCGCCACGGTGTACCCGGGCGGCAGCGGCATCGTCGACATCGAACGCGAGGTCAATCTCGGTCAGCCGATCCACTCCAAGGGCGTGATGATCCTCACCGGGTATCTGGGCAGCCGTTACGCCCAGGAATTCCCGCTGGCGATTTCCGCGAGCATTGCGCTCGAGCAATCCTACGGTTACGTCGATGGCGACAGTGCGTCGCTGGGCGAGGCTTGCACGTTGATTTCGGCGCTGTCGAAAACCCCGCTCAAGCAGTGCTTCGCGATCACTGGTTCCATCAACCAGTTCGGTGAAGTGCAGGCGGTCGGCGGGGTCAACGAGAAAATCGAAGGCTTCTTCCGTCTCTGCGAAGCACGTGGGCTGACGGGTGAGCAGGGCGCGATCATTCCGCAGGCCAACGTCGCCACATTGATGCTCGACGAGAAGGTGCTGGCGGCGGTGCGCGCCGGGCAGTTCCACGTGTACGCGGTGCGTCAGGCCGATGAGGCGCTGAGCCTGTTGGTCGGCGAGCCGGCCGGTGAGCCGGATGCTGACGGTCAGTTCCCTGAGGGCAGCGTCAATGCGCGAGTGGTTGAACGTCTGCGGGTGATTGCCGAGATGATCAGTGAAGAGGATCTGAAAGAGGCCGAGAAGGAGTTGGCGCAGGAGGCGTTGGCAGAAGCCAAACCTGCCTGAGCCTTCATGCAGTAAATCTGTGGGAGCGAGCCTGCTCGCGAAAGCGGTGTATCAGACGACGAATGAGTTGCCTGACACTCCGCATTCGCGAGCGGGCTCGCTCCCACAGTGTTTTTCCAGATTGATTTTTGCGCTGATCTTCGGGAAAAGTGCCACTACTCTGGCGTCAGAATTCACACAATGACCATTCGGCGCCTTCTGGTTCTATCCGGCTTGCACGACGGACTTTTCTTCTATTCTCAGCTCAAGGACATCGACAGTATCACTGGATCGAAACAGCCTTCGCGTGAAGGCTGAATACAGGTTTTACCGAGGGTCGCCGCCATGTCGCGCAACCTCTGCCTCACCCGTCAATGCCTGGGTCTTGTGACCCGTATCGAATGCGCCATCAAACCCCTGGCCGGCGATAACGGCATGTGGACCTTGCTCTTCGCTGCCGGCATGGCCGGCGAACAACCCTCCGCCATCAAGGCCCAGGGCCCGTTTCACGGGCCGGTCGCCGCCGAGTCGATTCTCGACACCATTGTGGAAAGCCTGACGATGCACGGCTACGAGCTGGCCAATGATCCGCAGATCTGGAGCCTGCACCTGCAGGCGCAGCTGCGCCAGATCAACGGTGGCCGTGGACGTCCGGTCGGCGTGTTCGACCATTAGGTGTAATCACCGCGCTGTGTCGGGCAACGGCGCCTTGTCGAGCTTGACCTCAAAGCCGTATTGCACGGTATTGAGTTCAGTTCGCTGATAGGTCTCCACCTGCGTTGGACGGCCATAGAAGTAATGCACGCCGAACAGCGCCGGGCCTTGCGCACTCGCGTCGTGGCTGACCGAGAGAATTTGTTTCAGGTAGTTGCCGCTGTCGTCCTTGACGAAGAAGCGCCAGGCGTTGGCCGGGAACCGTTTCAGGTCCACCACCAGTGTGTTGTTCTTGATCTCCAGGCCTTTGGGCAGGGCCTTGGCGTCGTAGGTTTTCTTGTCGACGCTCGCCAGAAACAGCGGCATCGAGCCCACAGCAATTGCCGGAGTTTCCGGGAACAGGTTCAAATCGTAAGTGATGGTCGCTTGCAGCGGATCGACCTGATAGGCCTCGGGTGGCAGTTCGATCGGCTCGTCGAGTTTGCCGCTGCGTTTCTCGGTGAAGAACGTCACCGGGCTTTCTCCCGGGCTGAAATCATCGCCGAGCAATTCATCGTTGAAGGTACGCCGGTGGGAGAACTCGATGCGCGCGGCGCTCGGGTCCTCCACGGACTGATGGATGCGGATGCCGGCCTTCAACGCTTCCTCGGTCAGGCTCGCGCCCTTTAGCCAGTTCGGCGCCAGATCGTCATAGACCACTACGTTCGGGTCCAGCGGCTGGATGGTTTTGTCCGTGGTGTGCTGATTGAAGGTGCGCACCGGCAGATCCAGTGCCTTGCGGGTCACGGTCGCCGATGAAAAATCGAGCACGCTGACCTCTAGGGTATCGACGGGGCCGTTGAAGTAGACCTTGTTATAGCGGCGCGGATGCTGCTGTGCGAAGGCCTGCTGTTCGTCCTCAAGCTGTTTTTCCAGCGCCTCGCTCCAGGTTTTCTGCTGTTGCAGTTGCGCCAGTTGTTTCTCGTAGAAAGCCACCTGTGCCGGGCTCTCATTGATTGAGCCGGCGCGCACCAGGTATTGCCCGGTGGTGTCGCGGGCCTGAACGATCAACGGATTGAGCTGCACACCCTCGACCTCTGGGGCCAATGGCAGGCTGTTGCTGAATTCGACTTCGGCGTAGTTTTTTGCAAGCTTCAGCAGGGTGACGCTGAGGTTGTCATCGGTGCGGGTCTGGCCGACATCCTTCTGACTCAGGTTGAAGCTGAACAGGCGGCGCGGCGTGATGACTTCGACGTTGCCCTGCAGGCTCACTGGCTGCGGTTGTGTCTTCTTGTCGACGTCCAGCCCCTCGATGAACGGGTAGGTCACGGTCAGGTCATCGGGGTTGTTGACATTGGAACTGGACGGGCTCAACTGAATGCCGGGATCGGTTTCCGACCATTCCGGCTGATAGGTGATCACGCGCTTGTTGCTCAGGGTCACCGACTGCCATTCCACGCCATGCGGAAACAGAAAACCGCCGGGAATGTTCAGGTTGAACGGGAACACCGGCTGCAGGTCGGTGAGGTAGTCGGAGCTGGCGTCCTTGTGCAGCACGAACAGTCCGTTGATGAAAGTATCGACCAGCGCCTGCGGCGAAGGGTAGTGCTTGAGGATGCCGAGGGTGTCTTCGCCGTAGACGGTTTTCAGGGGGGTGCTGTCGAGCTTGAGTTGCGCGCGTTCGAGCAACAGCAGCGAACCGCCGAGTTCGGTCACGGCATCCTTGAGCTTCGGATCGGTGATGGCGTCCAGTGAATGTTCGAAGGTTGCCGTCTTCGCGTCGAGGCTGACCGAGGGTTTTTTCTCTTCGCCGGGAGAGCAGCCGCCCAGCAGCAGAGCGAGGCAAATCCCGGCAGTTTTCAACGGCAATCGCACATCCATTTCCAGTCGTCCTGTCCACTTTCGCTAGGCGGTCAATGGTTTGGACAGTAGCAGAAAAAAAATCATACACACACGCAGGTTGCGCCGACTGGAGGTGCGAGCCGGGCGGTTTCTGGCTGTTATGGTCGGCTGGTATACTCGCCGCCGATTTCAATCCTTATTGTGTGAGAGTCAATGGAACGCTTTATCGAAAATGCAATGTACGCCACGCGCTGGCTGCTGGCGCCGATCTATATCGGGCTGTCCCTCGGGCTGCTGGCGCTGGCATTGAAATTCTTCCAGGAAGTGTTTCATGTCATTCCCAACGTGTTTTCCATGGCCGAATCGGATCTGATCCTGGTGCTGCTGTCGCTGATCGACATGGCGCTGGTGGGCGGCCTGCTGGTGATGGTGATGATTTCCGGCTACGAGAACTTCGTGTCCGAGCTGAACATCGACGAAGGCAAAGAGAAGCTCAGCTGGCTGGGCACCATGGACTCCTCGTCGCTGAAGATGAAAGTGGCGGCGTCGATCGTGGCGATTTCCTCGATCCACCTGCTGCGGATCTTCATGGATGCCAAGAACGTCGATCCCGAGCACCTGATGTGGTACGTGATCATCCACATGACCTTCGTGATTTCGGCGTTCGCGATGGGTTACCTGGACAAGCTCACCAAGCACTGATCATTGTTTGATCGCTGCAAAAACACCGCCCGTCTGTTGCGAAACAGACGGGCGGTGTCGTTTGTGGCTTGTGCTTTGGCGCGCGCGGGCATATCCCTGTAAGGGTCCTGGCTCGCCACCGCACGAGGTGCGTTCATGAACCTGCAAGAGTTGAATGCGTTTGCCATCGCCAGAAAGGTCGATGAGCTGAACCTGATCTCCATGGAGGGCGGGATTTATCTGCTCGAAGCGCGGATGCATGGAGCCGCGTATCCGTTGAGTGATCTCAAGGGCGAGATGCTGCAACTGCGTTCGGTGGAGCACGCGCGGGATTTGCTGCATAACTTTCCGGTGCTGCCGTTCAACCTCGTCCATACCTCGGTGCACGATGAAATGTGCGGCCTGGGCGGCAGCGTCGATGAAAGCCTGAAAGTGCCGCTGGCGTGGCGCTCGGCCCTGTAGGCGTCGCGCGCCATCGCTGGGCATCTGTGCTAGTCTGCTCGCCCTTTTAGGTTCCGGGCGCGCCGGGACGCGCTGTGCACGCACGGCAAGTCTTGCGGCCGTCCGCACAGCGGAGCAGTGTCATGTCCGAAGTAAATCTGTCCACCGACGAAACCCGCGTCAGCTACGGCATTGGCCGTCAGCTGGGCGACCAGCTGCGCGACAACCCGCCACCGGGTGTCAGCCTGGACGCCATCCTGGCCGGTCTGACCGACGCATTCGCCGGCAAGCCAAGCCGTGTCGATCAGGAAGCCATGTCCGCCAGCTTCAAGGTGATCCGCGAGATCATGCAAGCCGAAGCCGCCGCCAAAGCTGAAGCGGCTGCCGGCGAAGGCCGTGCGTTCCTGGCTGAAAACGCCAAGAAAGACGGCATCACCACCCTGGCTTCCGGTCTGCAATTCGAAGTGCTGACCCAGGGCGAAGGCGCCAAGCCATCCCGTGAAGACACCGTGCGTACTCACTACCACGGCATGCTGATCGACGGCACCGTGTTCGACAGTTCCTACGATCGTGGCCAGCCAGCAGAATTTCCGGTGGGCGGCGTGATCGCCGGCTGGACCGAAGCCCTGCAACTGATGAACGCCGGCAGCAAATGGCGCCTGTACGTGCCGAGCGAACTGGCTTACGGCGCTCAAGGCGTTGGCAGCATCCCGCCGCACAGCGTTCTGGTATTCGACGTCGAGCTGCTGGACGTTCTGTAATTCCAGGCCTGCCCTAGTGGCAGGTTATTAATGTGGGAGCGGGCTTGCTCGCGAAGGCGTCCTTTCAGGTAACTCATTCGTTGCCTGACACACCGCTTTCGCCAGCAGGCTGGCTCCCACAGTTTTTACCGCGCTACTCATATTTCGATCTTGTGATGCAGCTCATGGGTCGGGCGCAAGGCCCGGGCATAGCAGAACAGGAACAGATTGCGCACCAGCTCCTTGAGCACCAGCGGCTCGCTGGAATTCAGGCTGCTGACGTCCAGATCGCCCTGATCCTGCAGCTCATGCAGGGCTTCTTCTTCCAGAACCGCACAGACTTCGCCGGTTTCCCGATGCAGGATCCTGAGGTACGGGTGTGGGCGATCCAGCCAGGCATCGATCAAATAAGTCATGGGTTTCATCTCCTTGAAAGGTTTCAATGAGAATAATTCTTATTCGTTAAATAGCAAGTGCCTATTGGCGCAATGCGATTTTTTCCGGGTAAAGATTGCGTAAGGTCAAAACGGCTGGCGTCTGGCTATTACGCGAGTATGCGGGAGCAAAGCGGTGGGAGGGCGGAGCTCCATCCCACGCCGGGCGTGGGATGGCTGACAGCAGGATCAGACCTTTCTGACAAACTCGGACTTGAGTTTCATCGGGCCGATGCCGTCGATCTTGCAGTCGATGTCGTGGTCGCCATCGCACAGGCGGATGTTCTTGACCTTGGTGCCGACCTTGACCACCAGCGAGGTGCCCTTGACCTTCAGGTCCTTGATCACGGTGATGGTGTCGCCGTCCTGCAGGACGTTGCCGACCGAATCTTTCTTCACGGCATCATCGGACGCCACTTCGGTTTCGCCGTTGGCCGACCACTCGTGGGCGCACTCAGGGCAGATCAGTTGGGCACCGTCTTCGTAGGTGTATTCGGAATTGCATTTCGGGCAGGGTGGCAACGTGCTCACTAAGGCTCCTTGAGATGTGGATCGCTAAAAGTCGCACATTGTATAAGGTTTTAGCCTTTGATGGAGCTAAAAGCAGAAGATCGCAGCATTCGGCAGCTCCTACAGTTGATAGGTAGGAGCTGCCGAATGCTGCGATCTTTTGATCGTGCTTCAGCGATATCAGTGCGTGCGGGCGACCGCAAACTCGCTCAGTTCCACCAGTGCATCGCGGTATTCGCTGGCCGGCAGCGCATCGAGGCACTTGATCGCACGGGCCACGTAGTCGCGGGCCAGTTGCGCGGTGTACTCCAGCGAACCCGAGGCTTCCACGGCGATGCGGATGCTTTCGAGGTCTTCGATTCCGCCTTTCTGGATCGCCTGGCGTACCAGGGCAGCCTGTTCCGGCGTGCCTTCGCGCATGGTAAAGATCAGCGGCAGGGTTGGCTTGCCCTCGGCCAGATCGTCACCGACGTTCTTGCCCAGGGTCTCGGCGTCACCCTTGTAGTCCAGCAAGTCGTCAACCAGTTGGAATGCCACGCCGAGGTGATCGCCGAAGGTGCGCAGGGCTTCGCTCTGCTCGGCGGTGGCACCGGCCAGTGCGGCAGCGCTGTGGGTCGAGGCTTCGAAGAGCATCGCGGTCTTGCCGCGGATGACTTCCATGTAGGTTTCTTCGGTGGTGCTGGCGTCGCGCACCTTGGACAGTTGCAGCACTTCGCCTTCGGCGATGATGCGCGTGGCCTGGGACAGGATCTTCATCACCGGCATCGAGCCCAGTTCGACCATCATTTCGAACGAGCGCGAGTACAGGAAATCGCCGACCAGCACGCTCGGGGCATTGCCCCACATGGCGTTGGCGGTCGAGCGGCCACGGCGCATGCCGGACATGTCGACCACGTCGTCATGCAGCAGGGTCGCGGTGTGCAGGAATTCGATGGTGGCGGCCAGCAGACGCAGGTCGTCGCCTTCGCGACCCAAGGCCTTGCCGCACAGCAGCACCAATAAAGGACGCAGGCGTTTGCCGCCGGCCGAGGTGATGTAATCGCCGATTTTCGATACCAGCGGCACTCGGGAAGTCAGCTGCTTCTTGATGATGCCGTCGACGGCGTTAAAATCGTCCGCCACCGCGCGGTAGAAAGCTTGGGGTTGCATCAGCGACAGTTGCTCCAGAAGGGTTGCGCGGCATGCTAGGACCCCCACCGGGGCCTGTCAAGGCGCGATGGACGGCCTCTTGCGTGACTCTCGATGCTTGCGTACAATCGCGCACCCTGAACTTCCTGGGCAGCACCTGCCTTACGCAATTGCACTTGGGCCGTTCCAGCCCCATGCAGCCATGCCAGCCAATACCTCTTCTTATAAAGAGCTGGGTGAGCAGGATTATCGGAGAAATACCATGTACGCAGTAATCGTTACCGGCGGTAAGCAATACAAGGTCGCTGAAGGTGAATACCTGAAGATCGAAAAACTGGAAGTCGCTACTGGCGAATCCGTGACTTTTGACCGCGTTCTGTTGGTCGCCAATGGCGATGACGTGAACATCGGCGCACCTGTTGTTGCTGGCGCAACCGTCAAGGCTGAAGTGATCTCCCAAGGTCGTCACGATAAAGTCCGCATCATCAAGTTCCGTCGCCGTAAGCACCACATGAAGCGTATGGGCCACCGCCAGTGGTTCACCGAGATCAAAATCACCGGTATTCAGGCTTAATTACAGCCTAATTCCTCACTAGGAGAATTGAACTCATGGCACACAAAAAAGCTGGTGGTAGTACCCGTAACGGTCGCGACTCAGAAGCCAAACGCCTTGGCGTGAAGATGTATGGCGGCCAGGTCATCAAGGCCGGCAACATCATCGTGCGTCAGCGCGGCACCCAATTCCACGCTGGCTACGGCGTTGGCATGGGTAAAGATCACACCCTGTTCGCGAAAATCGAAGGCGTGATCAAGTTTGAAGTAAAAGGCGCCTTCGGTCGTCGTTACGTGAGCGTTGTCGCGGCTTAATCGCGAGATCGCTGGAAGAGCCCTGTCTTGCGACGGGGCTTTTTCGTTTGTGGGGTGAGTCTCTTGCAAAACTGTTTGTATGGGCTGTCGGCGTGCGATGCAGGTCGTGTTTTGGGGTCGCTGCGCTCATTTTTGCAAGAGTCTTATGTCTTGATTGTTTTTCGGCTCGTCCGTATGGCGAGAGGCGTTGAGTTATGAAGTTTGTAGACGAAGTATCGATCCGCGTAAAAGCTGGCGACGGCGGCAATGGCTGCATGAGTTTCCGTCGGGAAAAATTCATTGAGAACGGCGGCCCGAACGGTGGTGACGGCGGTGACGGCGGTTCCATCTACATGATGGCCGACGAAAACCTCAACACCCTGGTCGACTACCGTTACACCCGGCACTTCGATGCCGAGCGTGGCTCCAACGGCGGCAGCACCGATTGCACCGGCAAGAAGGGTGAAGACCTGATCCTGCGCGTGCCGGTCGGTACCACCGTGATCGACTCGGCCACCCAGGAAGTGATTGGCGACCTGACCAAGGCTGGCCAGAAACTGATGGTAGTGCAGGGCGGCTGGCACGGTCTGGGCAATACGCGTTTCAAATCCAGTACCAACCGTGCGCCGCGCCAGACTACGCCGGGCAAGCCGGGTGAGCAGCGCGACCTGAAACTGGAAATGAAAGTGCTGGCTGACGTCGGTCTGCTGGGCTTGCCGAACGCCGGTAAAAGTACCTTTATCCGTTCGGTGTCGGCGGCCAAGCCGAAAGTCGCCGACTACCCGTTCACCACGCTGGTGCCGAACCTGGGTGTGGTCAGCGTCGACCGCTGGAAAAGCTTCGTCATCGCCGACATTCCGGGTCTGATCGAAGGCGCTTCCGACGGTGCCGGTCTGGGCATTCGCTTTCTCAAGCACCTGGCGCGTACGCGTCTGTTGCTGCACCTCGTCGACATGGCGCCGCTGGATGACAGCAGTGCACCGGACGCGGCTGAAGTGATCGTCAATGAGCTGGTCAAGTTCAGTCCGTCGCTGGCCGAGCGTGACCGCTGGCTGGTGCTGAACAAATGCGACCAGATCCTTGAAGAAGAGCATGAAGAGCGCGTCAAGGAAATCGTTGATCGCCTGCAGTGGGAAGGTCCGGTCTACGTGATCTCGGCCATCGCCAAAGAAGGCACTGAGCGTCTGACGCGCGACATCATGCGTTACCTGGAAGATCGTGCCGATCGCCTGGCTAACGACCCGGCGTACAAGGAAGAGCTGGCCGATCTCGATCAGCGCATCGAAGACGAAGCCCGTGCACAGTTGCAGGCGCTGGACGACAAACGTGCCCTGCGTCGCAGCGGCGTGAAGTCGGTCCATGACATCGGCGACGATGACTGGGACGAAGAAGATGTGGATGATGAAGACGGTCCGGAAATCATTTACGTGCGCGACTGATTCGTTGCAGTAAACTTAAGCGCCGCTCAATCGAGCGGCGTTTTAGTATCTGGAAATCGCAAGTCACAAATAACGACATGGGCGGCGCTGGGTCGCGCTGCCCTCAAGCTAAGGTTGAAGATGATGCGGAGCAAGGTGACAGGTGCGCAGCGTTGGGTCGTGAAGATCGGCAGCGCTTTGCTGACAGCTGATGGCAAAGGGCTGGATCGCGCGGCAATGAGTGTCTGGGTCGAGCAGATGGTGGCCTTGCATGAGGCGGGTGTCGAGCTGGTGCTGGTGTCTTCCGGTGCTGTGGCTGCCGGCATGAGTCGTCTCGGCTGGACCGCGCGACCCAGTGCGATGCACGAGCTCCAGGCTGCCGCGGCAATCGGTCAGATGGGCCTGGTGCAGGCCTGGGAATCGAGCTTTGCCGAGCATGGCCGGCACACCGCGCAGATTCTCCTGACTCACGATGACCTGTCCGACCGCAAGCGCTACCTGAACGCCCGCAGCACCCTGCGTGCACTGGTCGAGCTGAAAGTCATCCCGGTGATCAACGAAAACGACACGGTGGTCACCGACGAAATTCGTTTCGGCGACAACGACACGCTGGCAGCGCTGGTGGCCAATCTGGTCGAGGCTGATCTGCTGGTGATCCTCACCGATCGCGACGGCATGTTCGATGCTGATCCGCGCAATAACCCTGATGCGCAACTGATTTACGAGGCGCGCGCCGATGATCCGACCCTGGATGCGGTGGCGGGTGGCACCGGCGGTGCGCTGGGGCGTGGCGGCATGCAGACCAAGCTGCGTGCGGCGCGTCTGGCAGCGCGTTCCGGGGCGCATACCATCATCGTCGGCGGGCGTCTGGAGCGAGTGCTCGATCGCCTGAAGGCTGGCGAGCGCATCGGTACGCTGCTGTCGCCTGAGCGCGGCATGCTGGCGGCGCGCAAGCAGTGGCTGGCCGGGCATCTGCAAACTCGCGGCACGCTGGTGCTGGACGAAGGTGCGGTGTCGGCATTGTCGCAGGGCCACAAGAGTCTGTTGCCGGTCGGTGTGAAACTGGTCCAGGGCAGTTTTCGCCGGGGCGAAATGGTGGTCTGCGTGGCACCTGATGGTCGTGAGATCGCCCGTGGCCTGGCCAACTACAGTGCGCTTGAGGCGCAAAAAATCATCGGTCAGTCGTCGGATGCGATTGTCGGCGTGCTGGGCTACATGGCTGAGCCGGAACTGGTTCACCGTGACAACCTGATTCTGGTCTAAGGGAAATTACGCATGCGCATGGCAAAAGGATTGTTGGGGCTATTGATGGCGTTGCCATTACTGGCCTCGGCCGAGGAAATCGGTCAGGTGTCGACGGTATTCAAGTTCGTCGGCCCGAATGACCGAATCGTAGTCGAGGCTTTCGATGATCCGAAAGTCGACGGCGTGACCTGCTACCTGTCTCGCGCCAAAACGGGTGGGGTGAAGGGTGGTCTGGGTCTGGCCGAGGATCGCGCTGAGGCGTCGATTGCCTGTCGTCAGGTTGGTCCGATCAAGTTCAAGGGCGAGCTGAAGGATGGCGACGAGGTGTTCAAGGAGCGCACGTCGCTGGTGTTCAAGACCATGCAGGTGGTGCGTTTCCTCGACAAGAAGCGCAATACGCTGGTGTACCTGGTTTACAGCGATCGCATGATCGAAGGGAGTCCGCAGAATGCGGTAACCGCAATTCCGATCGTGCCGTGGGTACCGGTCCAGCAGTAACAGCGCAAAGCCAATTGCAGGGGTGAGCTTGCTCGCTCCTGCATTTTTTTGCCCTGCGTTGATCAAATTGCAGGCAATAAAAAACCGACCCTAAGGTCGGTTTTTTAATGACTACGTCGATTAAGCAGCTTCTTTCAGTGCCTTGACGTGGCCATTCAGACGGCTCTTATGACGAGCAGCCTTGTTCTTGTGGATGATGCCTTTATCGGCCATACGGTCGATAACTGGCACAGCCAGAACGTATGCAGCTTGAGCTTTTTCAGCGTCTTTTGCGTCGATGGCTTTAACTACATTCTTGATGTAGGTACGAACCATGGAACGCAGGCTGGCGTTGTGGCTGCGACGCTTCTCAGCCTGTTTTGCACGTTTTTTGGCGGAAGGTGAGTTGGCCACCGTCGAGCTCCTCGAAAGACTTTTTAGGAAATAGCAAACAAAATAGGCCGCGAATCATGCCGATGAAGAGAAGTCTTGTCAAGGGCGCTTGAAACGTTCCGCTAAGTGGTAGGTATAAAGAGGCGGGATATTTATTTCCGGCGCTTGACCTGTAAACTCGCGAGCTTTGGCTCTGTGCTGTTGCGGCGCGGAGTATCGCACAAGTGGGCGCATTGTTCGCCTGCTGTTTATCGACAGGCACTAATTTCCTCAATGAATCTGCTCAAATCGTTGGCCGCTGTCAGCTCTATCACGATGCTTTCCCGGATTCTGGGGTTCGTCCGTGACACGCTCATCGCTCGCACCTTCGGCGCCGGAATGGCGACGGACGCCTTTTTCATTGCCTTCAAATTGCCCAACCTGCTGCGACGAATCTTCGCCGAGGGTGCGTTCTCGCAGGCCTTCGTGCCGATTCTGGCCGAATACAAAAGCCAGAAGGGCGAAGAGGCGACTCGCACCTTTATCGCTTACGTTTCCGGCCTGCTGACCCTGGTGCTGGCGCTGGTTACCGCGCTGGGGATGATTGCTGCGCCGTGGGTGATCTGGGCCACGGCTCCCGGTTTTACCGACACGCCGGAAAAATTCCAGCTCACCTCCGACCTGTTGCGGGTGACGTTCCCTTATATATTGCTGATCTCCCTGTCCTCGCTGGCCGGGGCGATTCTCAATACCTGGAACCGTTTTTCGGTGCCGGCTTTTGTGCCGACCCTGCTCAACGTGAGCATGATCGTGTTTTCGTTGTTCCTGACGCCGTATTTCGACCCGCCGGTCATGGCGCTGGGCTGGGCGGTGCTGGTCGGTGGTCTGGCGCAGTTGCTCTATCAACTGCCGCACCTGAAAAAAATCGGCATGCTGGTGCTGCCACGCCTGAACCTGCGTGATACCGGCGTCTGGCGAGTGATGAAACAGATGTTGCCGGCGATCATTGGCGTTTCGGTGAGTCAGATTTCGCTGATCATCAACACCATTTTCGCTTCGTTCCTGGTGGCCGGGTCGGTGTCGTGGATGTATTACGCCGACCGTTTGATGGAGCTGCCGTCCGGCGTGCTCGGTGTGGCGCTGGGCACGATTCTGCTGCCGACATTGGCCAAGACCTACGCGAGCAAGGATCGCCACGAGTATTCGCGGATCCTCGACTGGGGCCTGCGCCTGTGCTTTGTGCTGGTGCTGCCGTGTGCATTGGCGCTGGGGATTCTCGCCGAACCGCTGACCGTTTCTCTGTTCCAGTACGGGCAATTCAGCGCGTTCGATGCATCCATGACCCAGCGTGCGCTGATTGCCTATTCTGTCGGTCTGCTGGGGATTATCGTGATCAAAGTGCTGGCGCCGGGCTTTTATGCGCAACAGAACATCCGCACCCCGGTGAAAATCGCAATCTTCACGCTGTTGTGCACGCAGCTGTTCAATCTGGTGTTGATCGGCCCGCTGGCTCACGCCGGTCTGGCGCTGGCGATCAGTGCAGGGGCCTGCCTCAATGCCGGGTTGCTGTTCTATCAACTGCGCAAGCAAAAGATGTATCAGCCGCAACCGGGCTGGTACATGTTCGGTTTCAAGCTGGTGGTAGCGGTGGCGGTGATGTCGGCAGTGCTGCTGCTGGGCATGCATTTCATGCCGGCCTGGGATCAGGGGCACATGCTGGAGCGCTTCCTGCGTCTGGGGGCGTTGGTGGTTGCCGGTGTGGTGGCGTATTTCGGTATGTTGCTGCTGCTCGGTTTCCGCCTGCGTGACTTCAATCGCAAGGCCTTGAGCTGAGGTTTCAGCCATTAAATACGGGCACGGGCTGGCAGTTTTGTCGGCTCGAGCACTTTGCGTTACGGTGTTGCCTGTCGTCGACCGTCGGGTGTGGTTATAATCGACCACTTTATGAGCAAGAAGCGCGTTATGCAGCTGGTTCGAGGCCTCCACAACTTGCGCCCCCAGCATCGGGGCTGCGTCGCCACTATTGGCAACTTTGACGGTGTTCACCGTGGTCACCAGGCTATCCTAGCCCGGCTGCGTGAGCGTGCGCTTGAGTTGGGCGTACCCAGCTGCGTGGTGATTTTCGAGCCGCAGCCCCGGGAGTTCTTTGCCCCGGAGACCGCGCCGGCACGTCTGGCCCGCTTGCGCGACAAGCTGCAGCTGCTGGCTGCCGAAGGTGTCGACCGGGTGTTGTGCCTGGCATTCAACCAGCGCTTGAGCAAGCTCAGCGCCAGTGAGTTCGTCGATACTATTTTGGTGGACGGCCTCGGCGTGCAGCATCTGGAAGTCGGCGACGATTTCCGCTTTGGCTGCGATCGCCTTGGCGATTTCGATTTTCTGCTGCAGGCCGGCCAAGTTCACGGTTTTACCGTGGAAGCCGCACAAACCGTTGAGCTGGACGGCATTCGCGTCAGCAGCACCCAGGTGCGCAATGCGTTGGCCGCCGCCGATTTTGCCTTGGCCGAACGCTTGCTCGGCCGTCCGTACCGGATTGCCGGTCGCGTGCTGCATGGTCAGAAGCTGGCCCGGCAACTGGGTACGCCCACTGCCAACATTCAACTCAAGCGTCGTCGCGTGCCGTTCACCGGGGTTTACCTGGTGGATGTGGACATCGACGGCAAGACCTGGCCCGGCGTCGCCAACATCGGCGTGCGGCCCACGGTCCAAGGTGACGGCAAAGCCCACCTTGAAGTTCATCTACTGGATTTTGCCGGCGATCTGTATGACCGGCGTCTGACGGTGGTTTTCCACCAAAAGCTGCGTGAAGAGCAGCGTTTCGCCTCCCTGGAGGCACTGAAAACGGCGATCAACGCGGATGTCGCCGCCGCCCGTGCACTAGCCGCACCTAGCGCCCATCGCTAATGAAGAGCCTTAAATGACCGACTATAAAGCCACGCTAAACCTTCCGGACACCGCCTTCCCAATGAAGGCCGGCCTGCCACAGCGCGAACCGCAGATTCTGCAGCGCTGGGACAGTATTGGCCTGTACGGAAAGTTGCGCGAGATTGGCAAGGATCGTCCGAAGTTCGTCCTGCACGACGGCCCTCCGTACGCCAACGGCACGATCCACATCGGTCACGCACTGAACAAGATTCTCAAGGACATGATCATCCGCTCGAAAACCCTGTCGGGTTTCGACGCGCCGTATGTTCCGGGTTGGGACTGCCATGGCCTGCCGATCGAGCACAAGGTTGAAGTGACCCACGGCAAGAACCTGGGCGCGGACAAGACCCGCGAGCTGTGCCGTGCCTACGCCACCGAGCAGATCGAAGGGCAGAAGACCGAGTTCATCCGCCTCGGCGTGCTCGGCGACTTCGCCAACCCCTACAAAACCATGGACTTCAAGAACGAGGCCGGTGAAATCCGCGCCCTCGCCGAAATCGTCAAGGGCGGTTTCGTGTTCAAGGGCCTCAAGCCGGTGAACTGGTGCTTCGATTGCGGTTCGGCGCTGGCCGAAGCCGAAGTCGAGTACGAGAACAAGAAGTCCTCGACCATCGACGTGGCGTTCCCGATCGCCGACGAAGCCAAACTGGCCGCCGCGTTCGGTCTGCCGTCGCTGGGCAAGCCTGTCTCGATCGTGATCTGGACCACCACCCCGTGGACCATCCCGGCCAACCAGGCGCTGAACGTTCATCCTGAGTTCAACTACGCGCTGGTGGATATCGGCGACAAGCTGCTCGTCCTGGCTGAAGAGCTGGTTGAATCCTGCCTGACCCGTTACGGCGTTGAAGGCACCGTACTGGCTACTGCGCCAGGTTCGGCGCTGGAACTGATCAATTTCCGTCACCCGTTCTACGACCGCCTGTCGCCAGTGTACCTGGCCGACTACGTCGAGCTGGGCGCCGGCACCGGTGTGGTTCACTCCGCTCCGGCCTACGGTGTGGACGACTTCGTGACCTGCAAGAAATACGGCATGGTCAACGATGACATCCTCAACCCGGTGCAAAGCAACGGCGTGTACGTGCCGTCGCTGGAATTCTTCGGCGGCCAGTTCATCTGGAAGGCCAACCCGGCCATCGTCGACAAGCTGACCGAAGTCGGTGCGCTGATGCACACCACCGTCATCGAACACAGCTACATGCACTGCTGGCGCCACAAGACCCCGCTGATCTACCGCGCCACCGCGCAGTGGTTCATCGGCATGGACAAAGAGCCAGTCAGCGGCGACACCCTGCGTCAGCGCTCGCTCAAAGCCATTGAAGACACCAAATTCGTGCCGGCCTGGGGCCAGGCGCGCCTGCACTCGATGATCGCCAACCGCCCGGACTGGTGCATCTCCCGTCAGCGCAACTGGGGCGTGCCGATCCCGTTCTTCCTGAACAAGGAAAGCGGCGAATTGCACCCACGTACCGTGGAGCTGATGGAAGAAGTCGCCAAGCGCGTCGAAGTCGAAGGCATCGAAGCCTGGTTCAAACTCGACGCTGCCGAACTGCTGGGCGATGAAGCCCCGCAATACGACAAGATCAGCGACACCCTCGACGTCTGGTTCGACTCGGGCACCACCCACTGGCACGTCCTGCGCGGCTCGCACCCGATGGGCCACGAGAGCGGCCCGCGCGCCGACCTGTACCTGGAAGGTTCCGACCAGCACCGCGGCTGGTTCCACTCGTCCTTGCTGACCGGTTGCGCCATCGACAACCACGCGCCGTACCGCGAGCTGCTGACTCACGGTTTCACCGTCGATGAGTCCGGGCGCAAGATGTCCAAATCGCTCGGCAACGTGATCGCGCCGCAAAAAGTCAACGACACCCTGGGCGCCGACATCATGCGTCTGTGGGTCGCTTCGACCGACTACTCCGGCGAAATGGCGGTGTCCGAGCAGATCCTGCAACGCAGCGCGGACGCCTATCGCCGTATCCGTAACACCGCGCGCTTCCTGCTTTCCAACCTGACCGGTTTCAACCCGGCCACCGACCTGCTGCCGGCTGAAGACATGCTGGCGCTGGATCGCTGGGCGGTGGATCGCACGCTGCTGCTGCAACGCGAATTGCAAGAGCACTACGGCGAATACCGTTTCTGGAACGTTTACTCGAAGATCCACAACTTCTGCGTGCAGGAGCTGGGTGGTTTCTACCTCGACATCATCAAGGATCGCCAGTACACCACCGGCGCCGACAGCAAGGCACGTCGCTCGTGCCAGACCGCGCTGTTCCACATCTCCGAAGCGCTGGTACGCTGGATCGCGCCGATCCTCGCGTTCACCGCCGACGAGCTGTGGCAGTACCTGCCGGGCGAGCGCAACGAATCGGTGATGCTCAACACCTGGTACGAAGGTCTGACCGAGCTGCCGGAAGGCTTCGAGCTGGGTCGCGCCTACTGGGATCGCATCATGGAAGTGAAGGTAGCGGTCAACAAAGAGATGGAAATCCAGCGTGCGGCCAAAGCCGTCGGTGGCAACCTGCAAGCCGAAGTGACGCTGTTCGCCGAAGAGGCGCTGAGTGCCGACCTGGCCAAGCTGAGCAACGAGCTGCGCTTTGTCCTGATCACCTCGACTGCCAGCGTGGCGCCTTTCGTTCAGGCACCTGCGGACGCGGTAGCCACCGAAGTCAGCGGCCTGAAACTGAAGATCGTCAAATCGGCCTTCCCGAAGTGCGCCCGTTGCTGGCACTGCCGTGAAGACGTCGGCGTGAACCCGGAGCATCCGGAAATCTGCGGTCGTTGCGTCGACAACATCAGCGGCGCCGGCGAGGTTCGTCACTATGCCTAATGCCGTTGGCCGTTTCGGACGGCTGAGCTGGCTCTGGTTGAGCTTGCTGGTTCTGGTCATCGACCAGGCCAGCAAGTTCTACTTCGAAGGCAAGCTCGAAATGTTCCAGCAGATCGTGATCATTCCCGATTACTTCAGCTGGACCCTGGCCTACAACACCGGCGCGGCGTTCAGCTTCCTGGCTGACAGCTCCGGCTGGCAGCGCTGGCTGTTCGCCTTGATCGCGATCGTGGTCAGTGCGGTGCTGGTGGTCTGGCTCAAGCGTCTGGGACGCAACGATACCTGGCTGGCCGTCGCCTTGGCGCTGGTGCTGGGTGGCGCGCTGGGCAATCTGTATGACCGCATTGCCCTGGGCCATGTGATCGACTTCATTCTGGTGCACTGGCAGAACCGCTGGTACTTCCCGGCGTTCAACTTCGCCGACAGCGCCATCACCGTGGGTGCGGTGATGCTGGCACTGGACATGTTCAAATCGAAGAAAACCGGAGAAGCCGTTCATGACTGAACAGGTATTGGCTGAGCAACGCATCGGCCAGAACATGGAAGTCACTTTGCACTTTGCATTGCGCCTGGAGAACGGCGACACGGTCGACAGCACATTCGACAAAGCCCCGGCGACCTTCAAGGTCGGCGACGGCAACCTGCTGCCGGGTTTCGAAGCGGCATTGTTCGGCTTCAAGGCCGGCGACAAGCGTACGCTGACCGTCGAGCCGGAAAACGCCTTCGGCCAGCCGAACCCGCAAAACGTACAGATCATCCCGCGTTCGCAGTTCGTCGACATGGAACTGTCGCCGGGTTTGCTGGTGATCTTCAACGATGCGGCCAATACTGAGTTGCCGGGTGTGGTGAAAACGTTCGACGACGCGCAAGTGACCATCGACTTCAACCATCCGCTGGCCGGCAAGACGCTGACCTTTGACGTCGAGATCATCAACGTCAAAGCGCTGTAAAAAATGTGGGAGCGAGCCTGCTCGCGAATGCTGACTGACATTCAACATCGCTGTTGTCTGACACACTGCCTTCGCGAGCAGGCTCGCTCCCACAATGTTTTCAACCGTTTTCGCTATTTCTTGCGCGCAAGACACGAGGCACAGCATGCAAATCAAACTCGCCAACCCCCGTGGCTTCTGCGCCGGCGTGGACCGGGCGATCGAAATCGTCAACCGCGCCCTTGAAGTCTTCGGGCCGCCGATCTATGTGCGTCATGAAGTGGTGCACAACAAGTTCGTCGTCGAAGACCTGCGCAACCGTGGCGCGATCTTCGTCGAAGAACTGGATCAAGTGCCGGACGACGTCATCGTGATCTTCAGTGCCCACGGCGTTTCCCAGGCTGTGCGCAATGAAGCCGCCGGCCGTGGCCTGAAGGTATTCGACGCCACATGCCCGCTGGTGACCAAGGTGCACATCGAAGTCGCCAAATACAGCCGCGACGGCCGTGAGTGCATCCTGATCGGCCACGCCGGCCACCCGGAAGTCGAAGGCACCATGGGCCAGTATGACGCCAGCAATGGCGGCGCGATCTACCTCGTCGAAGATGAAAAAGACGTGGCCGAACTGCAGGTGCGTAACCCGGAAAAACTGGCGTTCGTGACCCAGACCACCCTGTCGATGGACGACACCAGTCGCGTGATCGATGCCTTGCGCACACGTTTCCCGGCCATCGGTGGTCCGCGCAAGGACGACATCTGCTACGCCACGCAAAACCGTCAGGACGCGGTCAAGCAACTGGCCGACGAATGTGACGTGGTATTGGTGGTGGGCAGCCCGAACAGCTCCAACTCCAATCGCCTGCGTGAACTGGCCGAACGCATGGCCACGCCGGCCTACCTGATCGACGGCGCCGAAGACCTGCAGAAAAGCTGGTTCGATGGCGTTGGGCGCATCGGTATCACCGCCGGAGCCTCCGCGCCGGAAGTATTGGTTCGCGGCGTGATCCAGCAGTTGCAGGCCTGGGGCGCCACGGGTGCCGATGAGCTGGCCGGCCGCGAAGAGAACATCACCTTCTCGATGCCGAAAGAGCTGCGCGTCCGCTCGATCTGACGTTCTTCGTCTTCAGGCACAGCGCCTGCTCAGCCTTTGCGCTGGTCAGGCGCACCCGACCGGTTGCCGCCAGCACCACCTGGAGTTGGCTGACCGGTTCGCGTGCCGAGCAGATATGTAGCGTCCCCGCCTGAAACGCCCGCCCGGGCATCAGCGGTTGTCCCAGACTGCTGAAACGCACATAACGACTCACCGCCCAATTGCCGACGATCGGTATTCGTCCGTCACTCGCATGTTCAACCAGCAGCGGATTGCTGCGGTCCTGCGGCCCCTTGCCGTTGAGATCCAGAATGATCCGCCAGCCCTGACTCCAGTCGCCATCGATGCCATGGATTACCACACTCTGATTGCGGGTGATGGCCAGGGTGCGGGCGTTGCGAATGCCCTCGAGCAGTGACCGCGCTGCTTGCTCGCGATGGGTTGATTCGGTGAAGGCGGCGAACGCCGGGCTGACCAGTGACAGAACAATTGCGCCAATCGCCAGTCCCATAAGCAATTCGATCAGGCTGAAACCCTGTTGCGGCATGACGACTCCCTCCGTGGAGCATGAAGCCCGGCACGACCCTTTTCGTCGGGCAGGGCAAATCAACCGACGCAGGCCGGTTGAATGTTCTAGTTTGTAGAAGCAGGTATAGCCGACGGCAACGGAGGGCATCGATGGATCATCGTACAAAAGGTTTCACGCTGCCCGAGTTGTTGGCTGCGGTCGCCGTGTTGGTGATCCTCATCACCCTGGCGGTTCCGGGTTTCACCCGCTCGATCCAGAGCAGCAAGGCCGATACGGAAATGGGCGACCTGCAGCGTGCCATCAACTTTGCGCGGCTGGAGGCGATTGATCGCGGCGTGACCACACGCTTGCGCCCGAGCGCCGGCGGCAGCGTGTGGACCGGCGAATTGTCGGTCTACGACGGTACTGGCACTGCGGCCAATGTATTGCGGGTTGTTCCAGCGATGAGCAGCGGCGCGACTCTGACGCTACCCTCAGGAGTGTCCGCACTGGATTTCAATAATCTGGGTGGCCTGGCGGCGCCGTCGACGGCGGTGGTCATCAGTTATGTGCTGGGAACGCAAAGCAGGACGCTGAACGTGTGTCTGAACGGACGAATTCAATCGGGTGGAAGTTGCGGATGAGGGCAGGGAGCACACAGGCACAGGAAGGCATGTCGCTGATCGAAGTGCTGGTCGCGTTGCTGATTCTGACGGTCGGGATATTGGGCGCAGCCGCCGTGCAGCTCAATGCGCTGAAATACACTGACAGTTCACGGATGACCAGTCAGGCCAGTTTTATCGCCTACGACATGATGGACCGCATCCGCGCCAACGCTGCCGCCGACTACACGGTGACGCCGCCGACCTCGGGCAATCTCAGCGTGGCCCGCGATCAGGATCTTTACGACTTCACCACCAACATCGTCAATTTCGGCGGGCCCACCGCCACGGGCACGATCACCCTCAATCAGCGGGTGTACACCATCACCATCAACTGGAATGACTCGCGGGCCGCGAATGCCACCGGCACCACACGCAGCTTCGTTCTGACCAGTCGCGCCACGGTCGATCCGGTGGCCACGCCATGAAGCATGATCAGCGGGGGTTCGGCCTGATCGAAATGCTCATCGCGCTGGCGCTTGGGCTGATCATCGTACTGGGGGTGGTGCAGACGTTCCTTGCAGCCAAAAACACTTACGTCAGCCAGAACACCGCCGCTGCGATGCAGGAAGACGCGCGTTTTGTCCTGAGCAAGATGATCCAGGAACTGCGCATGGTCGGCATGTTTGGCTGCCTGGGCACGATTACTGACGCGAGTTCGGCAGGGGATTTCTACGCGGCGCAGGTCACGCCGATCAACTGGGACAACAGCAACCTCAAGCTGACCCTGGTCACCGCCGATGTTGGCGGCAGTGGCGGCACACCGACCTGGACGGTGCTCTCCGATTGCCGCAACAGCGCCACGGCCTATACCGGGTTGCGGGCGGCGGCGAGCGGGCAGATCGCCTTTCCGATCCGCCGCTTGATCTACAGCTTCAGCAACAACCAGATTCTCATGGGCACCGGCAGTGGCACCCCGACCCAACAGGTGCTGGTGAATAACGTCAGTGCCTTCAATGTGACCTTCGGCCTGGCCGCGTCCGCCACCGACGTCGCGGCTTCCTCCTACAGCGCCAACCCCAGCGATCCGGCGCGTATCCGCAGTGTGCGCCTGAGCCTGACCCTCACCGACCCGAACAATCGGGTGGCCAATCAAACCTTCAACGTGGTTGCCGCGTTGCGCAACCGCTTGCAGTGAGGGCCGGGCTGATGAAAGTTGCATTCAACCAGCGGCAAAACCAGCGCGGAATGGCGCTGCTGGTCAGTCTGGTGTTCCTGTTGCTGTTGACCTTGATCGGGCTGTCCTCGATGCAGAGCGCCAACCTGCAGGAAAAAATGGCCGGCAGCGTCAGCCTGCGCAATCAGTCGTTCCAGACCGCCGAGGCCGCGTTGCGTATCGGCGAGAGTGCGGTGCAGCTCGACAGTTACTCGCTGGCGGTGTGTGCCAATACCACGCAGTGTGCGCCGCCAGCAGAGTCCTCGGTGGTCAGTGCGGCGGGGCTCAATTCGACTTCCGGCGTAACGTGGATCGCAGCCGGTAACGGCTTTTATGGTGTACAGAATATCGGTACCACTCTGACGGCGGTCAACGTGCCGAGCAACACGTCGGCGACCCTGTATCGGGTCACTGCGGTCGGTATCGCTGGCACTTCTCGCAGTGTGGTGGAGAGTGTCTATGCGAAGTATTGAGCGCTGCCGGACACTGTTGACCGGCATGCTGCTGGGCTTGTATCTGGCGGCGCCGGCGTATGCGTTCACGCCGTCCGACTCGCCACTCTTGAGCGCAGCGGCGGTGCCGCCCAACGTGATGTTGCTGATCGACGATTCCGGCAGTATGAACAGCATCATTTACGCGGCAGGATTCGACCCGAACGTCACGCGCACCCCGGCCCGGCAGTGCAATGCGTTCCTTGGCCTGTGTTCGGCATTGAATGCGCCCGCGATTACCGGCGATCCGGTATTTTTATCGAACCTGCCGACATCCGGTTGTTCCGGCGGCGCCTTCGCCTTCTACAACAACAGCATTGCACCGCTGTGCCTGAAACTGCCTGATCCGGTAGGCGGCGGCAATACGCGTTACACGGGGGATTACATTTCTTATGTGGTCAGTCTGGCGATCAACAATGGCACCCGCGACTTCACCACCGGGGCGATTCCCAACGACTACCGGATCAACGTCGCGCGCAACGTGTCCACCGCCCTGGTCACCAGCAACCGTAACTTGCGCATGGGCCTGTCGACCTTCAACCCGGTCACCAACAACAATCCCGGGAATGGTGGATACATCGCCCGCGCCATCAGCGACCTGTCTCCGGTGTCCGGCAGCGTGACCCAGGCGCAGGCCGACACCAACTACAACGCGCTGATTTCCTCGATTAACGCTTTAGGTGCCGTGGCCAACACGCCGCTGGCGGAAACCTACTACGAAATCACCCGCTACATGCGCGGCATGGCGCCGTACTACAACAGCACGCCGACGACTTACACCAGTCCGATCCAGTACCGCTGCCAGAAAAACTACGGCGTGGTCATCACCGACGGTTTGCCGACTTACGACCGCAGCTTCCCGAGCAATGATCCGTTGGGTGGCAGTCGTCTGCCGAACTGGGACGGCATCAACAATGACGGCAACAACCTCAATGGCGATAACGAGGGTGACACGCTGTATCTGGATGACATTGCCAAATTCGCCTTCGACATCGACATGCGTTCGACGGGGACCGACGCTGCCGGCAAAAGCTGGAACGCGGTGGATTTTCCCAAGCAGAACATGAATACCTACACCGTCGGTTTTACCGCCGACAACGACATGCTCTCGGACGCTGCCAGCTACGGACAGGGCCGCTATTACCAGGCGACCGACAGCACCGGTCTCAACACCGCGTTGTCTTCGGCGTTGAGCGATATCACCTCCAAGGCCGGTTCCGGCGGCGCGGGAGTCACCAGCGGCACCACGCTGGCCAGTGGCACCAGTTATTTCCAGACCAGCTACGACCCCAAGGACTGGCGTGGCACGATCAAGTCATTCGGCTTCACTTCGGCGGGCGCGGTGAACACCTCGGCGGCCCTGTGGACCACCGATACCACTATCGTCCCGGGCGCGACCGCACCGACCTATCAATCGTGGAACACCAGCAGCAACGCCGCCGTGACGCTGGCCTACGGCAACTTTTCCGCGACCCAACAGACGGCGCTCAGTCAGAGCCTGCCCACCGGCATCAGCGGCAGCGATCTGGTGGAGTGGAGCAAGGGCACCAACAAGACCGGGCTCAAGGTGCGCAGCGTATTGCTCGGCGACATCATCAACTCGCCACTGGTGCTGGCTTCGCCCAGTGATAAAACCGCCTCCGACCTGTCGGGCGACACCACTTACACCACGTACCTGACCACCAAAGCAGCGAACATGAATTCGAGTCTGGTGGTGAATGCCAACGACGGCTTCGTCAACGTGATCAACTCGGCCAACGGCACTCGACGTTATGCCTACATGCCGTCCAGCGTGTTGTCGTCGCTACGGCTGATTGCCGATCCGGCGTACATCAATGGTGTCAGCCACAAGTTTCTGGTGGACGGTCAGGTCGGTGTGTATGACGCGCAAATCAACAGCGCCTGGAAAACCCTGGCCATCGGCGGCACCGGTGCCGGCGGCAAGACTTTCTACGCGCTGCAACTGTTCGACGCGTCTGCGGGCAATGTGCTTAATGCCTTGTGGGAAGTCAGCGCACCCGCCACAGCGAACACAGCCAACGCATTTAATGATCTGGGTTATGCCTACGCGCGGCCGGAAGTGGCACGCTTGGCCGACGGTCGCTGGGCGGCGTTCATTGCCAATGGTTATGGCAGCAACTCCGGAGTGGCGGCTTTGTATGTGCTGGATGTGCGTGACGGTTCGTTGATCAAGAAGATCGTCATCGACAGCACCGAGACCACCAATGGTCTGTCGTCGGTCAAGCTCAAGGTCAATTCTTCGAACGTGGTGCAGGCCGCCTATGGCGGTGATTTGAAAGGGCGCCTGTGGAAATTCGATCTGAGCGCGACGTCGACCGACAGCTGGGGCGTGGCGTTTTCCGGCAAACCACTGTTCACCACGGCGGGCGGTGCGACTCAGCCGATCACCGCGCAGCCGCTGCTGGCGGACAATTCGCTGGGGGGCAAACAGATCTTCGTCGGCACCGGCAAATTCAACGAGACCGCCGACAAGACCAACAAGGATTTGCAGGCGTTCTACTCGGTGTGGGATGCCGACGGCGGTTCCGGACAGTTGACGGTCAGCAGTCTGCAGGCGCAGGCGGTGACCGGAGTGTTCTCCGGCAGCACCGGGCAGTTCATCACTACCAGCCAGAACGACACGACCTATCCGGGGGAGAAGGGCTGGTATCTGCCTTTGGTGTACAACAATGTGCTGACTGGCGAGCGGGTGATCAATCAGGCCAGTCTGGTGCTCGGACGCATCGTGTTTACCACCGCCAGTGTCGACACCACGGACCCTTGTGCCAGTTTCGGTACCGGCAAACTGGTCGAACTCGATGCGTTCAGCGGTAAGATGCTCAACTACGCGGTGCTCGACACCAGTTCCGATGGCGTGGTCGACAGCAACGACACGATCTCCAGTGGCGTGGTGTTCACCGGCGGGATTCCGACCCTGAACGCCATCGTCAACGGCGGGACTCGCAAGTTCGTCAACGATTCCAGTGGCACCGTGACCACGCTGGTGGAAAAACCCGGTGGCGGCAGCCGTCGTATCATGTGGCGACAAATACAGTAAGTGAGAGATTGAGGCATGCGCAGATTCAACCGGGGCTTCACCCTGATCGAAATCATGATCGTGATTGCGATCATCGGGATCATCATCACCATCGCCGCACCGAGCTACACCGAGTACCTGAAAAAGGGCCGGCGCGCCGAAGTGGTGTCGCTGCTTTCGGAACAGGCGCAGATCCTCGAGCGCTTCTACACCAAAAACAACGTCTACACCGGCATCACCGGTCTGAGCACGGGCAATGATTTCTACACCATCACCCCGACGATCGCTGACCAGACCTTCCTGCTGACCGCCACCCGCAAGGCCGGTACGACCATGGCGACCGACAAGTGCGGGGATTTCACCCTGACCAACACCGGCGTCAGAAGCATGAACAACGCTACCACCGGGCTGACCACCAAGGATTGTTGGGGCCGCTGAGGTAACTTCTTACGGGCGCCTCTTTGCGCCCGCTGTCTTTATTACGGTTGGATCAAACATGACCAGGCAACAGCAAGTGGTGATTGTCGGTGGCGGGGTGATTGGCCTGCTGACCGCCTACAACCTCGCCTCCGAAGTGCGCAGCGTGGTGCTGCTGGATCGCTCGAACGTCGGCCAGGAATCGTCCTGGGCCGGTGGCGGCATCGTTTCCCCGCTGTACCCTTGGCGCTACAGCCCGGCCGTCACCGCGCTGGCGCATTGGTCGCAGGATTTTTATCCACAGCTGGGCGAGCGACTGTTTGCCGATACCGGAGTTGATCCCGAAGTGCACACCACCGGCCTGTACTGGCTGGATCTGGAAGATGAAACCGAAGCACTGGCCTGGGCCGAGCGGGAAAACCGTCCGCTGCGGGCTGTGGATATCTCGGCGGTGCACGACGCGGTGCCGGTGCTGGGTGGCGGGTTCGCCCGGGCGATCTACATGGCCGATGTGGCCAACGTCAGAAACCCACGGCTGGTGAAGTCGCTGAAAGCGGCGTTGCTGGCGCTGCCGAACGTGACGATTCACGAGCAATGCGAAGTCAGCGGGTTTGTTCGCGAAGGCGAGCGAGTGATTGGCGTCGAGACGTCCAAGGGCCTGATCCGCGGCGAGCAGATCGTGCTGACGGCCGGGGCATGGAGCGGTGAACTGCTCAAGACATTGGATCTGACGCTACCGGTGGAGCCGGTCAAGGGCCAGATGATTCTCTACAAGTGTGCAGCGGATTTCCTGCCGAGCATGGTGCTGGCCAAGGGACGTTATGCGATTCCGCGTCGCGACGGGCACATTCTGATCGGCAGCACGCTGGAGCACGAAGGCTTCGACAAGACCCCGACCGAGGTCGCGCTGGAGAGTCTCAAGGCTTCGGCAGTCGAGTTGCTGCCGGCGCTGGCGGAGGCCGAAGTGGTGGGGCATTGGGCCGGTTTGCGCCCGGGTTCGCCGAAGGGTATTCCGTATATCGGCCGGGTGCCGGGGTTTGACGGTTTGTGGCTGAACTGCGGGCATTACCGCAACGGCCTGGTGCTGGCGCCGGCGTCGTGTCAGTTGTTTGCCGATGTGATGCTCGGGCGTACGCCGATTATCGATCCGGCGCCGTATGCACCTGAAGGTCGCATTTAGTCTGATATTTTCTGTAGCCTGGCAGATCGCTTTCGCGAGCAGGCTCGCTCCCACAGTTGATCTTTGTCGGTCACAAAATCCAATGTGGGAGCGAGCCTGCTCGCTAAGGGGCCCTCAATCCAGCCCGAGTTTCTTCAGCCGATAGCGCATCGAGCGAAATGACAGACTCAAGCGCTGCGCCGCTGCCGTGCGATTCCAGCGGGTTTCCTCCAACGCCTGCAGGATCAGCTTGCGCTCGACGTTCTCCAGATAATCCTCAAGGTTGTCGATCCGGGTAAGATCGGCGATGCCGCCCTCGACCGCGCAATTACCTTCGCTGAGGCGTAAGTCTGCCGCCTCGATCAACTGGTTTTCACACAGCGTGTGCGCCCGTTCGAGGACGTTTTCCAGCTCTCGCACATTCCCCGGGAAGCGGTAACTCTTCAGCGCCTCAAGCGCCTGTGGGTGCAGGCGGGCCGCCGCTCGACCGCTGCCTGCCGCCAGACGCTGGAGCATGTGCGCAGCCAATACCTGAATGTCATCGCGCCGTTCGCGCAGGGACGGCACGCGCAGTTCGATCACGTTCAAGCGGTAATACAGGTCCTGGCGAAAGCGCCCGGCGGCGACCTCGGCCTCGAGATCCTTGTGGGTAGCACAGAGAATGCGCACATCGACCACCGCTTCCTGCTGGCCGCCGACACTGCGCACGGCTTTCTCTTGAATCGCCCGCAGCAGTTTGACCTGCATCGCCAGCGGCAGGTCCGCCACCTCGTCGAGAAACAGGGTGCCGCCGTGCGCGGCCTGGAACAGCCCGGGTTTGTCCTCGACCGCGCCGGTGAAGCTGCCCTTGCGATGGCCGAAAAACTCGCTTTCCATCAGCTCTGACGGAATCGCCCCGCAATTGACCGGTACAAAAGGCTTGCTGGCGCGCGGTCCCTGTTCGTGGATCAGCCGTGCGACCAGTTCCTTGCCGCTGCCCGATTCTCCGCTGATGTAGACCGGCGCCTGACTGCGCGCCAGCTTGTCGATCTGTTTGCGCAGATCGCGCATGGGCAGCGAGTCGCCGAGCAGGCGCCGATCTATCGACGTGCCGGCGCCGCCCACCGCCGGCATGCGCAACGCGGTGCTGACCAGTTCACGCAAGCGCGTCAGATCAACCGGCTTGGTGAGGAAGTCGAAGGCGCCGGCCTTCAACGCATTGATCGCTGTTTCCAGGCTGCCATACGCGGTGATCATCGCCACCGGCAGTTGTGGATGACGTTGCTGGATGTGCTGCACCAGGTCCAGCCCCGTGCCGTCGGGCAGGCGCATGTCGGTCAGGCACAGGTCGAACGCATTGCGTTGTAACAGCGCCTGGGCTTCGCCGAGGTTGCGAGCACTGAAGGTGTCGAGTTTCATCCGTCCCAGGGTGATTTCCAGGAGTTCGCGGATATCCGGCTCGTCGTCGACGATGAGGATTTTTTGCCGTGGGCTCGTGTTCAACTTTGTTTCCGTCCGTGAGCAAAGGTGATGCGAAAGCAGCCGCCGCCTTGGCGTGGTTTGAAGTCTAGGCGCGCCTGGTTGCTTTCGCACAGCTCACGGGACAGATAAAGCCCAAGGCCGGTGCCCTGGCTGCTGGTGGTGAAGAAGGGTTCGAACAGATGCGGTTGTTGATCAAGCGGCACACCGGGGCCATTGTCCTGGACTTCAAGCACCGCCAGCTGGCTCTCGGGGTCGATGAACAGCGCCAGCCAGACCTCGGCCTGCTCGTGCAGCAGGGCGCTGTGGCGCCAGCCGTTACGTAACAGATTGTCGAGAATCTGCGTGAGCTGATCCGGATCCATCAACGTGATGAAGTCCCCGGAATTGATCCGCAAATGAATCGACTGCCGCTCGCTCGCCTGTTCGCGGCTCTCGGCAACGAAGTGCTCCAGCCATGGCTTGAGATCCAGGCGCTGAGGGGCGCTCTGCTGGCGGCGCGACAGTTGCAGGACGTTTTCGATGACTCGGTTCATGCGCTGGGAGTGGTCTTGAATGATCTGCGTCAGACGCCGATCCGCACCATCGAGTTCCTCGGACTCGCCCAGCAGCTGCGCGGCGTGACTGATGGCGCCCAGTGGATTGCGGATTTCATGGGAGATGCCGGCGGTCAGGCGCCCGAGCGCGGCGAGCTTGAGTTGCTGGGCCTGCTGCGCGACTTGCGCCAGATCTTCGAGGAACACCAGGGTTTGCTGGTTGGGGCTCTGATCGAGGGCGATGAAGTTCGGTTGCAGTTCCAGGCCATTGCCGGGAATCTTCAGACTCTGCGGGCGCAGGGTCGGGTTGCTCAGCCACAGTTGCAGGCGCTCGACCAATGCCGGCGAATAGTCGCTGATCAAATGGCCTTCAAGATGCGACTGGGCCAACAGCGTCTTCGCACTGTGGTTGGCCAGCTGTACCCGGCGCTGCTCGTCGAGCACCAGAATGCCGGTACGCATGCGTTGCAGAATCAGAGCGTTGAGGGCTTCAAGGCTGGTGACTTCGCTGGCGCGCTGTTCGGCGAGATTTTCGCTGACTTCCAGGCGCCGGATCAGACCCTGAACCAGCAGCGATGCGGCAAAACACAAGGCGCCCAAGGTTCCGGCTTGCAGATAGTCATTGGCGCTCAGGGGATGGCTCAAGCTCAGCAGGAAGCTTGAGCCGACAATGCCAAGTGCGCCGATGGCGGCGATCAGCAGGCCAATGCGCCGGCGCAGCAAGGTGTTGCTGATCGCCACCGAGACAATCAGCAGGTTGCCGATCGCGCTGGCCACCCCGCCCGCGGCGTAGAACAAACTGCACAACAGCAGCACATCCACCAGCGCCAGACTGAACAGCTGCGAGGGCCGCCGGGTATTTTCCAGAAACACCACCAGCAGGATGTTCAGCACCAGATACAACCAGCTGCCACTGCGCAGCAGATCGTCGTCGGCCGACGTCAGCAGGCGATTGTCCATATTGCTGGAGATCAGCAGCACCAGCGTGATGCCGACGCTCAAACGGTAAAGATGATAAAGACGCAGCAGGCGCTGCGCCTGTTTACGGTCGGCGTTGGCGGCCTCAGCGATCACTGGCGCCCGGGCCTTGCTCAAGATGAGCCTGGCTGCAATACCATTGTTGCTGAAGGTTCAGCGCACGGTCGCGGGGCAGATGCACGCCGCAGTGGGCGCAGCGCACCATCGGTGCGGCGTCTTGCTCGCGGGGCGATTGAGCAGACGAGGCGGGCGCCTTGAATTTGCGCCACAGCCATACCGCGGCGAAAATCAGGACAATCCAGAACAGTAAACGAAGCATGATGGGCGGCTTTTCGGCTAATGATTCGGCAGTTTAGCCAAGGAGCCGGCAGGCGCACAGACTATTAACGCGCCGCCACAAAAAAGGGAGATCCGCAGATCTCCCTTTTTATGTAACCGATGTGATCAGTCGAACACGCCGAAGGTCATGTAGCTGAACCACGAACGATCTTCGTTGTTGCCTTCGGCTTCATGACGCTCTTCCTCGATCACGTCGCCGTTTTCGTCTTTAGGCTTGAGCTCGTTCGGGATCGCGTCTTTCGCGTCCTGGAACTGCTTCTGCACGTCCTGGTTGGCGCGGGTTTCTCCCGGCGGCAGCGGTGGACGCGACTCGATCAGGCCCAAAGTCGCCTTGCTCAGGAACGAGCGGTTGTCGGCTTCGGCAACCGATGGCACGAACTGACCGTCCTGCAGGCTCGGGTGATTCGGGTAGTTGAGTTTCAGGGTTTCCAGACTGGTAGCGGCCAGTTCGTCCAGGTGCAGACGCTGGTAAGCCTCGGTCATCACCGCCAGGCCGTCGCCGACCGATGGGGTTTCCTGGAAGTTTTCCACTACATAACGGCCACGGTTGGCGGCAGCGACGTAGGCCTGACGGGTCAGGTAGTAGTCGGCTACGTGGATTTCGTAGGCGGCCAGCAGGTTGCGCAGGTAGATCATGCGCTGCTTGGCGTCCGGCGCGTAGCGGCTGTTCGGGTAGCGGCTGGTCAGTTGGGCGAACTCGTTGTACGAGTCGCGGGCAGCGCCCGGGTCACGCTTGGTCATGTCCAGCGGCAGGAAGCGCGCCAGCAGGCCGACGTCCTGGTCGAACGAGGTCAGGCCCTTGAGGTAATAGGCATAGTCCACGTTCGGGTGCTGTGGGTGCAAACGGATAAAACGTTCGGCGGCGGACTTGGCAGCTTCCGGCTCGGCGTTTTTATAGTTGGCATAAATCAGTTCAAGCTGTGCCTGATCCGCGTAGCGACCGAACGGATAACGCGACTCCAGAGCCTTCAGCTTGGCCGTGGCGCTGGTGTAGCTGTTGTTGTCCAGGTCGGTCTGAGCCTGCTGGTACAGCTCGGCTTCGCTCAGGTTTTCGTCGACGACTTCCTTCGATGAGCAAGCAGCGGTCAATGCGAGGATGGCGATCAGCAGCAGGTGTTTCACTTGCATGGCGGCTTGCGTCCCTATGACGGCCGCTGTCTTGGGCGGGGCCGTCCTGTTATGATGAGCGCCCCGTTGAAAAGCCTCGGGGCAAAAGACGCCGTATTTAACCACAAGCGCGCAGCCGAAACCAAAGGCTGTGCCGACGCCCAGTCAGAGCATGTCCGATAAAATTGAACTTCGCGCAGAGGTGCCGTCCGATTTGGGCGGCCAACGCCTCGATCAAGTCGCCGCCCAACTCTTCGCTGAGCACTCACGCTCGCGCCTTTCCGCCTGGATCAAAGAAGGTCGCCTGACTGTGGACGGGGCGGTCATCCGCCCGCGCGACATCGTGCATGGCGGTGCCGTCCTTGAGCTGACTGCCGAGCAGGAAGCCCAGGGCGAGTGGATCGCCCAGGACATCGAGCTCGACATCGTCTATGAAGACGACGACATCCTGGTGATCAACAAGCCTGCGGGCCTGGTGGTGCACCCGGCTGCCGGCCACGCCGATGGCACCTTGCTCAATGCCTTGCTGCACCACGTGCCGGACATCATCAATGTCCCGCGTGCCGGTATCGTGCATCGCCTGGACAAGGACACCACCGGTCTGATGGTGGTGGCCAAGACCATTCAGGCGCAGACCAAGCTCGTTGCCCAGCTGCAGAGCCGCAGCGTCAGCCGGATCTACGAGTGCATCGTGATCGGTGTGGTGACCGCCGGGGGCAAGATCAACGCCCCGATCGGCCGTCATGGTCAGCAGCGCCAGCGCATGGCCGTGATGGAAGGCGGCAAGCCGGCCGTCAGTCACTACCGCGTACTGGAGCGTTTCCGGTCCCACACGCACGTGCGGGTCAAGCTGGAAACCGGCCGGACCCACCAGATCCGTGTGCACATGGCGCACATCAACTTCCCGTTGGTCGGCGACCCGGCGTACGGCGGGCGTTTCCGCATTCCGCCGGCGGCGAACCCGACCATGGTCGAATCACTCAAGCACTTCCCGCGTCAGGCGCTGCACGCGCGCTTCCTTGAGCTGGATCATCCGACCACCGGTGAACGCATGAGCTGGGAATCGCCGCTGCCGGAAGATTTCGTCTGGCTGCTGACCTTGCTCAAGCAGGATCGCGAGGCCTTCGTCGGATGAACTGGCTGACGCCGGACTGGCCTGCGCCGGCCAGCGTCAGGGCCTGTGTCACCACCCGCGAGGGAGGTGTCAGCGAGGCGCCGTTCGACAGCCTCAATCTGGGCGATCATGTCGATGATCGCCCGGACGCAGTCGCCGAGAATCGTCGGCGTCTGACCGAACATTTCTCCATAAAGCCTGCCTGGTTGCAGCAAGTGCACGGCATTGTCGTGGCTCATGCTGATCCGGGCGTGGTGGCCACCGCCGATGCCAGTTGGACGGCAACTCCCGGGATTGCCTGCACGGCGATGACTGCCGATTGCCTGCCGGTATTGTTCTGCAACCGGGCCGGCACTCGCGTCGCGGCGGCCCATGCCGGTTGGCGCGGGTTGGCGGCCGGCGTACTGGAAGCCACCCTCGATCATCTCGACACCGCTGCGTCGGACGTGCTGGTCTGGCTCGGCCCGGCCATCGGCCCGAAAGCCTTTGAAGTCGGCCCGGAAGTACGTGAAGTCTTCGTCAAGCAACTGCCGGAAGCGGCAGCCGCCTTCGTGCCCAGCCACAATGCTGGCAAGTTCATGGCTGACATTTATCTGCTGGCGCGCCTGCGTCTGGCGGCCAAAGGTGTCACGGCGGTTTATGGTGGCGGTTTCTGCACGGTGACCGATCCGCGCTTCTTTTCTTACCGCCGTGCGTCGCGCACGGGGCGCTTTGCCTCCCTTGTCTGGCTCACCCGCTAAGCTTGTCTGATCTACATCAATCTCCCGACGCTTGAATCTCCCAGAATCGACCGCATCTACAGTGGTATCTGGCAGGTTTCTTTATTCAGGATGGTTTTTAGGTCCGACCTGCTCAAAAGGAAGGTGACCCCATGCGTATAGACCGTTTAACCAGCAAATTACAGTTGGCGTTGTCCGACGCCCAATCCCTGGCCGTTGGCCACGATCATCCGGCCATCGAGCCGGCGCACTTGATGCAAGCCATGCTTGAACAGCAAGGTGGTTCGATCAAACCCCTGCTCATGCAAGTGGGCTTCGACGTCAACAGCCTGCGCAAAGAGCTGACCAAAGAGCTCGATCAATTACCGAAAATCCAGAACCCGACCGGCGACGTGAACATGTCGCAGGATCTGGCGCGTCTGCTCAATCAGGCTGATCGTCTGGCCCAACAGAAGGGCGACCAGTTCATTTCCAGCGAGCTGGTGCTGCTCGCCGCGATGGACGAGAACAGCAAGCTCGGCAAACTGCTGCTCGGCCAGGGCGTGAGCAAGAAAGCCCTGGAGAACGCAATCAACAACCTGCGCGGTGGTGAGGCGGTGAATGACGCCAACCACGAAGAGTCGCGTCAGGCACTGGACAAATACACCGTCGACCTGACCAAGCGCGCCGAAGACGGCAAGCTTGATCCGGTGATCGGCCGTGACGACGAAATTCGCCGCACCATTCAGGTGCTGCAACGTCGCACCAAGAACAACCCGGTGCTGATCGGTGAGCCTGGTGTGGGTAAGACCGCGATTGCCGAAGGTCTGGCCCAGCGCATCATCAACGGCGAAGTGCCGGACGGGCTCAAGGGCAAACGCCTGTTGTCGCTGGACATGGGCGCGCTGATTGCCGGTGCCAAGTATCGCGGTGAGTTCGAAGAACGCCTCAAAGCGCTGCTCAACGAACTGTCGAAGCAGGAAGGGCAGATCATTCTGTTCATCGACGAGCTGCACACCATGGTCGGCGCCGGTAAGGGCGAAGGCTCGATGGATGCCGGCAACATGCTCAAACCGGCATTGGCTCGCGGCGAGTTGCATTGCGTCGGCGCAACCACGCTCAACGAGTACCGCCAATATATAGAGAAGGATGCGGCCCTCGAACGGCGCTTCCAGAAAGTGCTGGTGGACGAGCCGAGCGAAGAAGACACCATCGCCATCCTGCGTGGCCTCAAGGAGCGTTATGAGGTTCACCATAAGGTGGCGATCACTGACGGTGCGATCATCGCGGCCGCCAAGCTCAGCCATCGCTACATCACTGATCGGCAGCTGCCGGACAAGGCCATCGACCTGATCGACGAGGCCGCCAGTCGCATCCGCATGGAGATCGACTCCAAGCCGGAAGTGCTCGATCGTCTGGAGCGTCGGTTGATTCAGCTCAAGGTTGAATCCCAGGCACTGAAGAAAGAAAGCGATGAAGCGGCGATGAAGCGCCTGGAAAAACTCCAGGAAGAAATTGTCCGCCTCGAACGTGAGTACTCGGATCTGGAAGAAATCTGGAACTCGGAAAAAGCCGAGGTACAGGGGTCGGCACAGATTCAGCAAAAGATCGAGCAATCGCGTCAGGAACTGGAAGCCGCGCGCCGTAAAGGCGACCTCAACCGCATGGCCGAATTGCAGTACGGGGTGATCCCGGATCTGGAGCGCAGCCTGCAAATGGTCGACCAGCACGGCAAGAGCGAGAACCAGTTGCTGCGCAGCAAGGTGACCGAAGAGGAAATCGCCGAAGTCGTTTCGAAGTGGACCGGTATTCCGGTGTCGAAAATGCTCGAAGGCGAGCGCGACAAGCTGATGAAGATGGAAAGCCTGTTGCACCAGCGCGTGATCGGTCAGGACGAAGCGGTGGTCGCGGTGGCCAACGCCGTACGGCGCTCGCGTGCCGGTCTGGCGGATCCGAATCGTCCGAGCGGTTCGTTCATGTTCCTCGGCCCGACCGGGGTCGGTAAAACCGAGCTGTGCAAGGCGCTGGCCGAATTCCTCTTCGACACGGAAGAGGCAATGGTGCGGATCGACATGTCCGAGTTCATGGAGAAACATTCCGTGGCGCGGCTGATCGGGGCACCACCAGGCTACGTGGGTTACGAGGAGGGCGGTTACCTGACCGAAGCGGTACGCCGCAAGCCTTACTCGGTGATCCTGCTGGACGAGGTCGAGAAGGCGCACCCGGACGTGTTCAACATCCTGCTGCAAGTGCTGGAGGATGGACGCCTGACCGACAGCCACGGACGTACGGTGGATTTCCGTAATACCGTGATTGTCATGACCTCGAACCTCGGCTCGTCGCAGATCCAGGAACTGGTCGGTGACCGTGAGGCGCAGCGTGCAGCGGTGATGGACGCGCTGACCAGTCACTTCCGTCCCGAGTTCATCAACCGGGTCGACGAAGTGGTGATCTTCGAGCCATTGGCGCGGGATCAGATCGCGGGCATTACCGAGATCCAGCTGGGCCGTCTGCGCAGTCGTCTGGTCGAGCGCGAGCTGAAGCTGGAACTGAGCCCGGAAGCGATGGACAAGCTGATTGCCGTGGGTTACGACCCAGTGTATGGCGCACGTCCGCTCAAACGTGCGATCCAGCGCTGGATCGAAAACCCGTTGGCGCAGTTGATCCTGTCGGGGCATTTCCTGCCGGGCGACACGGCAACCGGCAAGGTCGTGAACGACGAAATCGTTTTCGACTGAGCGGTAAAGCCAATGAAATAAGGAAGGCCTCGCTTTGCGAGGCCTTTTTTTCGTTAGGCTGTTGAACTCTAAGGAAAAGGCTTGTAAAGTGCGCCCCGCAGTCAGTCACCCGCAGCATCTCAGCTCACTGAGCTGAAATCTGAAATAAGTTGCAAATCATTAACTTGAAAGCGATTTAGGGGGTTGACAGAGGTGTTCTAGGTTGTAGAATAGCGCGCCTCAGACACACGAACGCAGCGATGCGAACGACGTCTAAGAGCTGTAAGTTTCACCGTTGTAAATTGAAATATGTAGTTCCGTGATAGCTCAGTCGGTAGAGCAAATGACTGTTAATCATTGGGTCCCAGGTTCGAGTCCTGGTCACGGAGCCAATTTCAAACCGGGGTATAGCGCAGTCCGGTAGCGCGCCTGCTTTGGGAGCAGGATGTCAGGAGTTCGAATCCCCTTACCCCGACCATTTTTGGGTCGTTAGCTCAGTTGGTAGAGCAGTTGGCTTTTAACCAATTGGTCGTAGGTTCGAATCCCACACGACCCACCATTTTTGAAACCAGGTAACACTGGGATCGAATCTTAAGATCAGAGGCCAAAAGCGCTGATCGAAGAAGGCGATCTTTGAAAGGTCGCCTTTTTTTTACCGGGGTATAGCGCAGTCCGGTAGCGCGCCTGCTTTGGGAGCAGGATGTCAGGAGTTCGAATCCCCTTACCCCGACCATATTAAAAATCCTCGTATCGAAAGATACGGGGATTTTTTTTGTCCTCGCGTCAGACAATTCCTTTCAAGTCGTCGTACAACTTGCCGATAGCCCGCTAACGAGAGGGGCGGCCACTGTTCGCCCCTTCAATTTGGCCAATACAAGAATAAGGGCGTTCGTCATGTTGCTTCGTCAGTTGAATATTGCTCCACGTGCCGCGCTGGGTTTTGCCCTGATAGCGGTCCTGGTGGCGTTGCTCGGCGTATTTGCTTTGGGGCAGATGTCGAGCATCCGTGACAGTGAGGTCGCGGTCGAGAGCCAGTGGCTGCCGAGCATTCGCGGCGGTGACGAAATTCGCGAGCTGATGTTGCGGATCCGTACGATTTCCCTGCGCATGGCCCTTGATCAGGATCCACAGAACATCGCGACTTACCGCAGCCAGATGGACACCCGTGACAAGGAACTGAGCGAGAAAATCGCCGCCTACGACAAACTGGTCACCACGGCGGAAGGCCAGCAGCTCTATGACCAGTTCAAAAAGACCTTCGCTGCCTATCGCACCGGCATCGCGCAATCCTTCACCCTGGCCGATCAAGGCCGGCGTGAAGAACTGACCAAACTGTTGCTGATTGATATGAAGACCGTGGTCGATGGCTCCGGCAAGCAGCTCAATGACCTGGCGGATCTGTTCGCCAGGCAGGTCGCCGCGGAAAGCCAGAAATCCGCTGACCACTACCAGACCTCGCGCACCATCGTCAGCCTGTTCATAGGGCTGGCGGCGCTGGCCACGGTGGTGCTGGCGATGTTGCTCACCCGCAGCATCGTCCGTCCGCTGAGCAGCGCCGTCAGCGCTGCCGAAAGCGTGGCCCGGGGCGACCTGACCCGGCCGATCGAAACCCACGGTAACGATGAAGTCAGCCGATTGCTCAAGGCGCTCGCGACCATGCAGCAAAACCTGCGGGAAACGCTGCAAGGCATCAGCGGTTCGGCCACGCAACTGGCGAGCGCTGCTGATGAACTCAACGCGGTGACGCTCGACAGCACACAAGGCCTGCAGCAGCAGAACAACGAAATCGAACAGGCGGCGACGGCGGTCAATGAAATGACCACGGCCGTTGAAGAAGTCGCTCGCAATGCCGTGTCGACATCCGATGCCACCCGCCAATCCAGTGAGTCGGCGCAACTCGGGCAGGCGCGGGTCAGTGATACCGCATCGGCCATCAATGCGCTGGCCAGCGACGTGCAGCACACCGGCGAGTTGGTGCAATCGCTGGCCAACCAGTCACAGGACATCGGCAAAGTGCTGGATGTGATCCGTGCCATTGCCGAGCAGACCAACCTGCTTGCGCTCAACGCCGCCATCGAGGCGGCCCGCGCAGGGGAAAGCGGACGAGGTTTTGCGGTAGTCGCCGACGAAGTGCGGGCGCTGGCCTATCGCACCCAGCAATCGACGCAGGAGATCGAGCAGATGGTGCAGGGCATGCGCAGTGGTTCAAGCCTGGCGCTGGACTCAATGCAGGCCAGCGCTGCACGGGCCACGACCACACTGGCGTTGGCCGAACGCGCCGGGGAGGCCCTGGAAACCATCACCGCTTCGGTGCATGAGATCCATGAGCGTAATCTGGTGATCGCCAGTGCCGCCGAAGAGCAGGCGCAAGTCGCGCGGGAAGTGGATCGTAATCTGGTGAACATTCGTGACCTGTCGGTCCGTTCGGCAGCGGGTGCCGATCAGACCCGTGCGTCGAGCCACGAACTGTCGCAACTGGCCAACGCGCTGCAAGGCATGGTGCGCCGCTTTCAGCTCTGATGAGCGGAGGAGTGAGCTTGCTGATTTTGTGAGTTGCACAAAACAATGTGGGAGCGTGGCTTGCCCGCGATAGCGGCGGATCAGTCGACATCATCGCCGACTGACCGATCGCTATCGCGGGCAAGCCAGCTCCCACACGTTTTGGTTTTAGTGCAGCTTCAGGCGTGGCTCGGTGCCGCGACCGATCTTGCTGCCCAGCATCAGCATCGCCGTGCGGAACGGTCCGTACAGCGCCATCTGGTGCATGCGATACAGCGACACGTAGAACATCCGCGCCAGCCAGCCTTCGAGCATCACGCTGCCGGTCAGGTTGCCCATCAAGTTACCCACAGCGGAAAAACGCGACAGGGAGATCAGCGAGCCGTAGTCGGTGTACTTGTACTCCGGCAGGGTTTTGCCCTCGATACGCAGCTTCAGCGACTTGGCCAGCAATGATGCCTGTTGGTGTGCGGCTTGTGCACGCGGCGGCACGTTGCGATCCGAACCCGGTTGCGGGCACGCGGCACAGTCACCGAAGGCGAAAATGTTTTCGTCGCGGGTGGTCTGCAACGTCGGCAGCACTTGCAGCTGATTGATGCGGTTGGTTTCCAGGCCGTCGATGTCCTTGAGGAAACCCGGTGCGCGGATCCCGGCGGCCCAGACTTTCAAGCTGGCCTTGATCACATTGCCATCGGCGGTGATCAGGCTGTCGGCGGTCACTTCGCTGACCGCCGCATTGGTCATCACATTGACCCCGAGTTTCTCCAGGGTCTTGTGCACCGGGCCGCTGATGCGTTCGGGCAGGGCTGGCAGCACTCGCGGGCCGGCTTCGATCAGGGTGATGTGCATGTTCTCCGGTTTGATCCGGTCCAGACCATAAGCCGCCAGTTCATGCGCCGCGTTGTGCAGTTCTGCCGCCAGCTCGACACCCGTGGCGCCGGCACCGACGATGGCCACGCTGATCTGCTCGACCACATCGGTCTGTCCGGCATGCGCGCGCAGATAGTGGTTGAGCAGCTGCTGGTGGAAACGCTCGGCCTGTTTGCGGGTGTCGAGGAACAGGCAGTGCTGCGCCGCGCCCTGGGTGCCGAAATCGTTGGTGGTGCTGCCGACGCTGATCACCAGCGTGTCGTAAGGCACTTCACGCGCCGGTACCAGTTCCACGCCGTTCTCGTCGTAGGTGGCGGCCAGCTGGATTTTCTTCTGCGCCCGATCAAGCCCGCTCATGCGCCCCAGCTGGAACTCGAAGTGGTTCCATTTCGCCTGGGCAACATAGTTGAGTTCGTCTTCGGAAGAGTTCAGCGATCCTGCGGCCACTTCGTGCAGCAGGGGTTTCCAGATGTGCGTCAGGTTCGCGTCGACCAGCATCACGCTGGCCGTGCCGCGCTTGCCCAGAGTCTTACCCAGACGGGTAGCCAGCTCCAGACCGCCGGCGCCGCCGCCGACAATGACAATACGATGGGACATAGGGATAACTCGCAAGGTTTTTAAAGGAAATCGGTGCGGTTACCCGAGCGAGCGCCAGGCAGCTCATAGCGTCAGGTAACTGATAAGTCGGCTCAGCAAGCCCAGACCAATGGTCACTGCCAGCACCAGCACCAGGAGCATCCACGGCCGGAAAGGCCGGCGCTCGACACGGTGTTGGGACAACTGCAGGTACTCTTCGACATGCTTCTGGTCTTCGGGGTTCAGGCGGCTGGTCATAAAGGCCTCGTCAGGTAGACGTTGCTGAAGGTGGAGACGCTACAGCGGTTTTTATCCCGGGTTGAACGCAGCATAGCCACTGGCCGGAACCGGTTCGACCGAAACACCGTCGTCGAGGCGGATGATCCCGCTTTGTAACACCCGAGCGGTAATTCCGCCATGCCCGCGCACCGCTTGAAAGGTGCCGGGGCCGAGGTTGCTTTGCAGGCGCGCGCAGGGCTGACACCAGCCAGTGGTTTCGAATATTGCCTGACCGATGCGAAAGCGCCGACCCTTGAGACTAAACAGATTGATACCGCTGATGACCAGATTGCGCCGCAGGTCTTCAGGCTTGACCGGATGATCCTGTGACCGGCCCATCAACGCGCTGATCACGGCCAAGTGTTCGAACTGAATCAACGTCACCTGCCGCGCGTTGCGTACCCCAGGCCGAGCGTGATCGCCAGTCAGTCCGGCCTCCAGTCGTGCTTCCACCGCGTCGAGTTCGATCATTGGCCCGCGAGACTCGGGGCGCACGCCGATCCAGCGCACGCGCCCGGTCTGCGGGACGTCGGCAATCAACTGCTGCAGCGGCGTCACAGGCTGATTCCGACATCGAAGACGATGCTGCGACCGAGGTTGCTGCGCAGGAAATCCGGTGCATCAGGATGGGCGAACAGCACCCGGGCGAAGGTCGGCCCGACCAGCGACAGCGAGCGCCAGCCCTGACGCAGGTATTCGGTCGGCGGTGGGAAGTGGCTGTTGAGGTCCAGCACTTCGCGCTTGAGGCTGGCGAAGGCGATGATGTCCAGTTCGCCCAGATCCATGCCGCGTTCCTTGTAGTTGTGCGCTTTTTTGCGCAAGGTCGGCGCCAGCCGCAGCAAGAATTCATTGGCCGGGATCCGCCGTGGCTTGGCTTCACGGCGCACCAGTTGGCTGAGGGAAAATGCACTGCGCCGGCGTTGCAGTTCGTCGCGCCATTCGTCGTTGAGTCGGCGGCCTTCATCGAGCACGAAAAACACTTCGAAATTGGCATCGCGAAACAGCACGTCCGGCGGCTCGCCAGCAGGGGCAAACTCATCGGCGCGGTAAGGAATGTTCAAGCCTTGCAGCAGGCGCTGGCAGACCCAACGCTCACGCTCCCATTTGCGGGCATTGGACAGGAACGCGTTGGCTTGCTCGGCCGCGATGGTCAGCAGGCGTAAATAATCTGAGTCATCCATAAGCCCAAGCTTAGCGTTCAATTGCGACAAGCTGAAAGCACCACGCGGCAATGTGTGTCAGTGGGCGGTTGCAATGGGCGGTGTAGACTGAGGAAAACCGTCCATTAATGCCAAATCGAGGGGATGAACGTGAAATTTCGCTGGCTGCTGGTGTTGGCTGTGATTCCGCTGTGGGCCCAGGCGCTTGAAATCGGTGAGCGGCTGGCGCCCTGGACGTTGCTGGATCAATACGATCAGCCGTTCACCCTCGATAACCGCACCACGACGCTGCTGGTGGCGCGCGACATGGACGGCGCCAAGCTGATCAAGCAGGCGTTGAAAGACCAGCCAAAAGGCTATCTGGAGGCGCGCCACGCCGTGTTCGTCGCTGACATCCAGCGCATGCCGGCACTGATCGCGAAGATGTTCGCGGTTCCGGCGATGCGTGACTACAGCTATCGGGTCATGCTCGATCGTGAAGGCAGGGTGGCGTCGCGTTATCCCGGCGCCGAAGGTTCGGTGCTGTGGCTGCAACTCAAGGACGGCCGACTGCTCGAGCAGCATGAGTACACCGACGCGGCCCAACTGCACGAGGCACTGGAGAAGGCCCGCCCATGATCGGCGCCGAGTTGCTGTCACCGCAAAGCCTGACGGTCGGCTGGCTGATCTATCTGCCGGTGCTTATCTGGGCGATCTGTCGTGCGCCGTGGGTCGAGTTGTTCAGTGACAGTCGCCGTCAGCACCTGCTGTTCGGCACCGTGTTCGCCGTGTTTTTGCTGTGGATGGTGCGCAGGGATTTCGACACCGGGGTTTCTTATCACTTCATCGGCATGACCGCCGTGACACTTTTGCTGGACTGGCCGCTGGCGATTGTCGGCGGGCTGGTGGCGCAGATCGGGTTGGTGTTGCTCGGGCGTCAGGATCTGCTGGCGGTCGGGGTCAACGGTACGTTGCTGATCCTGTTGCCGGTGTTGATCACTGAGTGCGTGGCGATCATCGTCGAGCGTGCCCAGCCGCGAAATCCGTTCGTGTATATCTTCTGTTCCGGATTCTTTGCCGCAGCGTTGTCGGCCTTGTTGTGCCTGACGTTGAGCCTGAGCCTACTGTGGTACGACGGCCTGTTTGCCATGCCGGAATGGCTGGAAGACTTCATCGGCTACCTGTGGCTGCTGATCTTTCCAGAAGCGTTCATCAACGGCATGGTGATCAGCGCGCTGGTGGTGTTCAGTCCCGAGTGGCTGGAGACCTTCAATCGCACCCGCTACCTTTCGGCGCCGTGGAAGGACGACGATCCCAAGTCTTGATCCACATCAAATCCGTCAGCCTCGCGGCATTTCATGCTCAATCAAATCCTTTCAGGAGCAGCGGCATGAGTGTTTACGAGTGGGCGAGGCAGGAAACGCGGCAGAGTCTGGAGATGGCGCTGGAGGTCGGCTTCGATCCGGGCCTGAGTTTGCGCGCCTTGCTCAGCGCGGTGGTGCAACAGAGCAAGACGGTGCGCAACGCCGAAGACCTGGCCGACGAATTGCGCTTTCTCGCGGAAAACCTCGACGACGATCAGGACTACGGCTTCATGCGGCCCTGATCGCGATCAGTGACGCGGGTCGAAATCACCGGAGAACATTTCGTCTTCGGCATCCGGGGCGACCGGAATCTTGTGCTCTTCGGACGCCCAGGCGCCGAGGTCGATCAGCTTGCAGCGATCGGAGCAGAACGGGCGGAATTTGTTCTCTGGGGTGAATTCCACGGGGGCGCCGCAGGTTGGGCAGTCAACGGTTGGGATTGGGCTCATGCTTGGCCTCCGGATAAAGTCAGGTAAAAGTGATGCAGGCGCTCGACTTCGCTGTGCAGCCAGGCGAGGTCGCGGTCGTTGACCACCACATCGTCGGCACGGCTCAGGCGGTCTTCGCGGCTCGACTGGGCCTTGAGGATCGCCTGGACCTGCTGCTCGCTGGTCTGGTCGCGCTGCAAGGTGCGTTCGATCTGCAGTTGTTGCGGGGCATCGATCACCAGGATGCGCCGGGTCATCGCGTATTGCCCGGATTCGATCAGCAGCGGTGACACCAGGATCGCATAAGGCGATTTTGCCAGCGCCAGATGGTGAGCGATTTCCTCGGCGATCAACGGATGCAGCAGGGCTTCGAGCCAGCGGCGTTCTTCCGGCACTTCAAAGATCAACTTGCGCAGGGCCGCACGGTCCAGAGTGCCATCGGCTTGCAGGACGCCGGGCCCGAAGTGTTCGGCAATCTTCGCCAGCGCCGGACGCCCCGGCTCGACCACCCAGCGCGCTGCGTGATCAGCGTCGACCACATGGATCCCGAGATCGATGAAGTGCTGGGCCGCGGCGCTTTTGCCGCTGCCGATGCCGCCGGTCAGGCCGAGAATCCAGGGTTTTTGCACAGGGGTATTCATTTCAAACCGACAAACTGCCAATAGAAGTCGGTTATTTGACCACCCCAGAGCAAGGCAATCCAGCCGGCAATTGCCAGATACGGGCCGAAGGGCATCGGCGTCGAGGTTTTCTGCTCACGCAGCCGCAGCAGAATCACCCCGACAATCGCCCCCACCAGCGACGACAACAGAATCGTCAGCGGCAGAATCTGCCAGCCGCCCCAGGCCCCGAGCAGCGCCAGCAGCTTGAAATCGCCGTGGCCGATGCCGTCCTTGCCGGTCAGCAGCTTGAACAGCCAGAACACCGACCACAGCGCCATGTAGCCGGCCACCGCGCCCCACAGCGCGGCGTGTAGGGAGACGAACAGCCCGAAGCTGTTGACGATCAACCCCATCCACAACAATGGCAACACCAGCACATCGGGCAGCAATTGATGTTCGGTGTCGATCAGGCTCATCGCCAACAGACCCCAGGTGAGGACGATCAACAAGGCGGCCGGCCAGCCGAACCCCAGATGCCAGGCGACGAATGCCGAGAGCAAACCGCAAGCCAGTTCGGTCAGGGGATAACGTTTGCTGATCGGGGCGGCACACGCCGAACAGCGTCCACGCAGCAACAGGTAGCTGAGCAGCGGAATGTTTTCCCACGGCCGAATCCGGTGGCCGCAGTGCGGGCACTGGGAATGCGGCAGCATCAGGTTGTAGGTCGGCAGTGGCGTTTCGCTCGGCAGGCCGAGGACGTCCTGCGCCTGTTGGCGCCAATCGCGCTCGAGCATTTTCGGCAGACGCCAGACCAGCACGTTGAGGAAACTGCCCACCACCAGACCCAGCAGCAGGGCGGTGCACACAAAGGCCAGCGGATACAGACTGAAGAGTTGGTCGATAGGCATGTCAGATCGCTGAGCCGAGCTGGAAAATCGGCAGGTACATGGCCACGACCAACCCGCCGACGATGACCCCGAGCACCACCATGATGAACGGCTCCATCAGGCTGGTGAGGTTGTCGACCATGTTATCCACTTCGTCCTCATAAAAACCGGCGACCTTGTCGAGCATGTCATCCAGCGCGCCCGACTCCTCACCGATCGCGGTCATCTGTACCGCCATGTTCGGGAACACCCCGGTGCTGCGCATGGAAAAATTCAGCTGCATACCGGTGGCGACGTCCTGGCGGATACGCAGCACTGCACGTTTGAACACCACGTTGCCGGTGGCGCCGGCCACCGAATCCAGTGCCTCCACCAGCGGTACGCCAGCGGCGAAGGTGGTCGACAAGGTGCGGGCGAATCGCGCCACCGCCGATTTGTACATCAGCGTGCCCACCAGCGGCAGCTTCAGCAGCCAGGTGTCCTTGCGGTCGCGCAATGCCTGGGATGTCTTCAGCGCATGACGGATGCCGAACACCGCTGCAATCAGGGCGCCGAGCACCGCCCACCACCATTGCTGCATGAACTCGGAGATGCTGATCACCATCAGCGTGAAGGCCGGCAGTTCAGCGCCAAAACCGGAAAATACCGCCTGAAACTGCGGCACCACTTTCACCAGCAAAATCCCCGTGACGACCATCGCCACCAGCACCACGGCTGTGGGGTAAGTCATGGCTTTCTTGATCTTGGCCTTGAGCGCTTCGCTTTTTTCCTTATAGGTTGCGACCCGTTCGAGCAACGTATCGAGTGCACCGGATTGCTCGCCGGCATCCACCAGGTTGCAATACAGCTCATCGAAATACTGCGGCTTCTTGCGCAGGGCGGCGGCGAAGCTGTTGCCGGCCGCCACCTCTTGCTTCACGTCGTCCACCAGTTTGCGCATCGCCGGGTTGTCGAAGCCTTCGCCAATGATGTCGAACGACTGCAACAACGGCACGCCAGCCTTCATCATGGTTGCCATCTGCCGGGTGAACAGGGCGATGTCCTGGGCCTTGATGCGTTTGCCGAGGCTGAGCAAGGAGGTGGATTTCTTGCGCACCTTGCCCGGGTTGATGCCTTGTTTGCGCAGCTGGGCCTTGATCAGCGCAGGGTTCTGCCCGCTCAACTCGCCCGTGACCTTGCTGCCTTTGCGATCCGTGCCTTCCCAGGCGTAGATGCTGATTTTCGCTGCCTTGACCGCCATGTTCAGTCCTTGGTGACCCGGTTGATTTCTTCCAGGCTGGTGATGCCTTGCATGGCCTTGTGCAGGCCCGAGGTGCGCAGGTCGTCGAAGCCGTCGCGACGCATCTGGCTGTCGATTTCCAGCGAGTTGCCTTCGGCCATGATCAGCCGCTGCAGCTCGGAGGTGTTTTTCACCACTTCATAAATCCCCACGCGTCCCTTGTAGCCGCCGTTGCAGTGATCGCAACCGACCGGCTCGTAGATCGTGAAATTGCCGATCTGTTCCGGTGGGAAACCTTCCTTGATCAGCGTTTCGCGGGGGATTTCGATCGGTTTCTTGCAGTGGTTGCACAGCTTGCGCGCCAGGCGCTGAGCGATGATCAGGCTCACCGAGGTGGCGATGTTGAACCCGGGAATGCCCATGTTGTGCAGGCGGGTCAGGGTTTCGGCGGCGCTGTTGGTGTGCAGTGTGGACAGCACCAGGTGGCCGGTCTGTGCGGCCTTGATCGCGATTTCGGCAGTTTCCAGGTCGCGGATCTCGCCGACCATGATCACGTCCGGGTCCTGCCGCAGAAACGAACGCAGGGCCTGGGCAAAATCCAGCCCCTGCTTGGGATTGACGTTGACCTGGTTGATGCCTTCCATGTTGATTTCCACCGGGTCTTCGGCGGTGGAAATGTTGATGTCGACGGTGTTGAGAATATTCAGGCCGGTGTACAGCGATACGGTTTTCCCCGAACCCGTAGGCCCGGTTACCAGAATCATCCCTTGGGGCTGCTTGAGCGCGGCCATGTACAGTTCTTTCTGCACCGGTTCGTAACCCAATGCATCGATGCCGATCTGCGCGCTGGACGGGTCGAGGATCCGGATCACCACTTTTTCGCCCCACAGGGTCGGCAAAGTGTTGACCCGGAAGTCGATCGACTTGGTCTTCGACAGGCGCATCTTGATCCGCCCGTCCTGGGGTTTGCGGCGTTCCGAGATATCCAGGCTGGCCATGACCTTCAGGCGTGCGGCGATCCGCCCGGCCAACTGGATCGGCGGTTTGGCCACCTCGCGCAGGATACCGTCGGTGCGCACCCGCACCCGGAAGTTTTTCTCGTAGGGTTCGAAGTGCAGGTCGGAGGAGCCACTCTTGATCGCGTCGAGCAGCATCTTGTGCACGAAGCGCACGACCGGCGCATCGTCGGCGTCGAGCCCGCCGATGGCGTCTTGGCGGCTGTCGTCGACGGACTCGACATCCATGCCGTCGAGATCGACGTCGGCCATGTCCTCCAGACCGCTGGCGTGGGTGTCGAAAAATTTCTCGATGGCCTCGGTGAGCTTGTCGTCCTCCACCAGAATGGCTTCGGTGCTCAGCCCGGTGCTGAACTGAATGTCATTGATCGCTTGATGATTGCTCGGGTCGGAAATGCCCACGAACAGTTTGTTGCCACGGCGCCACAAGGGCAGGGCGTGGTGCTGGCGCACCAGTTTTTCACTGACCAGGCCTTTGGGCTGGGTTTCCTTGTCCAGGCAATTGAGGTCCATGAAGGCCATGCCGAAATGCTCTGAAGCGATCTCGGCCACCTGTGAGCTCTTCACCAGTTTGTTCTGCACCAGGTAGCTGACCAGCGACAGCCGATTGCGCTGCGCCTGTTGCCAGGCCTGCTGGGCGCTTTTTTCCGTAAGCAGTTCGGCCTGTACCAATTGCTTGGCCAGACCGCTCAGAGCGATGTCATTCATGGGAATTCCGGAAGCTGACAGTTCATGACTTATAGCCTAGTCAAGTGACAGCGCCAAACACCCTCGGTGCAGGTGACAAAAAGTGTCAGATAGTGCGGTTAGAGGTTGTAGGAAAGCGCGATATCACCCGTTTACGCCCAGCGCACGGGGTCTGCAGGCGGTTGGCATGGCCTATGCTGAGCCCTTTGCAGATCATGAGATTCCGACTCATGCATGGAGAGCCTGTCTATGAACAACCAAAAGGGTTTCACACTGATCGAGCTGCTGATCGTGGTGGCGATCATCGGCATTCTGGCGACCATCGCCCTGCCCCAATACTCCAAATACCAGGCCCGTTCGAAAGTGACAGCAGGTCTGGCAGAAATCAGCGCGCTCAAAGTGCCGTTTGAAGACACCATCAATCAAGGTACGGATCCGACGCTGACACTGGTGGCGGGCGGCGCTTCCGCGACCACGTCGAACTGCACACTGGCGGCCTCTGGGACGGCCTCGACCGGTGCCGGCACCATCACTTGCACACTGGTGAACGCACCGGGTCCGGTATTGGGTAAGACAATCACGCTTACCCGTTCGGGGGCTGCAACGGGCAGCACCTCTGGCGTGTGGACCTGCGCAACCACCGTCAACCCTGACTACTCGCCAAAAGGTTGCACTGCCAGCGGCACTTGATACGAGGGCCTGAATGGCAAATGCCCCGATCTTCGGGGCATTTTCATTTCCAGAGCAGTAAAAAAAGCTTCAATAATTTCAGCCATTTAGGAACTTTCCAAAAAACCGCAACTTGCATGTCGATAATCCACGTGTCATGCAAATTGCATGATTTCGAAAATTTATCTAATTCATAACTTATTGATTTATAACGATTTATTGTCTTTCGAAAAGTTGGCACAGCCTTCGCAATATACCCAGTAACCCTGCTGACAAGACAACCAGCAGACTTTCCAGAAAAACAGGAGTTACTCGTATGAAGAAGTTCGCTATCACTGCCGCTGCTGCTACCGCGCTGACCCTGACCATGGCTTCCGGTGCTTTCGCACAATCCACCCAGGCTACTCAGGCTCCAATGACTCTGGCTGCCGGTGAAATGACCAAGGCTAAAGAAGCTACTTCCGATACCTGGATCACTACCAAAGTCAAAAGCGACCTGGTAACCGAAAAAGGCATTCCTGGTACCGACATCAAAGTCGAAACCAACAAAGGTGTGGTTTCCCTGTCTTCTGACGTCGCTGTCACCGAAGCTCAGAAAACCACCGCTGTGAACATCACCAAGAAAATCAAAGGCGTCAAAGCGGTCTCCGCTGACGGCCTGAAAGCCGAGTAAGGCATGACTTCTCGCCTGGACCGGGAGAAGACGCGACAGACGGGCCGAGCAATACGTCTGCCGCAACTTTAGAGTTCATGCGAACGGTCACACGGATGTGACCATTACGGGCCCCGGCACTTGTGTCGGGGCCTGTTCTATTGGGTAGAAGCAAAAGATCGCAGCCTCCGGCAGCGTCTACAGTGGAATGCATTTCCCTGTAGGCGCTGCCGGAGGCTGCGATCTTTTGATCTTTCAGTTACCGCGCTTGCTGTTGATCTGCCGCAGGCGATTGCCTTCAAAGCGCAGGTATTGATACATGCCGTTGCTCGGGCCGTAGGTCCATTCCTCGACCTGAAATTCTTCTCGGCGGTTGGCGCTGCGCTTGTAGCCGAGGACATCGCGGCTGACCGGTTCGCCGCATTTCTGCAGCACTTCGCTGGCACGGTCGCCGAGACTGACCAGTTGGCTGCCACAGCGCAGCGTGTCGGAGGCCAGCGCAGGGCTGGCGGCGAGCAGCAGCGTCAAAGCCACCCGCCATTTGCGGTTCATCATTCGGCGTCCAGGTGCATTTGCGTCACGACCCGGCCATCGCTCTCGGCCTCGCCCAGATTGGCATCGATGAAGTACACCCGGTCATCGGCCAGTTGGCCCTTGTCGACGAGATAGTCCTTGATGCTGCTGGCGCGTTCCTGACCCAACTGGCGCAGCAGGACATCGCTGGAGCTCCAGAACTTGATCACGCCGTCACGCATTTTCGCCGTGCGTTCTTCCTTGCCCAGATCCTTCCATTCGGCCGGCGGCTGGGTTTTCAGACGCGTGCGGTAGATGCCTTCGAGCAACGGGCCTTTCTCGTTCTCCGGCACTTGCAGCAGGGAAGCCTGGGCCGGCACCTTGTCGCCACGGCGCTGGAGCATCTTGTAGTAGTTGTACTGGTATTCGCGCTCCAGACGCTGTTCGGCCAGCAGCGGACCGTCGCTGCTTTGCGCGGCGGTGCCTTCGATCTCCAGGCGCAGGGCCGGACGTTCCTTGAGCGCCTGGGACAGTTTGTCCAGCGCTGATTCGGCGTCTTTGCTCAGGTCGCTCGAACCTGGGGCAAAGGACACGGTGCCGAGGTCTTCAGAGCCGCCGCCACTGACCAGTCCGCCAATCAGCTTGAACGGCGCGGCAGCCGCTTTGACGATCAGATTGCGCAGGGTCTGCCAGACAATCGGCATTACGCTGAATTGCGGGTTGTTGAGGTCGCCGGTGACCGGCAATTCGATGGAAATCTTGCCATCGACGTCCTTGAGCAGGGCAATCGCCAGTTTCAACGGCAGGCTCACGGCATCCGGGCTGTCGACTTTCTCGCCGAGTTGCAGCTGCTCGACCACCACTTTGTTTTCAGCCTTCAACTGGCCCTTGGTGATCAGGTAGTGCAGGTCGAGATTGAGCCGACCCTTGCGGATGCGGTAGCCGGCGAATTTGCCGGAATACGGGGTGAGCGTGGTCAGTTCGACGCGTTTGAAACTGGTAGCGATATCGAGGCTGGCCATCGGGTCGAACGGATTGACAGCACCTTTGATGGTCACCGGCGCATAGCGGTCGACCTTGCCCTTGACGTCGACGCTGGCCGGTTTCGCCTGACGGCTGTCGATGGTGCCGATCTGGCCGTTGAGTTGCTGGATTGCCGTGGCGAAGTTCGGGGTCAGGCTGAAGTCGGCGAAGTTGGCCGAGCCGTCATTGATCGCGATACCGCCAATGTGAATGCCCAGCGGTTTCGAGTGATTGGCGGGTTTGGCCGCTGCCGTTTTCGCCCCGGAATCGGCAGGTTGCGGGATCAGCAAATCATCAATGTTGGTGGTGCGGTCATCGTTGATCATGAACCGCACATACGGCTGGAACAGGTTGACCTTGTCGATCGACACACTGTCACCGTGTTGATAGTTGATGCCTTCAACCACCACTTGCTGCCATTTGAGGAAGTCGCGGGTTTTCAGGGTGTCGAGGGTGTGCAGTTGATCGATCTGCGCGCGCCCGGTCACGCTGAGTACCAGTGGCTCGGTGCTCTTGAGGTTGACCTTGAGGTCACTGCCGAGCATGCCGCTGCGCAGTTCCAGGCGAATGAACGGATTGATGTAGGACTGCGCGACACGCAGGTCGATGTCCTGGGTCTTCACGTTGAGCTGGGCGGTAACCGGTGCGAGGTTGACCACGCCGTCGGCGTTGATCTTGCCTTGTTTGCCCAGACCGCTGTCGAGCCTGACCTTGAAAGGCGAACCGTTGAGGCTGTCGAAATCCTGCAGGTCGACATTCAGCGGCGTCACATCCAGCGCTACCGGCGGGTTGGCCGAACGGTCGGCGAGATGCACGGTGTAGTTGCGCAACTGCACATCCTTGAGCAGCACCTGCCAGGGCTTGCTCGGCGCGGCCGGCTCTTTCGGCGAGTCGGCGGCGGCCGGAGTGGTCTTGGGTTCGGCGGCGGCCTTGGCGGCAGGCTTCGAGGGTTGGCTGGCGAACAGTTTCTGCCAATCGAGCTGGCCGTCGGCTTCGAGCGCGGCCCAGGTTTCCAGTTTGTTGCTGCGGATCTTGCCGACCACTACCTGCTGTTTGGCCAGGTCCAGCGAGGTCTCGCTGACATCAAGGCGTTCGAGTCTGGCCAGCGGACGTCCGTCCGGCGCCTTGATTGCGAACGGCGCAATATTCACCGCGACGTTGTTCAGCAGCAGTTCGGTTTCTTTCGACAGATTCAGTTTGTACTCGGTGCTGAGGTTGATCACGCCGTCTTCGAGCACCAGTGGCAGCGCGTCACGCACATAGGGCCAGAAGGATTTCATCTTGCCGTCGGTGACTTTCAAGGTGCCTTCAGAGGTGAACGGGATCAGGCTGAAGTTGCCTTTCCAGTCGATCTGCCCACCGGCCGGGCCGGCAGCCACCAGGGTCATGTCGGCATTGTCTTCGGGCAGGGTGCTGAGGTTTTTCAGTTCGAAGTCGAGTTTGTCGTAAAGGAACTCGATTGGCTCACTCGGCCGGGCGTCCTGGAAATGCACGTTGCCGCCGGCCAGTTGGATGCGGTCGATGCGCAGCGGGAACGGTTTGGCATTCGGGTCGGCCGGGGTCGGCTCGCTGGCGGGAATCTTGAACAGACCGAGCAGATTGAGCTGGCCGTCCTTGGCGAAGAGAATTTCGGTCTTGGGCTTGTCCAGCTCGATATCGGCCAGGTGCAGTGCTTTGGTCCACAGGCTGTCGAGTTGCAGGTTGGCGTACAGCCGCTCGAAGCCGACCTGCTCCTTGCCCGGCTCACCGACGACCAGGCCCCACAGGGTGACTTCAAGGCTGAACGGATTGAGCTCGATGCGCTGGATGTGCGCAGGCACCGTGGCGTAGTTCGCCAGTTGCTGGTTGGCAATGCGCAGGGCAATGCCCGGCAAAATCAGAAACCCCAGCAAGCTGTAGAGGGCCAGAGCAGTCAACAAGGCGCCAATCGCGCGGATCAATCCTTTGGGCATGTGCGGCTTCATCTGTCTGAATCGGAGTGCCTTGGAGTATGGCACGCGATTCTGGTTCCGAAGTACCTCGTGGGGGGCAGGATTGTTCAGATTGTTCTGTAGGAACACATCCCGTGTGGGAGCGAGCCTGCTCGCGAAGGCGTTCTATCAGTCACCCTGTCTGGTGGCTGATACACCGCTTTCGCGAGCAGGCTCGCTCCCACAGTGGGCAGCTGTTAGCCGCAGAGGAGGGTTACAACTGCAGGATCAGGGTTTTCAGCGGTGGCTGTTGATCCAGCGACGGGAAGTCGGTGCCCGGGGTCATCACGCTCCAGTCGCGGACCGGGCGGCCGGCCTTCTCGGCGCAACGCAGCACCTGTTCACGCCAGTCGTCCATGCTGACTTTCGCCAGGTTGTTGCAGCAGATCAGCACGCCGTTGTCGGCGGTGGTCAGCAGCGCCGGTTTGAGCAGGCTTTGATAGTCGCGCAGCAGGTCGACGGTGCCGAACGCGCTCTTGGCCCAGGCCGGTGGATCGAGCAGCACCAGATCGTATTGGCGCTGTTCGAGGCGCTGATAGCTCGGCAGTTTCTGCCCGCGCCGCTGGCTGATCGGCAGCCCGGCGAGCTGACGGATCGCCGGGAAATAATCGGACTGGATAAATTGCATCTCGGGCAATTGCGGGTTGAGCAGGCCGTTCTCACGGCCGACCGCCAGATTGCCTTCGGCGAAATCCAGATTGCACACCTCGCGCGCCCCACCGGCAGCGGCACTCAGACCAACGCCGCAGGTGTAGGCAAAGAGGTTGAGCACGCGCTTGCCCTTGGCGTGATCCTTGACCCAGCCACGGGTGTTGCGCAGGTCGAGGAACAGCAGCGGATCCTGGCCGGCATGCCGCCCGCGCACGCGGTAGTTCAGGCCCCACTCATGACCGACCAGATCCACCAGCGCGGCGTCATCGGCTTTGTAGACATTGTCCTCACGGTCGATCCGCGAGTTGCCGCGAGAGCGGTCGTTGTAGACCAGCAGGGTGTCAAACCCCAGGGTCTGGTTGACCATGGTGTGCAGTTGCAGCAGGTCGTCACGCTCCAGGGTCTGGTGAAAACTCTGCACCAGCAATTGCGGGCCGTAGCGGTCGACGGTCAGGCCACCGGCGCCTTCCTGGCTGCCGTGGAACAGCCGATAGCAATCGGTGCCCTGGCTGTGCAGCTCAGCGAGTAGATCCTGGCGTTTATCGAGGGCGGCGCGCAGCGCCTGATTCAAGGAAGACATGCGTGCGCCTTGCTGGTGAGAATGGGGGCGCGGGAGTTTAGCAGCTTGGCGGGCAATCGAGTTGCGCCCTTCGCGAGCAGGTTCGCTCCCACACAGGATCTATGCTGCAAATCAAATCTGCTGTGGGAGCGAGCCTGCTCGCGAAGCTTTCAGGTCAGCAAACCCATCCGTCGTTTGGCTCGTTGCACCGAACCATTGCGCATCGCCCAGCGCAGCATCGGTGCACTGCGCTTGACGCTGGCGCGGATCAGCTGGCGTTGCAGCGAATTCTGCCGTATGCCGAACATGGCGCTGGCCCAGTCCGGCAACAGATCGATGCCGGCCTTCATCATCAGGTCGCCAAAAGGTCGGGCCAGCACGCTTGGGGCCGGGGCATCGAGCAGCAGGCGCAGGACTTCGCGGCTGCGCTCATCACAGAGCAGTTGCGGGCGCATGTGTAGCAGATAGTCGGCCACGGCCTGCCGCGACTTCGGCACATCCCGCGCACCCAGGCGCTCGGCGACCACGGCGATTTCTGCGTAGTAGCGATCCTGATCCGCCCCCGACAATTGCGGGTTGCGGTAACGCAGATGCGCGGCAAGAAAGTGACTGACCTCGGCTACGTGCACCCAGGTCAGCAGGTCCGGATCGCTGGCCGCATACGGTCGGCCGTCCGGCGCGATACCGACCACTTGCAGGTGAATGGTGCGCACTTTGTCGATCAGCCATTCGGCGTCGCGGCGCGAGCCGAACGTGGTGCCGGAAACAAACTGACTGGTGCGGCGCAAACGCCCGAGCATGTCCTGACGAAAGTTGGAATGATCCCAGACCCCGGCCAGCGCCAGCGGATGCAGGGCTTGCAGCAACAACGCGCTGATGCCGCCGATCAGCATGCTGCTGAAGTCGCCGTGCACTTGCCAACTGATCGAGTCGGGGCCGAACAGCCCGGGATCGCCCTTGGGGTTTTCCAGATCGAGTTGACCGAGGGACAGCCCGGTCAGGCTCATGAGTTGGTTTTCGATACGGCTGCGGATGAATTCCATGACAACTCATTGGTGATGAACGGGCGCGGCCGGGTGACCGCGCCACGGATGTTACTGATTGAGGCGCTTGTCGATCAAACCCTGCACCACGCTCGGATCGGCCAGGGTCGAGGTGTCACCGAGGCTGTCGAGTTCGTTACAGGCGATCTTGCGCAAGATGCGCCGCATGATCTTGCCTGAACGGGTTTTCGGCAAGGCCGGCGCCCACTGGATCAGGTCCGGTTTGGCGAAGCTGCCGATTTCCTTGCTGACATGGGCGAGCAACTCTTTCTTCAGGTCGTCGCTTGGCTCGACGCCGTTCATGGGGGTGACGAAGGCGTAGATGCCCTGGCCTTTGACGTCGTGCGGGTAACCGACCACGGCGGCCTCGGCGATGCTGTCGTGCAGCACCAGCGCACTTTCCACTTCGGCGGTGCCGATGCGGTGGCCGGACACGTTGATCACGTCATCGATGCGCCCGGTGATCCAGTAATCGCCGTCCTCGTCGCGGCGTGCGCCGTCGCCGGTGAAGTAATAGCCGGGGTAGGGTTTGAAATAGGTGTCGACCATCCGTTGCGGGTCGCCGTAGACGCTGCGGATCTGCGCCGGCCAACTCGACTTGATCGCCAGCACGCCGCTGCCGGCGCCTTTGATTTCCTTGCCGTGCTCGTCGAGCAACACCGGTTGCACGCCGAACATCGGCTGCGTGGCGCAACCCGGTTTGATCCGCTGGGCACTCACCAACGGGCTGAGCATGATGCCGCCGGTTTCGGTCTGCCACCAGGTATCGACGATCGGGCAGCGCTGTTCACCGACCACGTTGAAGTACCATTCCCACGCTTCCGGGTTGATCGGCTCACCGACACTGCCGAGCAGTCTGAGGCTTTGGCGCGACGTTTCCTGCAATGGCCCGGCACCTTCGCGCATCAGCGCGCGCAGGGCGGTCGGCGCGGTGTAGAAGATGTTGACGTGGTGTTTGTCGATCACCTGCCAGAAGCGCGAAGTGCTCGGGTAGCTCGGCACGCCTTCGAAAATCAGCGTGGTCGCGCCATTGGCCAGCGGGCCGTAGACGATGTAACTGTGGCCGGTGACCCAGCCGACGTCGGCGGTGCACCAGAACACTTCGCCCTCGCGGTAATCGAGCACGTACTTGAAGGTCATCGCCGCCTGCAGCAGGTAGCCGCCTGTGGTGTGCAGCACGCCCTTGGGTTTGCCGGTGCTGCCGGAGGTGTAGAGGATGAACAGCGGATCTTCGGCGTCCATCGGCTCCGGCGGGCAGTCGTCGCTGACGTCACGCACGGCCTGGTGATACCAGAGGTCACGGCCCTCGACCCAATCGACCTTGCCTTGGGTGCGTTCGACCACGACGACGGTGCTGACGTCCGGGCAACTGTGCGGGGCCTTGTCGACGTTTTGCTTGAGCGGTACGAATTTGCCGCCGCGCACGCCTTCATCGGCGGTGATCACCGTGCGGCAGTCGGCATCGAGGATACGGTCGCGCAAGGAGTCCGGGGAGAAGCCACCGAACACTACCGAGTGAATCGCGCCGATCCGCGCGCAGGCGAGCATCGCGTAGACCGCCTCGGGGATCATCGGCATGTAGATGCACACCCGGTCGCCTTTTTTCACGCCACGGCTTTTCAGGACGTTGGCCAGGCGGCAGACATGATGGTGGAGTTTTTTGTAAGTGATCTGCGCCGATTCGGCAGGGTCGTCGCCTTCCCAGAGAATCGCGGTCTGCTCGCCGCGTTGTGCGAGGTGGCGGTCGATGCAGTTGTAGCTGACGTTCAGTTGGCCGCCGGCAAACCAGGCCGCTTCACCGGTTTTCAGGTCGTAGCGCTGAACGGTCTGCCACGGCGTGCTCCAGTCGAGGAAGCGGGTGGCCTGTTCGGCCCAGAAGGTGCTGGGGTGTTCAATCGATTCGCGGTACAGGCGCTTGTAGTCGTCCTGACTCAACTGCGCAGCCCGGCGGACGGCATCGGCTTTGGGGAACGTGCTGATATCGAACATGACGGTTCCTTATTCTTGTTGTGCGACAGGAATAAAGATGCGCCGAGCGGCCTGGAGGTTCAAGTCATCCCTGAAACAACTGTGGGAGCGAGCCTGCTCGCGAATGCGCTGTATCAGCCACAAAGATGCTGAATGACACACCGAATTCGCGAGCAGGCTCGCTCCCACATGGGAAATGGCTTGCCCACAGGATTTGTGGGCAAGCCATTCACCTCACCCGCGGTGACGACCGCGGAAGTAGTTGATCAGGCCTTGGGTGGAAGCATCGTCAGCAACGGTTTCATCGCTGCCGACCAGACGGTTGTAAACGCCTTTGCCCAATTCCTTGCCCAGTTCCACGCCCCACTGGTCGAAGGCGTTGATGCCCCAGACCACGCTCTGCACGAACACTTTGTGCTCGTACATGGCGACCAGCGCGCCAAGACGACGCGGGCTGATGCGCTCGACCACAAGGGTGTTGCTCGGGCGGTTGCCCGGAATCACCTTGTGCGGCGCGAGTTTGCGCACCTGCTCTTCGCTCATGCCTTTTTCGCGCAGTTCGGCCTCGGCTTCCGGCAGGGTCTTGCCGAGCATCAGCGCCTGGCTCTGCGACAGGCAGTTGGCGTACAGCCACTGATGGTGATCGGAAACCGGGTTGAAGCTGACGATCGGCACGATGAAGTCGGCCGGGATCAGTTGGGTGCCCTGGTGCAGCAACTGGTGATACGCGTGTTGACCGTTGCAGCCGACGCCGCCCCAGATCACCGGGCCGGTATCGGTCGACACCGAGGTGCCGTCCTGACGCACGCTCTTGCCGTTGGATTCCATGTCCAACTGTTGCAAGTGCTTGGTGATGTTGCGCAGGTAGTGGTCGTACGGCAGGATCGCGTGGCTTTGCGCACCCCAGAAGTTGCCGTACCACACGCCGAGCAGGGCCAGCAGCACCGGCATGTTCTGTTCGAACGGTGCGCTCTGGAAATGCTGGTCCATGGTGAAGGCACCGGACAGCAGTTCCTTGAAGTTGGACATGCCGATGGCCAGGGCAATCGGCAGACCGATGGCCGACCACAGCGAGTAACGACCGCCGACCCAGTCCCACATCGGGAAGATGTTTTCTTCGCGGATGCCGAACGCAACGGCCGCCGCGTTGTTGCTCGATACCGCGATGAAGTGGCGATACAGCTCGGCTTCCGAACCACCCTGCGCCAGATACCAGGCGCGGGCGGCCTGAGCGTTTTTCAGGGTCTCGAGGGTGTTGAAGGATTTCGATGAAACGATGAACAGCGTGGTTTCGGCGCGCAGCTTCTGCGTCAGCTCGTGGAACTCACTGCCGTCGATGTTCGCCAGGTAATGGCAACGCACGCCTTTCTGCGCATAGGACAGCAATGCTTCGGAAACCAGCTCAGGGCCGAGGAACGAGCCACCGATGCCGATGTTGACCACGTCAGTGATCGGCTTCTCGGTGTAACCACGCCACAGACCGTCGTGGATGCGGCCAACCAGATCGGTGATCTGGTTCAGCACCTTGTGCACTTCCGGCATCACGTTGACGCCATTGACCGACAGCTTGTCGCCCACCGGGCGGCGCAGGGCGGTATGCAGCGCCGGGCGGCCTTCGGAGGCGTTGACGATTTCGCCGTCGAACAGCGCTTTGATCGCGCCTTTCAGATCGACTTCATTGGCCAGGCCCACCAGCAGGTTGCGGGTCTCGGCGTTGATCAGGTTCTTCGAATAATCGAGAAACAGGCCGCAGCTGCTGAGCGTGAATTGATTGAAGCGCTGCGGATCGGCGTTGAAGGCCTCGCGCATGCTGAAATCCTGCATGGCTTGGCGGTGATCTTTCAACGCCTGCCAGGCAGGCAGAGCGGTAACGTCATGAGGAGTGCGGTAGTACGCCATCGCTGCGGTTTTCCTTTTTACTTGAACGGCCTTTTGAACACAGAACAGACCGATACGCCCTGGTTGGGCGAGGGTCAAATGCGTCGACACGATTTTTCAACGCAGGGCGAATACAGTAAACCTCGCGCTGCGATCTGTCTTGACTTCTTCTGACCTGTTCCCTGTACTTTTTTAACATCAAGACCGGGAACGGGCCGACCAACGGAAGGGGAGTGGCGCGTCGAAGCGGCTCAGGCGAGCTGAACCGGAATCGCGTTGCTGGTGTGGCTGAGCTCATTGCCCGGTGCCATGTACAGCATGCGCGGCTTGAAATTGACCAGTTCCGCTTCGCTGTAATGGGCGTAGGCGCAAATGATCACGCGGTCGCCGACTTTGGCTTTATGCGCGGCTGCGCCGTTCACCGAAATCATCCGCGAACCTTCTTCGCCACGAATCGCGTAGGTGGTGAAGCGCTCGCCATTGTCGACGTTGTAAATCTGGATCTGCTCGTATTCACGAATGCCGGACAAGTCCAGCCACTCGCCATCAATGGCGCAGGAACCTTCGTAATCGAGTACCGCATGAGTGACTTCGGCGCGGTGCAGCTTGGCCTTGAGCATGATGGCTTGCATGAGGAATTTCCCGGGTTGGAAACGAACGGCGGGCAGTGTGCCCGAAGGCTTTGGGGGCGGCAATATGGTCTGTGTGGACACCAGAAACCAATGTGGGAGCGAGCCTGCTCGCGAAAGCGTCGGAACAGTCGACATCGTTGTCAACTGACAGATCGCATTCGCGAGCAGGCTCGCTCCCACAGGGGTATTGCGCTGTTTTTTTAAGCTGGGCTATCGAGATTCAGATGCAAGTTGTCGATCAACCGCGTGGTGCCGAGGAACGCGGCCACCAGAATCACCAGATCGCGGTCTTCAGCCGTCGCCGGACGCAAGGTCAGGGCGTGGCGGATTTCCAGATAGTCCGGGCGCAGGCCGGCAGCCTCCAGTTGTTGAATCTGAGCGGCGATCAGCGCCGGGTAGTTGCGCTCGCCGTGCTTGATCGACTCGGCGATTGCGCTCAGGGTCCGATAAACCACCGGGGCCACCGCACGCTGGTCTTCGCTGAGGAAACCGTTGCGCGATGACAGCGCCAGGCCGTCGGCGGCACGCACGGTCGGTTCGCCGATGATCTGGATCGGCATGTTCAAGTCATGCACCAACGCGCGGATCACCGCCAGTTGCTGGAAATCCTTCTGACCGAAGATCGCCAAGTCCGGCTGCACCATGTTGAACAGCTTGCTGACCACCGTCGCCACACCTTCGAAGTGCCCCGGACGGCTGGCGCCACACAGGCCTTCAGACAGTTGCGGCACGCTGACCCGGGTTTGCCCGGCCATGCCGTCGGGGTACATCTCTTCGACGGTCGGGGCGAACAGCAAATGGCAGCCGGCTTGCAGCAGCTTTTCCTGATCCGCCGCCAGGGTGCGCGGGTACTTGTCGAGGTCTTCGCCGGCGCCGAACTGCAGCGGGTTGACGAAGATGCTGGCAACCACGAAGTCCACGCGCTGTGTGGCTTTGGTGATCAACGCAATGTGACCGCTGTGCAGGTTGCCCATGGTCGGCACGAAGCCGATGCGCTTGCCTTCACTGCGGGCGCGGGCCACGGCGGCACGCAGTTCGCGTACGGTTTTGACAGTGTTCATGCAGAGAATCCGTGTTCGAGGCCAGGGAAAGTAACGCCTTTGACTTCGTTGACGTAGGCCTTCAGGGCGGACTGGATGCTGTCCTGACCCTGCATGAAGTTTTTGACGAATTTCGGTACGCGCCCCGTGATCGACAGGCCGAGCATGTCGTGCAGCACCAGTACCTGCCCGTCGGTATCGCTACCGGCGCCAATCCCGATGACCGGAATCTTCACGGCCTGGCTGATTTCCGCCGCCAGTTCGCTCGGCACGCATTCAAGCAGCAGCATGGCGGCGCCAGCCTGTTCCAGCGAGATCGCATCGGCACGCATCTGCCGCGCCTGGTTCTCGTTGCGGCCCTGCACTTTATAGCCGCCAAGAATGTTCACCGCCTGTGGGGTCAGGCCCATGTGTGCACAGACCGGCACACCGCGCTCGGCCAGCAGGCGGATCGACTCCGCCAGCCACAGCGCACCTTCGACCTTGATCATGTGCGCGCCGGCCTGCATCAGCGTGGCGCTGTTGGTCAGTGTTTGCTCGGTCGTGGCGTTGGCCATGAACGGCAGGTCAGCCAGGATCAGGGCGTCGGTGTTACCGCGTTTGACGCAAGCGGTGTGATAGGCCATTTCTGCGATGGTCACCGGCAAGGTGCTGTCGTGCCCTTGCAGAACCATGCCGAGGGAGTCGCCCACCAGCAGCACTTCGACACCGGCCTCGTTGCAGGCGTGGGCGAAGGTCGCGTCATAGCAGGTCAGCATGGTGATCTTTTCACCTTTCTGCTTGAGGCTCTGGAGCGTGGTCAGGGTGATGGCTGGCATGTAAAAAATCCTCGTTCAGGCGCTCTGGAAACTACTGCGAGTAACGCGCGTGATTCTTCGTCTACTCAGGCGCACGGTCTTTTGTCGTGCTTATAAGGCCTGGATTGCGCCCGTATGTGCCGGGTTGGCGGCAGCGGGACGCCTATAGTCGTGAGGAGAACCTAGGAAGTCAATTGCGTGTGTTACCGCATTGTTACGAGGGGAGTGTTACCGGCGTTACTGATGCGATTCAGCGGCACGGCGGGATTGATTGGGAGGTTTTTTGTCCGACAAAAATGGCAATGCTGCACGCACTCTATGTAGGAGCTGCCGAAGGCTGCGATCTTTTGATCCTGGTTTTTCAGAAACAAGATCAAGATCAAGATCAAGATCAAGATCAAGATCAAAAGATCGCAGCCTTCGGCAGCTCCTACACGGGATTTTTGTCAGGCGTGGGGAAGGCGTTCGAGGCCGACGAACGGGCAGGCGGCGAGCAGGTCAGCCAATGTGCGGCCATCGGCCAGGCGCAGATCCTTGGGTGCCAGTTCGGCCAGAGGATAGAGCACGAACGCACGCTCCTGAATCTGGTAGTGCGGGACTTTCAGGCGCGGCTCGTCGATCAGGCGATCGCCGAACAGCAGGATATCCAGATCCAGCGTACGCGGCCCCCAGCGCTCCAGGCGCTCCCGACCTTGATCGTTTTCGATGGCTTGCAGGGCATCGAGCAGGTCGAGCGGTGCGAGTTCGCTGTCGAGGGCGGCGACCGCGTTGGTGTAACGCGGTTGCCCCGGCAGCAGTGAATCGCTCTGATAGAACGCCGAAACACCAGCAAGGGAAGTCTGCGGCAATTGCCCCAGCGCATTGAGCGCGCTGCGCAATTGTTCGGCCGGGTCAGCGAGGTTGCTGCCCAGACCGATATAGATGCGTTCCATGCCTTATTCGCCCGTCGAGCTGGAAGCCCCGGCGCGCTTGCGCTTGGAACCACTGCTGCGGCGACGTTTACGTGGCGCACCGCTGGCGTCATCACCTTTGCCGCTGAGATCGCGGATCATGTCGCGACGTTCGCTGTCGTTGGCGTCCTGATAATCCGTCCACCATTCGCCCAGGCCGTCGGTTTCCTCGCCAGCGCTTTCACGCAGCAGCAGGAAGTCGTAACCGGCGCGGAAACGTGGATTGTCCAGCAGCAGGTCGGCGCGTTTGCCGCTGCGGCGTGGCAGACGTTCCTGCATGTCCCAGATCTCGCGGATCGGCATGGTGAAGCGCTTTGGAATGGCGATGCGCTGACACTGTTCGGCGATCAGCTCATGCGCGGCTTCCTGCATGGCCGGAATCGGCGGCATGCCACGCTCTTGCAGGCGCAATACGCGGGCCGGCAGGGCAGGCCACAGCAGGGCGGCAAACAGGAACGCCGGTGTGACCGGTTTGTTCTGTTTTATGCGCAGATCGGTGTTGGTCAGCGCTTCGCTGATCAACGTATGGGTGTATTCCGGGTTGTATTCCAGGGCGTCGGCACTGGCCGGGAACAGTGGGGCAAACAGTTGCAGATCGACCAGCATCTCGAAGGTGATCGCACCGTGGCCGGAGAGGAACAGCTTGAGCACTTCCTCGAACAGGCGGGCGGACGGGATCTCGCGCAACATCGGCGCCAGTTCGCGGATCGGCTGCACGGTGTGTTTTTCGATGCCGAAATTGAGCTTGGCGGCGAAACGCACGGCCCGCAGCATGCGTACCGGATCTTCCTGGTAACGCTGCTTCGGATCGCCGATCAAACGGATCAGGTGATTACGGATGTCGTGTACGCCGTTGGCGTAATCGAGAATGCGCTCGCTGACCGGATCGTAATACAGGGCGTTGATGGTGAAGTCGCGGCGTTGCGCGTCTTCTTCCAGGGTGCCGTAGACGTTGTCGCGCAGAATCCGCCCGCTCTCGTTACGCGAAGACTGGTTGCTGTCTTCGTCGTCTTCATTGACCGGGTGATTGGCGCGGAAGGTCGCGACTTCAATGATTTCGCGACCGAAATGGATATGCACCAGCTTGAAGCGGCGACCGATGATCCGCGCATTGCGGAATTCGGCTCGGACTTGCTCGGGGGTAGCGCTGGTGGCGACGTCGAAATCCTTGGGCGTGATGCCCAGGAGCATGTCACGCACGCAACCGCCGACCAGATAGGCCTGGTAACCGGCGCCCTGCAAGCGTTCGACGATATTCACCGCATAGCGGCTGAATTGCCCCTTTTGCAGCGAATGTTGGCCGCTGTTGAGCACTTCAGGAGTGCTGCGGATGTGTTGCGTACGACGCACGGGTGTTCGGAATGACTGGAACAGCTTCTTCAGCATGGGATGCACTGTTTGAAGGAATGTTCGGCCATACCAAAGAATGACCGCATGATGGGCGCAGATTCTAGCATTTAGTCGGGGGATGGTGTAGGACGCAGCAGATTTGCGCTGCAAGCCGCAGGCTACAGGCATCGGGCAGGGTCGAAACGGAGGTTTTTGCCGAAAGACAGAAACTACAAGGGGAGCCGAAGCTCCCCAAGAAGTAGTTGCGTGCTCTTTTTATTATTGATTCGGGCTTCTTGTTTTTGTTGAGTGCCCTCGCCATGAAGTTTTTCCTTCATGACCCTCCCAATCGGGAGCCAAGAGCAAACGGATTGCTTTGGTCGCTGTGTTGCAGTGATCTTGCGATCCAACCAGTACAGGCTCTGTCTTAGGACAGTTTTTGTTGTTCTCGGCCTGGTCGTGGGGCTAGCCCCAAATACAACGCCTCTCCAAAAGAATCAGTTAGCTGCGCCTCTCGCCGTCTTGTTTTTATTGTGCGTGAGTCGATTCGTCTTATTTTTATTGTCTTGTGCATTGCTTGTTATTGTTCTTGTACCAAACATATAGCAGGTGCCGTGCCAACTTTTGCCAAGCCCAATAAAACAAGGGGTTAGGTCGATATAACCGTTTTCTCGGGGCGAAAAAAAGCCGGGGTTTCGTTACCGATAACCCCGGCTTCTGTTACGTGAAAAAGCTGAGGTAACAGATTTTTCACGTCTTCAAGCGTTACCCGCACACTCGACAGGTAACGTTCAGCTCTCGCTGGTGACCCCGGTCTTGCGCCGTGGAATGCCCAGGCGCTGACGACGTTCCCACAGACACTTGCGGCTCACGCCCAGTTTGCGCGCCAGTTCGGTCTCGGTCATGTGATCCTGATGCTCAAGCACAAAGTGCTGGAAATAGTCTTCCAGCGACAGGTCTTCCGTCGGCTCATGGCTGCTGTTGCTGGCGTTGCCCACGGTTTGCGCGGGCAAGCCGATGAACTCGTCGTCTTCCAGGTCGCTCAACTCGATGTCGATGCCCAGCAGGTCGGCGGAGATTTCCGGGCTTTCGCTCAGGATCACCGCGCGCTCCACGGCATTTTCCAGCTCACGCACGTTACCCGGCCAGGAATAATGCCGGATGGCCTGTTCGGCATCGGCGGCAAATTTCAGGTCGGTACGGTTGATGCGCGCACTCTGGCGGGCGAGAAACGCCGTGGCGATTTCGTTGACGTCGGCGCCACGTTCACGCAGGGCCGGCAATTTCAGGGCAATCACGTGCAGGCGGTAATACAGGTCTTCACGGAACTGGCCGATTTTCGCCAGGCTCTTGAGGTCACGGTGGGTCGCGGCGATCAAACGCACATCGACCTTTTGCGACTGCACCGAACCCACGCGGCGAATTTCGCCTTCCTGCAGCACGCGCAGCAGACGGGCCTGGGCTTCCAGCGGCAGTTCGCCGATCTCGTCGAGGAACAGCGTGCCGCCGTCCGCCGCTTCCACCAGACCGGCGCGCCCGGCGCTGGCGCCAGTGAACGCGCCTTTTTCGTGGCCGAACAGTTCGGACTCGATCAGGCTTTCCGGGATAGCCGCGCAGTTCACCGAAATCATCGGTGCCTTGGCACGCTTGGACAGGTTGTGCAGGGCGCGGGCCACCAGTTCTTTACCGGTGCCGGACTCGCCCTGGATCAGGACATTGGAATCGGTCGGTGCGACCTTGCGGATCTTGCTGTACAGATCCTGCATCGGCGGGCACGAGCCAATGATGCCGATCTCGCCGTTGCTGTTGTCGACAGACGACTTGCCGCTGCCATTGGCTGCTTTGCCGGCAGGCACTTCGCTGGCGGCAGGCGCCGACTGGTGATCACGCAGGATCCGCGCAACCGCCTGAAGCATTTCATCGTGATCGAAAGGTTTGGCGATGTAGTCCACCGCGCCCATCTTCATCGAGTCGACCGCCGAGCGCAGGCTGGCGTAGCTGGTCATGATCAGCACCGGTTTACCCTGGCCAAGCTTGATCAGCTCGGTGCCGGGGGCGCCAGGCAGGCGCAGGTCGCTGACGATCAGATCGAATGTGGGAATACTGAAGCGTTCTTGTGCTTCCTGCACTGAACCGGCTTCGCTGACCTGGTACTGGTTGCGTTCCAGCAGGCGGCGCAAGGCGGAGCGGATAATGGTTTCGTCTTCGACGATCAAAATGTGCGGCATTGATTCGATACTCTCGACGGTCTCAGTTCACAGCGGACGTCGCTTCGACATGACGCGGTAAGGTCACCCGGATTCGGGTGCCGCGCTGGCTCTGTACATCAGCCGGGCTGTCGATGGTGATTTGTCCATAATGCTCTTCAACGATGGAATAGACCAGTGCAAGGCCCAGACCGGTACCTTCACCCGGGTCCTTGGTGGTGAAGAAAGGTTCGAACAATCGGTCCATGATGTTCTGCGGAATACCACTGCCCTCGTCTTCGACGATCAGATCGACCGTGTGTTCGCCGGCTTCACTCTTGACCCGCACGGCGCTGCCCGCAGGCGAGGCATCACGGGCGTTGGAGAGCAGATTGATCAGCACTTGGGCGAGCCGCTGCGGATCGCCTTCGACCCAGTGATCCGGATCGCACAGGTTGTAGAACTGCACTTCGAAGTTGCGCCGGTTCAGCGCCAGCAGACCGATGGCGTCCTGCGCGACTTCGGCCAGACAAACCGGTTCGTCGCTGTGTTGATGGCTGCCGGCGTGGGCAAAGCTCATCAGCGACTGCACGATGCGCGACACGCGCTTGGTCTGTTCGAGGATCTGCCCGCTGATTTCCGTCAGTTCGCCGTCTTCTTCGCGCTCTTCGCGCAGGTTCTGCGCCAGACAGGCGATGCCGGTGATCGGGTTGCCGATTTCATGGGCCACACCCGCCGCCAGTCGACCGATGCTCGCCAGGCGCTCGGAGTGCACCAGTTTGTCTTCGAGCATCTGCGTTTCGGTCAGGTCTTCCACCAGCAGCACCAGACCACTGTTGCCCGGCGCCAACGGTTCGTCGATCGCCGCTTTGTGCAGATTGAGCCAGCGGGTCTGGCCGTCGAGAGCCAGATGCTGCTTGTGCAAGTGCTCGTCGGGCAGGTTGATGAAGCCTTGCAGCAATGGCTTCCACGGATCGGCGATGGTGCTCAGGCGCGAACCGACCACCCGTTGCGCTGCGATGCCGGTGAGTTCTTCCATGGCCTTGTTCCACATCAGGATCTCTTGATCCTTGGCCAGCGAGCAGACGCCCATTGGCAGCTCCTGCAAGGTCTGGCGGTGGTAGCGGCGCAGGGCGTCGAGTTCGGCGGCCAGCCCGGTGAGGCGCGAGTGGTAATCCTCGAGACGGCTTTCGATGAAGTGGATGTCTTCGGTCACATAGTTTTCGCCGCCGGCCTTGTACGGCAGGAAGGTTTCGACCATGTCCTGCGCCACGCTCGGGCCCATCAGGCCGGAGAGGTTGGCTTCGATGCGGTCGCGCAAGCGGCGCAAGGCATAAGGACGGCGCTCGTCGAACGGCAGATAGAGGTCGCGCAGGGCCTGCTCGACTTCTTTCTGCGCCGCCTTGGCGCCCAGTGGTTTGGCCAGTTGCGTGGCGAATTCCTGGGGCGAAGCCGCGTGCAGTTCGCGGCGTTGCGGACGACGCACGTTATCCACCGCGCAGGCTTCGGCGGCGCTGGCTTCTTCGGGGCTGGCGTTGGTGAACAGCGAGATCAGGGTGAACATCAATACGTTGGCTGCCAGCGAGGCGATCGCCGCCATGTGCCAACTGGTGTCGTCCAGCACGTAAATCATGTTCAGCAGAGGGATGTAAAAACCCTGCAGATTGCCGACCAGCGGCAACAGCATGGTCACCACCCACACCACAATCCCCGCCAGCAGGCCGGCGATAAAGCCGCGCCGGTTGGCGGTCGGCCAGTACAGCACCGAAAGCACGCCGGGCAGGAACTGCAGCGTGGCGACGAAAGCGACGATGCCGAGGTTGGCCAGATCCTGCCCGGCGCCGAGCATCAGGTAGAAGCAGAAGCCGGCCATGATGATCGCGACGATCAGCGCCCGACGCGTCCACTTCAGCCAGCGATAGATGTTGCCTTCGGCCGGCGGCTGATAGAGCGGCAGCACCAGGTGGTTCAGCGCCATGCCCGACAGGGCCAGGGTGGTGACGATGATCAGGCCACTGGCGGCTGAAAGCCCACCGACATAGGCCAGCAGTGCCAGCGGTTTGCTGTTGGCGGCGATGCCGATGCCGAGGGTGAAGTATTCCGGGTCGGTGGTGGCGCCGAGCTTCAGGCCGGCCCAGAGGATCAGCGGCACTGCCAGGCTCATCAGCAACAGGAACAGCGGCAGGCCCCAGCTGGCGCTGACCAGCGAGCGCGGATTGAGGTTCTCGGTAAAGGTCATGTGATACATGTGCGGCATCACGATCGCCGAGGCGAAAAACACCAGCAACAGCGTGCGCCATGGGCCTTCCTGCAGGGGCGTGTGCAGGGCGGCGAGGGCGGTCTGGTTTTGCAGCAGCCACAGTTCGAGTTGTTGCGGGCCGTCGAACACGCCGTACAGCGCATACAGACCGACGCCGCCGAGGGCGATCAGTTTGATCACCGATTCGAAAGCAATCGCGAACACCAGCCCTTCATGTTTCTCGCGAGTGGCGATATGCCGGGAACCGAAGAAAATCGTAAACAGAATGATCAGCGCACAGAACGCCAGCGCGACGCGGCTCTGGATCGGCTCACCGGTAAGAATGCCGATGGAATCGGCCACCGCCTGAATCTGCAGCGCCAGCAGCGGCAGCACGCCGATCAACATGAAGATCGTGGTCAGCGCGCCGGCCCAGGTGCTGCGAAAGCGAAACGCGAACAGATCGGCCAGCGACGACAATTGATAGGTGCGGGTGATTTTCAGGATCGGATACAGCAGCACCGGTGCGAGCAGAAACGCACCAGACACCCCGAGGTAGCTGGACAGAAAGCCGTAGCCATATTGATAGGCCAGCCCCACCGTGCCGTAAAACGCCCAGGCACTGGCGTAGACCCCCAGCGACAGGGTGTAGGTCAGCGGGTGGCGAATGATCGCCCGCGGGATCATGCCCCGTTCGCTGATCCAGGCAACGCCGAACAGCACCGCCAGGTACGCGGCGCTGATCAGGATCATCTGGGTCAGGCTAAAGCTCATCGGCATCTTTTTGGCTCTGCAGGATGAAGGTCACGACAATCAGGATCAACCAGAGCAGATACGGCCGATACCAGGCGCCCGTGGCGTCGATCCACCAATCCATGATGGCTGGCGAAAACAGATAGATTCCCACGACCAGAAGCAGGACCAAGCGATAGATGTACATCCCGGCCTCTCTTTTTTATGCGCGTGCCCGAAAACGTGCGGCGATGGTAACGGATGGGCGCGCCACTGCAAGTGTCGTCATTGCAGTTGCGCCTCGGGCAACGTCAGTGTGCGCGGGATCTTCGATGCATCCCAGTGGGCTGTGCCCCATTTGAGCAATTCCTCGGGGGTGGCATGGGCCAGTTCGGCACCGGGGTTTTGTCCCAGCGCTCGCAGGGCCCGCAGCAGCAAAGGAGTGGCCTGATCCGCCTCAAGCGGCGGCGAACGGTAGGATTTGCCGAGCTTGTTGCCGTCCGGCTGTGTGATCAGTGGCAGGTGCAGATAGCGCGGCTGGCGCAGGCCCAGCAGTTCTTGCAGGTAGAGCTGGCGTGGCGTGCAGTCGAGCAGATCGGCACCGCGCACGATGTCAGTGATGCCTTGCCAGGCATCATCCAGCACCACCGCCAGTTGATAGGCGTAGAGGCCGTCGCGGCGGCGAATCACGAAATCGCCGACGTCGCGCCCCAGATGCTGGCGGAACTCGCCCTGCACCCGATCGATGAAGTGATATTCCAGTTCCGGCACGCGCAGGCGGATTGCCGCATCTTGCTGTTCATGACCGGCATTGCGGCACAAGCCCGGATAAATCCCGTGATATGGCTCCAGTTGCTTGCGCGAGCAGGTGCAGGCGTAGGCCAGGCCATGGTTGAACAGGCTGTCGAGCACTTCGGCGTAGGCGGCGTGACGATCACTCTGGCGCACCATCTCGCCGTCCCACTCGAAGCCGTAACTTTCCAGCGCCTTGAGAATCGCCGCCTGCGCGCCGGGCTCTTCCCGGGGCGGATCGAGATCTTCCATGCGCACCAGCCAGCGCCCACCGACCGCGCGCGCGTCGAGGTAGGAGGCGAGGGCAGCCACCAGCGAGCCGAAGTGCAGGTGGCCACTGGGGGTGGGGGCGAAGCGGCCGATGTAGGCGGGGGAGATTTTGGCTGTCATGGAAACGAAGCTACTTTTCAGGCGATACGCAGGTCAACGGGTGGGAGCGAGCCTGCTCGCGAAAGCTTGATGTCAGACGATTAAATGTTGAATGACACACCGCTTTCGCGAGCAGGCTCGCTCCCACAAGGGCAAAAGGCAGAAACAAAAACGGAGCGTTCGCACGCTCCGTTTTTCGTTCAGGTCGAGATTACTTGCCGACCTGCTTTTCCTTGATTTCCGCCAGGGTCTTGCAGTCGATGCACAAATCGGCGGTAGGACGGGCCTCGAGGCGCTTGACGCCGATCTCGATGCCGCAGGACTCGCACCAGCCGTATTCTTCGTCCTGGATCAGTTCGAGGGTCTTGTCGATCTTCTTGATCAGTTTGCGCTCGCGATCACGGGCGCGCAGCTCGAGGGCGAATTCTTCTTCCTGGCTGGCACGGTCGGCCGGGTCAGGGAAGTTGGCCGCTTCGTCTTTCATGTGATCAACAGTACGGTCGACTTCCTGCATCAAGTCCTGTTTCCACTTGTTCAGGATCTTGGTGAAGTGCGCGCGCATCGGGGCGCCCATGTACTCCTCGCCTTCCTTCGGAACGTAAGGTTCGAAGCCGCTGATCGTCACTTGCTGCTGTTGCTTTGCTTGGGTGGGCATGAAATGGACCGCCTCTACTCTTGTAATCCATTGCGCAGGATTGCTCCATCACCGACACCTGCCGGCCCTGCGGCTGCAAGCGGGCGAACTTACCAGATCAATTCGGCCTGCGCTACTCCCGGATGTCGAGGCCCCGGCGGGTGGCGCTTGCAGAAGTTTGGCAAGTCATGTCTGACAGTGATGGAGGCCTGATCAATCTCTGATTTTAGTCAATCCTGGAGCGTACGCGCATATCGTTACAGTCCAGCGTTCTTGAGGCTGTGACCGCGACGGGTTCTCGCTCGTTCCGGCAGATGGGTAGAATCGTCTCTTTTTCCCCGTCGAAGGAAAACCCATGGCTCAGCCCTACAGTGCGCGCAGTCGCGCGATCGAACCGTTCCATGTGATGGCGCTGCTGGCGCGGGCCAATGAACTGCAGGCCGAAGGTCACGATGTGATCCACCTGGAAATCGGCGAGCCGGACTTCACCACGGCCGAACCGATCATCCGCGCCGGGCAAGCGGCGCTGACGGCGGGCAAGACCCGCTACACCGCGGCGCGTGGCATTCCTGAGTTGCGCGAAGCGATCTCCGGTTTTTATCAATCGCGTTACGGCTTGAACATTGATCCGCGAAGGATCCTGATCACGCCGGGTGGCTCCGGCGCGCTGTTGCTGGCCAGCGCCTTGCTGGTCGATCCGGGTAAACACTGGCTGCTGGCTGATCCCGGTTATCCCTGCAACCGACACTTCCTGCGTCTGGTCGAAGGCGCGGCGCAGTTGGTGCCGGTCGGCCCGGAAGTGCGGTATCAATTGACCCCGGATCTGGTGGCGCGGCACTGGGATCACGACAGCGTGGGAGCGTTGGTGGCGTCGCCGGCCAACCCGACCGGCACCATTCTGACCCGCGACGAACTGGCCGGATTATCCACAGCGATCAAGGCGCGGCACGGCCATCTGGTGGTGGACGAGATTTATCATGGCCTGACTTACGGCACCGATGCCGCCAGCGTGCTGGAAGTCGATGACAGCGCCTTTGTCCTCAACAGCTTCTCCAAATATTTCGGCATGACCGGTTGGCGTCTCGGCTGGCTGGTGGCACCGGATGCGGCCGTCAGTGAGCTGGAAAAGCTCGCGCAGAATCTCTATATCAGCGCGCCGAGCATGGCGCAGCACGCCGCACTGGCCTGTTTCGAGCCGGACACCATCAGCATTCTCGAAGAGCGCCGCGCCGAATTTGGTCGCCGTCGCGACTTCCTCCTGCCGGCGTTGCGCGAGTTGGGTTTCAACATCGCCGTCGAACCTGAAGGTGCGTTCTACTTGTATGCCGATATCAGCCAGTTCGGCGGTGATGCCTTCGCGTTCTGCCGGCATTTCCTCGAAACCGAGCACGTTGCCTTTACCCCGGGGATGGATTTCGGTCGTTATCAAGCGGGCCATCATGTGCGTTTTGCCTACACGCAAAACCTCCCTCGCTTACAGGAAGCGGTGGAACGCATCGCTCGTGGCTTGAAGAGCTGGCAAGGCTGATGCTTTTTTATCCGGCTCTGGAAGAGGCGCGGCTGATTCGCCGCTATAAACGTTTTCTGGCTGATGTTGAAACGGTCAATGGCGAGCTGTTGACCCTTCACTGCCCGAACACCGGTTCGATGCTCAACTGCCAGGTTGAGGGCGGACAGGTGTGGTTCAGTCGCTCCAACGACCCGAAACGCAAGCTGCCTGGCACTTGGGAAATTGGCGAAACCCCGCAGGGCCGGCTGTTTTGCGTGAACACCGGCCGTGCCAACGCACTGGTGGAAGAGGCGCTGCAGGCGGGAGTCATCAACGAGTTGAGCGGCTTTACGGCGCTTAAACGTGAAGTGGCGTACGGCCAGGAAAAGAGCCGCATCGATTTCCGCCTCGAGTACCCGAGCGGCCCGGCCTACGTGGAAGTGAAAAGTGTCACGCTGGGGTTCGACGGAACGAATGTTGCGGCGTTTCCCGATGCGGTGACTCAGCGCGGCGCCAAGCATCTGCGTGAACTGGCGCATCTGGCCCGTGACGGCATTCGGGCGGTGCAGCTGTATTGCGTCAATCTCAGCGGGATTGACGCAGTGCGTCCGGCCGAGGAAATCGATGCGGCCTACGCCGATGCCCTGCGCGAGGCGGTGGCATGCGGAGTTGAAGTGCTGGCTTACGGCGTGCGCTTGAACCACGAAGAGATGGTGATCGACCGGCGGCTGGACGTGTTGCTCAACGGTTAAACATCGATCCACACCCCTTGGGCGTCTTCGCGGCAGGGGATGGCGGTCAGGGATTGCCCGGCGCAGGGCCCGGCGACGCATTCTCCATCCTCGATCAGGAACAGTGCGCCGTGGGTGGCGCACTGGATCAGGCTGTTGCTCGGGTCGAGAAACTGGTCGGGGTGCCATTCCAGGCCGACGCCACGATGCGGGCAACGGTTGAGATAAACATAGGCCTGTCCATTGCGGCGCACGGCAAACAGTTTGTTGCCGTGGATGTCGAACCCACGGCTGCCGGCCTCGGCGAGATCAGCGCTCGCGCACAAAAACTTCATGACTATCCTCAACTGTCGGCTCGTTTCAGGAAATGTCCGAGCTTGACGTTTAAATGCAAACAATTATCAAATGGCCGCCTTCGCCCACTGTGCGCGGCTGCCGCCAAGGATACTTGGCGTGCCGGTTCGCTGCCCGGGAAAACTGTTCAAGGAAAGCTGCGTATGCGCCTGATTATCCGCGTTGCTGTGCTGTGTGTCGGACTGCTCGCCAGCCTTCAGGTGACAGCTGCCGACTTGCCACAGCGTTGGATCAGTGCCGGTGGCGCGCTTTCGGAGTGGGTCAGTGCGTTGGGCGGCGAGTCGAAACTGGTCGGCGTCGACACCACCAGCCAGCATCCCGAGTCGCTGAAGAAACTGCCAAGTATCGGCTATCAACGCAGCCTGTCGGCAGAGGGCATTCTCAGCCTGCGCCCGGACATCCTTATCGGCAGCGAAGAAATGGGCCCGCCACCGGTGATCGCTCAGGTAAAGAGCGCCAAGGTACAGGTCGAACTGTTCTCGGCGCAGCCGGACCTGCCGACGCTGGAAAAAAACCTCACGCATCTCGGGCAGTTGCTCGGCGCGCAAGCGCAGGCGACGCAGCTGCTGGAAAGTTATCAACAGCAACTCGCCACGCAGAAGGCGCGAGTCGCCGAGTTGCAGACCAGGCACAAGGCGCCCGGTGTGCTGGTGCTGATCGGGCATGCCGGCGGCAAACCGTTGATTGCCGGCAAGGACACTGTCGCCGACTGGCTGCTGCAACGGGCCGGCGGACATAACCTGGCGACGCATATCGGTTACAAGCCGTTCTCCGTTGAGTCGCTGGCCGGGCTTGATCCTGAGGTGCTGGTGTTTGCGGATCGCGCGTTGAGCGGTGAGGCGGCAAAAGCGGCGTTGTTCAAGGAAAACCCCATTCTCAATTCAAGCCGTGCGGCCAAGACCGGACGGGTACTGGAGCTGGATCCGACGCTGCTGGTCGGTGGGCTCGGGCCGCGTTTGCCGGCGGCGTTGAAGGGGTTGTCTGACGGCCTCTACCCGACTGCGAGCGGCCAATGACCGTACTGGTCAAACCACGCAGCCTGTTTATCGGGCTGACGCTCCTGTGTTTGCTGGCCATCTGGTTGTCGTTGGCGCTGGGGCCGGTGAGCCTGCCGCTGTTCGATACGTTGCGCGCGGCTCTGCGCATGCTCGGTGTACCGCTGGCGCCGGACGGTCTGGAGCAGGCTGAGCTGATTCTCGGGCAGATCCGTCTGCCGCGTACCTTGCTCGGCCTGGCCGTCGGCGGTGTACTGGCGCTGTCCGGCGTGGCGATGCAGGGTTTGTTTCGCAATCCGCTGGCCGATCCCGGGTTGGTCGGGGTCTCCAGCGGTGCGGCGCTTGGTGCGGCTGTAGCCATTGTCGGCGGTGCGTTTTTTGGCGGTTTGCCAGAGTGGTTCGGGCCGTATCTGTTGTCGGCGTGCGCGTTTCTCGGCGGGTTGGGGGTAACGGCGCTGGTCTATCGGCTCGGACGGCGCAACGGCCAGACTATCGTCGCGACCATGCTGCTGGCTGGGATCGCCCTGACGGCGCTGGCCAGCTCGGCAGTCGGGTTGTTCACCTATCTGGCGGATGACGCGACCCTGCGCACGCTGACTTTCTGGAACCTGGGCAGCCTCAATGGTGCCAGTTACGCGCGTTTGTGGCCGTTGCTGATCATCAGCGCCGGTGTTGCGCTGTGGTTGCCGCGTCGTGCCAAGGCGCTGAATGCGTTGTTGCTGGGTGAGTCCGAGGCAGGGCATCTGGGGATCGATGTCGAACGGCTCAAGCGTGAACTGGTGTTCTGCACCGCGTTGGGTGTTGGCGCAGCGGTAGCGGCGGCGGGGATGATCGGTTTCGTCGGGCTGGTGGTGCCGCATCTGGTGCGTTTATTGGCCGGGCCCGATCACCGCGTGCTGTTGCCAGCGTCGGTACTGGCGGGTGCGAGCCTGCTGTTGCTGGCGGATCTGGTGGCGCGGCTGGCACTGGCGCCGGCGGAGTTGCCGATCGGTATTGTCACGGCGTTTATCGGCGCGCCATTCTTCCTGTATCTGCTGCTGCGAGGACGTGCCTGATGCTGCGTGCGCACAATCTGCACATCCGTCGCGGGCGCAAGACCGTCCTCAGCGACGTCACCCTGCAACTGGAGCCCGGTGAGGTGCTGGGTGTGCTCGGACCGAACGGTGCCGGCAAAAGCACTTTGCTCGGTGCCTTGTGCGGTGAGCTGACGGCGAGTGAAGGCGAGGTGTTGCTCGACGACAAGGCACTGAATCACTGGACAGGTACGCAACGCGCCCAGCGTCTGGCGGTGTTGCCGCAGGTCTCGACGCTGGATTTTGCCTTTCGTGTGGAGGAAGTGGTCGGCATGGGCCGCCTGCCGTATCAAAGTGGTCGGGTGCGCGACGACGAGATCGTCGCGGCAGCGCTGGACGCTGCGGATGCCGGGCACCTGAGCGGGCGCAGTTATCTGGCGCTGTCGGGTGGCGAGCGTCAGCGCGTGCATCTGGCGCGTGTATTGGCGCAGTTATGGCCGGGTCAGGCCGGGCAAACCCTGTTGCTGGACGAGCCGACCTCGATGCTCGATCCCTTGCATCAACACACCACGCTGCAGGCCGTACGCGAATTTGCCGACCGTGGCGCGGCGGTGCTGGTTATCCTGCATGATCTGAATCTGGCGGCGCGCTATTGTGATCGGGTGTTGCTGCTTGAAGGCGGGCGCCCGGTGGCGCTGGGTACGCCGCAGCAAGTCTTGCGACCGGACTCGCTCAAAGCGGTGTTCGGTCTCGAAGTATTGGTGCAGCCGCACCCGGAGCGTGGGCATCCGCTGATCATCGCCCGCTGATTTCTCATCGAGGTGATGGCATGCGCGGGATCTGGTTGTTGGCGGTGTTGTGGCTTGCGGGGTGTCAGCATGTTGCTGCGCCGCCACCGGTCAGCGGTGAGATACGCGATCTGCACAGCGGTCAGGTGCTGACGGCGCAGGAACTGCTGACGCGTCTGGCCGGTGCGCAACACGTGATCATTGGCGAGCAGCATGACAACGCCGATCATCACGCTGCGCAGTTATGGCTGTTGCAGTCGCTGGGTGAGCAACGCCCTCAGGGCAGTCTGCTGCTGGAGATGCTTACGCCTGATCAACAGCCGAAAGTTGATCAGGTTCGCCATGCAGCAACGCCGCCTACCGATCTTCCCACGGCATTGGCCTGGCAGGATGGCTGGGACTGGAAGCTTTATGGACCGATCGTTCGGTTCGCCCTCACACAATCCTATCCGTTGCTGGCAGCCAATCTGGACGACAGCGAAATCCGCGCGTTCTATCGTCAGCCGCCGGCCTTGACCGGTGTTCGCAGCAATGCGGCAACGGTAAAAGCCACGCTGCTTGAGCAGATCAGCGACTCGCACTGTGGCTTGCTGCCCAAATCGCAGATGCCGGCGATGCTCAGCGTTCAGCAACAACGTGATCGACGCATGGCCGAACGTTTGCTGGCGGCACCCACGCCCGCCGTGTTGTTGGCGGGCGCCTGGCATGCGCGCAAGGATGCTGGCGTGCCGCTGCATGTGCTTGATCTTGGCGCAGCTCAGGCGCCCACGGTGCTGATGTTGGCCGAGCAGGGCGCTGAGGTCAGCGCGGCGATGGCCGATTACGTCTGGTACACCCCGGCCACGCCTGCGCAGGATTACTGCGCACAGATGCGCAAACAGTTCGGTCAATGACTTTTCCACAGGCAAAAAAAGACCCGGTAAAAACCGGGTCAAATAACCGTGATTAGCCTGATGAGGAGATAATCTGAGAGTCCGAACCAAGGGCTTTTCAGAATATCGACTGATCTCGCGATCAGTTGTGATAATCATAGCGATTCTCATTAACGAGTCAACCACTGTTTTTCCATTCGCGTGATTTAGTCGTGCAAATGGCCGGAATGCCCCGGAAACAGGGGACTCAACGCGCAGCTTTCATCGCACTCAGTTGGGTGATTTGCTGGTTGAGCTGGCCAATGCGCCGGGCCATGCTCTCGATCAGGCTGTGGGCAATCTTCGGATTGTTGCGGGTCATGCTCAGAAACTGATCGCCGGGAATCAACATCACTGTACTTGGCTCGCGGGCAATGACCGTGGCGTTTCGCGGCTCGCCTGTGAACACGGCCATGGCGCCGAAAATCTCGTCCTTGGGCACGTCGCCAACCTTGTGCCCATCAACAAACGCTTCGGCATGCCCATCGATGATCACGAAGACGTGATCGGCAGCATCGCCCTGCTGGATCAACACCTCACCGCTCTCGACCCGTTTAAAGCCATTGGTGCTGCGAAACTCCCGTGGCTTCAGTTCGGCCACCGCGTGTGCCAGCAGCGCCATCTGCCCCAGCAGATACTCCAGCCATTGCTCAGCCCGTTCCGGATCGGCGTACAAATGTCGGAACAGATCGGTTCGCCGATAGGGCAACAAGCGCAATAATCCGTCGCTGCGCAGTCGGCAATCAGCCCAGGCGTCACCTTGCTGCAGGCCGATCAGATCGCCTTCCTGCCAGTAAAACAGCGCGCGGCCGCCGATGTAGCCGTGGATTACGCCTTCTGTCAGCAGAAACAGCTGATCGCGTGGGAGCTGCGCCATCAGGTCGTCAGAGATTTCCGGCTCAAACGCTGGCCCGCACGGCGCAAGCCCTTCCAGCCAGCGCGCGGGCAAGCTCTGTAAACGATTGATCAGCGTATCGACTGGTGCCGATTGTTCCCCGAGCAGATACATGGCCGTCAGCGCCTGTTCAGTTCTTGTGACGCGAGGAGATGGCTTCGAGCTGCTTGTTCAAGGCGTCTTTGCGTTCGGCCGGGATATCGTTCCAGTGCACATCCATCAGCGCCCCTTCGATCGCGTACAACAACACCTTCGATGCGCGAAACCCGCGGGTACGCACGGCCCGATAGGCGTCCACCGCCCCCAGGCGACGCAAGTCCGAGGCGCTGTGGATGCCCACGGCATGCAGCCATTGCGCCGACGTCTTGCCAAGATTCTTCAGGTGTTGCAGTTCATCATTCATCAAGCCTCCTTGCGACGGCCGAATGGTGCGTGGGCGATCTTCTCAGGAGTGTAGCCATCAGTAGGAAAAGCGTGGTTGTTTGGTCGGATTAGACGCAAACGCTACTAAGAAAGGGCTGCGAACCCAGAAAGGAGGGAAGAAACGCGGAAACATGTGGGAGCGAGCTTGCTCGCGAGGGCGTCTTGTCAGCCACAAGATGTATCGACTGACACCACGCCTTCGCGAGCAAGCCCGCTTCCACGCGGGAAAGGCGTCGGGTCAGAGAAAGATAAAAGTATCAGCGGGTGCGATAGCGCAGGCGGGTACCAAAATTCATCGACATCAGGATCTCGTCGGCGCTCAGTTCCGGTGGGAAGTACGCACCGGAAATCTGCGCATGGGCCAGGCTCGCGCCTTCCAGGGCGGAATTACGGAAATCGATGCCGCGCAAATCGGCGGAGCGGAAGTAGGCGTCGCGGAAATCCACGCCGTCGGCGTTCAGTTCACGCAGATCGAGACCACGGAAGTCGCCACCGACCATGTCGATCGGGCCGTCGTTCGGGCGTTCCTTGTTGAAGCCTGCGATGTCGTCTTTGTGCAGCAGGGCATAAAGCGGGGTGTCGAGAAGTTTCGGCTGGCTCATGTCACATCACCTGTTGGTTTTATGACGCCAGTATAGTGCCACTATTTGACGACCGTGAAGCCAGCGAGGGCTTCACGGTCGAAATAGTTTCTTACAGGCCTGGCAGACGCTGGCGGATCTGCGCCACGACGGTATCGAGGGTCCCGCTTTCATTGGTCTGTACGCGTTTGCTGCGCAGAATTTCTTCTGGCGTCAGTGCTTCGCGGCTGGCCTGTTGGGCCTCGATGACCGCCAGCGTGGCGTCGGAAGGATCCTTCTTGTCGGCCTGGCGAATCGCCAGCCAGCTTTCGATCACGGCTTGCGGAGCGTTGCAGTCGAGAATCAGGAACGGCGTGCCGGTCGCCTCGGCGACTTTCGCCGCGCTGTCACGTTGCTCGCGCTTGAGGTAGGTCGCATCAATGACGACCGGGAAACCGGCGTGCAGAATGACTCCGGCAATCTCATGCAAGCGGGCGTAGGTGGCAGCGCTGGCGTCGGTGCTGTAAATCCCGGCCTGCACGTCGTTGGCCACGGTTTGCTCGCCGAACAGGCGCTTGCGCTCGACATCGGAACGCAGACGGATCGCGCCCAGTGCTTCAACCAGGCGCATCGCCACGTGGCTCTTGCCGACGGCCGATACGCCGTGGGTGATCGCCATGAAGCGCGAAGGGATGGTGCTGTAGCTTTCCGCCAGGTTGGCGTAGTTGCGGTACTGGCGCAGGGTAGTGGCGCGCTGCACCGGAGTGGCGTCTGCCGGCATGCTGAACAGCGCGACTTTGGCGCGGACCAGCGCGCGGTAGGCTTTGTAGAAGTTCAGCACTTCCAGGCCTTGATAGTCGCCGGTCAATTCCAGGTATTGGCTGATGAAGCGGCGGGCCAGGGATTTCAGACCGCGGTCTTCAAGATCCATCGCCAGGAAACCGGTGTCGGCCCAGACGTCGGTGAAGCGGAACGGTTCGTTGAACTCGATGCAGTCGAAGATCACCACTTTGCCATTGATCACAGTGGCGTTGCCCAAGTGAATGTCGCCGTGGCATTCGCGAGTGAAACCCTCGGCCTTGCGCTGGCTGAACAGTGCCTTGAGACGGTCGAAGCTGCTCTCGGCCCAGGCTTGCAGGGCCTCGAGTTGCAGCAGATCGTTTTTGTCGCTGAGGAATGGCAGGATCTGTTCGAAGTTCTGGCGCACCGGGGCCATTACGCTTTCTGGTGTACCAGCGTCGTGTTCGGCCGGGACTTTTGGCGCGCTGAGGTGGAATCTGGCGATCTGCTCGGCCATTTCATCAATGTGCTGGGTGGTCAGTTCACCGTTGGCTTGCAGGGTGCTGAGCAGGCCGGTCTGCGGGAATTGACGCATTTTCAGCACATATTCGATCACCGGGCCGTCGCCGCCCAGTTGCGGCGCTTCGACGCTGCCGGTCACCGGCAACACGTCCAGATACAAATCTTCGGTCAGGCGCTGATTCAAACGCAGTTCTTCAGCGCAGAAGTGCTCGCGCGCTTGGAGGCTGGTGAAGTCGAGAAAGCCGAAATTCACCGGCTTCTTCACTTTATAAGCAAACGGGCCGGTGAGGATCACCCACGAGATATGGGTTTCGATGACCTGGAACTCGTCGACGGGGTGCGGGTAGAGGGCCGGGTTTTGCAGGGCAGCGATCAGGGACTGGCTCACGGGCGATCCTTCAGAGACTGGTAAATTCGAGGTCGCCATTATGGCCGCTCGCCAGCCTGACGCAAACCTCGGAGCGCTCCTGTTGAGGATGAATAAAGTGCGTATAATCCGCCGCCATGACTCGAACTCGATCCCCCCGTACCAAGAAAAAACCACCTGCCAAGGGCCTGCGGCCGTGGCTGGGGTGGGCCATTAAACTCAGTCTGGTCGGCCTTGTGGTGCTGGCCGGCTTCGCCGTTTACCTCGATGCCGTGGTGCAGGAGAAATTCTCCGGCAAGCGCTGGACCATCCCGGCCAAGGTGTACGCGCGTCCGCTCGAGCTGTTCGTCGGACAAAAACTGAGCAAGGACGATTTCCTCACCGAACTCGACGCCTTGGGCTATCGCCGCGAAGCCGTGAGCAATGGCCCCGGCGCTGCTGCCGTCAGTGGCAATACCGTCGATCTGAATACCCGCGGCTTCCAGTTCTATGAAGGCCTGGAGAAACCTCAGCCAGTACGCGTGCGCTTCTCCGGCGACTATGTGGCCGAACTCTCGGGGCTCAATGGCGGAAAATTGTCCGTGGTGCGGCTCGAACCACTGATGATCGGCGGCATTTACCCGAAAAACCTTGAAGACCGCATTCTGATCAAGCTCGATCAGGTGCCGCCGTATTTGCTCGATACTTTGGTCGCCGTTGAAGACCGCGACTACTACAGCCACTGGGGCGTGTCGCCGAAATCGATTGCCCGGGCCATCTGGGTCAACACCTCTGGCGGCAAGATGACCCAGGGCGGCAGTACGCTGACCCAGCAGTTGGTGAAGAACTTCTACCTCACCAACGAGCGCAGCCTGAGCCGTAAGCTCACTGAAGCGATGATGGCGATGCTGCTGGAGCTGCACTACGACAAGAAGGAAATTCTTGAGGCCTACCTCAACGAAGTCTTCGTCGGGCAGGACGGTCAGCGTGCCGTGCATGGTTTCGGTCTGGCCAGCCAGTTCTTCTTCGGCCAGCCTTTGTCCGAGCTGAAGCTGCATCAGGTTGCGCTGCTGGTCGGCATGGTCAAGGGGCCGTCCTACTACAACCCGCGCCGCAACCCGGAGCGCGCGCTGGAGCGCCGTAATCTGGTACTTGATGTGCTTGAGCAGCAAGGCGTGGCGACCGCCGAGCAGGTCGAAGCGGCGAAGAAAATGCCCTTGGGCGTGACCACCCGCGGCAAGCTCGCCGACAGCTCGTTCCCGGGCTTTATCGATCTGGTCAAACGCCAGTTGCGTGAAGACTATCGTGACGAGGACTTGACCGAAGAAGGCCTGCGGATCTTCACCAGTTTCGACCCGATTCTGCAGATGAAAGCCGAAGCTTCAGTGAATGACACCTTTAAACGTCTGGCCGGACGCAAGGGCTCCGATGATGTGGAAGCGGCGATGGTCGTGACCAATCCGGAAACCGGCGAAGTGCAGGCGATGATTGGTAGCCGTCAGGCCAGTTACGCCGGTTTCAACCGGGCGCTGGATGCCGTGCGGCCAATCGGCTCTCTGGTAAAACCGGCGGTCTATCTGACTGCGCTGGAGAAACCGAGCCACTACACGCTGACCAGTTGGCTGTCGGATGATCCGCTGTCGATCAAAGGCGCGGACGGCCAGGTATGGAAGCCGCAGAACTATGACCGTCGTTCCCACGGCACGGTCTTCCTCTATCAGGGGCTGGCACATTCCTACAACCTGTCGACCTCGCGTCTGGGCCTGGAAGTCGGTGTGCCGAATGTGCTCAAGACCATTGCGCGTCTGGGCGTGACCCGGGAATTCCCGGCGTTCCCGTCGATGTTGCTCGGGGCTGGCGGCATGACACCGATCGAAGTGGCGACCATGTATCAGACCCTCGCCAACGGTGGTTTCAATACGCCGATGCGCGGGATTCGCAGTGTGCTGACTGCTGAGGGCGAACCGCTCAAGCGTTATCCGTTCCAGATCGAGCAGCGTTTCGATCCGGCGTCCATCTACCTGATCCAGAACGCCATGCAGCGGGTGATGCGTGAAGGTACCGGCAGCTCGGTTTACAACGTGCTGCCCAAGACCCTGACGCTGGCCGGCAAGACCGGTACCAGTAACGACTCGCGCGACAGTTGGTTCGCCGGTTTCAGTCAGGATCTGCTGGCGGTGGTCTGGCTCGGTCGTGACGACAACGGCAAGACCCCGTTCACCGGGGCGACCGGTGCGCTGCAGGTCTGGACCAGTTTCATGCGCAAGGCCGATCCGCTGCCGCTGGACATGCCGCAGCCGGACAACATCGTTCAGGCCTGGGTCGATTCGCGTACCGGGCAAGGCTCGGATGCCAACTGTCCGGGAGCCGTGCAGATGCCGTATATTCGCGGCAGCGAACCGCCACCCGGTGCCGCGTGTGCAAGCGAAACGCCTGCTTCGCCGGAGTCGGTGATGGATTGGGTCAAGGGCTGGATGAATTAAGCAAAGAGGGTTTCAAGTGAACAAGTGGTTGATTCCAGCGGTGACCGCCGTGGCTTTGCTCAGCGGCTGCTCTACCGTACAGCGTGGTTCGATCCCGGTGGTGGACTCCGGCACGGCCGTGTCCAACAGCGAACGGCTGTCGGCCAATGGCGGTTTCCGCAAGACGACAGTCAAACGTCCAGTGCAGGGTCAGGCGCAATCCCAGGCCATTCCGCAAGGCGATACCGGCGTGGTGGTGATGGTGCCGGGTGGCGGTGCTGCGACATCGGCACCGATCAGTACTTCGCCGATCGTCCCGGGCCCGGCTTCCGGCGGTATCACCGCTGGGCCGTACAACCCGTCGCCGGTCGAGTCGGCGCCGATCAATTCCGGCAGCTACAGCATGCCGTCGACGCCAAGCGGGATCCCTTCGGCCGCCAGTGGCGGTGGTCTGTCGGCAGACGAGCAACTGGATGGTCCGGTACTCGCCTTGCTGACCACCGCCCAGCAGCAACAGGCCGGCGGCGACCTTAACGGTGCATCCTCCAGTCTGGAGCGCGCTCAGCGTGTAGCTCCGCGTGAGCCGCAAGTGCTCTACCGTCTGGCGCAGGTGCGCATGGCCCAAGGTGATGCGCCGCAGGCGGAACAGTTCGCCCGTCGCGCGCTGACCATGGCCAACGGCCGTCCGGATCTGCAAGCCAACCTGTGGGAAATCATCGCGCAGTCCCGTGAGAAGCAGGGCGACTCTGCTGGCGCTGCACTGGCTCGTCAAAAGGCCAAGGTTTCGCTCTGATGGACGCCCGTTTCCCGAAAATCGCCGACCAGTTGCTGCTGATCGAGCGTGAGCTGCGCGCGCAAGGCTGGTGGGATGAAGTGCAGCCATCGGCCGAAGCCCTTAGTAGTGTCGAGCCGTTTTCGGTCGATACGCTGGATTTCGAACAATGGCTGCAATGGATCTTCCTGCCACGAATGAAGATGATCCTCGAGCAGGACCTGGCGTTGCCCAACGCTTCAGGCATTCAGGAAATGGCGGAGATGGTCTTTGCCCAGCGCAATCTGCAGGGCAAGGATCGCCAGTTGCAGGTGCTGCTCAAAGAATTCGATCTGCTGATCACCGCTTCGCGCTAAGCCACTGTAGGAGCTGCCGCAGGCTGAGATCTTTTGATCTTGCTTTTAAAAACAGAATCAAAAGATCGAAGCTTTCGCCAGTTCCTACAGGTGCCTATTCGCAGTTCTGCGCAATCTGTTTCTGTGCTTCGATAATGCGCTCCTGGCGCTGCGCATCATCAAGCCGCCGTAGCTGCCCCTCCACTTCCTCCCTCAATCGCGGATTGTTCTGCAATTGCGCCAGGTTCGTCCGTGCCTGCTCGCAAAAGGCCTTGAGCTGTGTCTGTTGCTCCGCCACCTGTTTCTTCACCTTGTCATCAATGGCTTTCTGATCGCCCAGCGCGCCGCTGCCAGGCATTGCTGCAGGTTTCGGCGGGGGCGAGGAGGGCGTCTGCACGGTGCTGGCCGGTTGCCCTTGCGGCGGCTGCGCATCGAAGTGCGTGACGCCTTGGGCGTCGACCCATTTGTAGATCTGAGCGGCCGAGCACCAGGGGCTGAGGCCGATCAGCAGAGTTAACAGAAGCGTTCGCATGCTGATTCCTTGGCAAAATTGCGCAATTGACGCTAACAGAGTAGCTGTTTTCAGGTTTTTTCTTGCGTTCTCATGTGCTTACCCACAATTAAGCACATTGACGGCTTGACTTGGAGAGGGCGAAACAGAAGAATCCAAAGTCCGCTGTAGAGGGACTGCCAGAAGCAGACCCACTCGGCAGATCATGAGGCGCATATCCGCGTCGACCTGTTACACCCGCAACGCGTTACCTCGCGCTGGGTGGGAAAGGCCCGCAACACTTGGGACGATCCCAATACTTGCTCAGTCAGTGCTGACGTAGTCGGCGACCACCGTCGCTCATGCTCTGCCGAGAAGTAAACCTATTAAGACCCGCCCCTTTTTGTGGACGGTATTCTGGCGTTTTAGAGGTGAACAACGTGGAGCTTTTATCTGGCGGTGAGATGCTCGTCCGCTTCTTGCGTGACGAAGGCGTCAAATATATCTACGGGTACCCGGGTGGTGCTCTCCTGCATGTTTACGATGCCCTGTTCAAAGAACCGGAAGTGACCCACATCCTGGTTCGTCACGAACAAGCGGCGACCCATATGGCTGACGGCTACGCCCGTGCCACCGGTAAAGCCGGCGTGGTATTGGTGACTTCCGGTCCAGGCGCCACAAACGCCATCACCGGTATTGCCACTGCCTATATGGATTCGATTCCAATGGTGATCATTTCCGGTCAGGTGCCAAGCACCATGGTCGGCACCGACGCGTTCCAGGAAACCGACATGATCGGTATCTCCCGGCCGATCGTGAAGCACAGCTTCATGATCAAGCACGCCTCGGAAATCCCGGAAGTCATGAAGAAGGCGTTCTACCTGGCGCAATCCGGTCGTCCGGGTCCGGTCGTGGTCGATATCCCGAAAGACATGACCAACCCGGCCGAGAAGTTCGAATACGTTTTCCCGAAAAAAGCCAAGCTGCGTTCCTACAGCCCGGCCGTTCGCGGCCACTCCGGGCAAATCCGCAAGGCGGCAGAAATGCTCCTGGCGGCCAAGCGTCCTGTGCTCTATTCCGGTGGCGGCGTGATTCTGGGCAACGGTTCCGCACCGCTGACCGAACTGGCGAAGATGCTCAACCTGCCAGTGACCAACACCTTGATGGGCCTGGGTGGTTTCCCGGGTACTGATCGTCAGTTCATCGGCATGCTCGGCATGCACGGCAGCTACACCGCCAACCTGGCGATGCACCATGCCGACGTGATCCTGGCTGTCGGCGCACGTTTCGATGACCGTGTGATCAACGGCGCGGCGAAGTTCTGCCCGAACGCCAAGATCATCCACATCGATATCGACCCGGCTTCGATCTCCAAGACCATCAAGGCCGACGTGCCAATCGTTGGTCCGGTGGAGAGTGTCCTGACCGAAATGGTCGCGATCCTCAAGGAAATCGGCGAGACCCCGAACAAGGAGTCCGTGGCCAGTTGGTGGAAGCAAGTCGATGAGTGGCGCGGTGATCGCGGCCTGTTCCCTTATGAAAAGGGCGACGGCAGCCTGATCAAGCCGCAGACCGTGATCGAGACCCTGTGTGAAGTGACCAAGGGCGATGCCTTCATCACGTCCGACGTGGGCCAGCACCAGATGTTCGCGGCGCAGTACTACAAGTTCAACAAGCCTAACCGCTGGATCAACTCCGGTGGCCTGGGCACCATGGGCTTCGGTTTCCCGGCGGCCATGGGCATCAAGTTGAGCTTCCCGGATGACGACGTTGCCTGCGTCACCGGCGAAGGCAGCATCCAGATGAACATCCAGGAACTGTCGACCTGCCTTCAATACGGCTTGCCGGTGAAAATCGTCATCCTGAACAACGGTGTTCTGGGGATGGTTCGTCAGTGGCAGGACATGAGCTATGGCAGCCGCCACTCGCACTCTTATATGGAGTCGCTGCCTGACTTCGTCAAACTGGCTGAAGCCTACGGTCACGTCGGCGTGCGCATCACCGATTCGAAGGATTTGAAGTCGAAGATGGAAGAGGCGTTCGCCATGAAAGATCGTCTGGTGGTGATCGATATTTCGGTCGATACCAGCGAGCACGTCTATCCGATGCAGATCAAAGACGGCTCCATGCGCGATATGTGGCTGAGCAAGACGGAGCGTACTTAATCATGCGGCACATTATTTCCCTGCTTCTGGAAAACGAACCCGGCGCTTTGTCTCGCGTAGTCGGCCTGTTCTCGCAGCGCAACTACAACATTGAAAGCCTGACGGTGGCGCCAACCGAAGACCCGACCCTGTCGCGTCTGACGCTGACCACTGTCGGCCACGATGAAATCATCGAGCAGATCACCAAAAACCTGAACAAGCTGATCGAAGTGGTCAAGCTGGTGGACCTGTCGGAAAGCGCTCACATCGAGCGCGAGCTGATGCTGGTCAAGGTCAAGGCCACTGGCGCCCAGCGCGCCGAGATCAAACGCACCACCGATATTTACCGTGGACAGATCGTCGACGTCAGTGCCAGCGTGTATACCGTTCAATTGACCGGTACCAGCGACAAGCTCGACAGCTTCATTCAGTCCATCGGCACCGCATCGATTCTGGAAACCGTCCGTAGCGGCGTGACCGGCATTGCCCGCGGCGACAAAGTACTCAGCATCTAAACCAAATTAGCGAATGGCCTGAACGGCCTGGATATATAGGGGAAATTCATGAAAGTTTTCTACGATAAAGACTGCGACCTGTCGATCATCCAGGGCAAGAAAGTTGCCATCATCGGTTACGGTTCCCAGGGCCACGCCCAGGCATGCAACCTGAAAGACTCCGGTGTCGACGTTACCGTCGGTCTGCGTAAAGGTTCGGCCACTGTTGCCAAAGCCGAAGCCCATGGCCTGAAAGTGACCGACGTGGCTGCTGCTGTTGCCGGCGCCGACCTGGTCATGATCCTGACCCCGGACGAATTCCAGTCTCAGCTGTACAAGAACGAAATCGAGCCGAACATCAAGAAAGGCGCCACCCTGGCCTTCTCCCACGGCTTCGCGATCCACTACAACCAGGTTGTTCCACGTGCCGACCTTGACGTGATCATGATCGCGCCGAAAGCGCCGGGCCACACCGTACGTTCCGAGTTCGTGAAGGGCGGCGGTATCCCTGACCTGATCGCGATCTACCAGGACGCTTCGGGCAACGCCAAAAACGTTGCACTGTCCTACGCAGCTGGCGTGGGTGGCGGTCGTACCGGCATCATCGAAACCACCTTCAAGGACGAGACCGAAACCGATCTGTTCGGCGAACAAGCTGTACTGTGTGGCGGTACCGTTGAGCTGGTGAAGGCCGGTTTCGAAACGCTGGTTGAAGCTGGCTACGCGCCGGAAATGGCCTACTTCGAGTGCCTGCACGAACTGAAGCTGATCGTTGACCTCATGTACGAAGGCGGTATCGCCAACATGAACTACTCGATCTCCAACAACGCTGAATACGGCGAGTACGTGACCGGTCCGGAAGTGATCAACGCCGAATCCCGTCAGGCCATGCGCAATGCCCTGAAACGTATTCAGGACGGCGAATACGCCAAAATGTTCATCAGCGAAGGCGCAACCGGCTACCCTTCGATGACCGCCAAGCGTCGTAACAACGCCGCTCACGGTATCGAAATCATCGGCGAGCAACTGCGCTCCATGATGCCGTGGATCGGTGCCAACAAGATCGTCGACAAAGCCAAAAACTAAGGCGTCGTCCCTTGTACGAAAAACGCGGCCTCGGCCGCGTTTTTTCGTTTGAAACCGATGGTTCTGGTATAAAGCTGCATCGTTTGTGGCCGAACCGTCGTCACAGGCACCTGTCGAAACTTTCCAAACCGTTGCAAGGTAATGTCCATGAGCGAACGTCCCGAAGAGCCGAACCAGGCTTCTGACGCCGAAAGCCTGCTGCCCATCGATGAACATGTCGAGGAAGGGCACGACGCAGAAGGTCGTAAAGTCCGGCATCGTGGTATCTATCTGCTGCCGAACCTGTTCACCACTGCGAACCTGTTTGCAGGGTTTTATTCCATCATCAACTCGATGAGTGCCCAGGCTGCCTTGAGCGCCGGGGATTCTGCGAATGCGAGCAAGTATTTTGCCTTTGCCGCGATCGCGATTTTCGTGGCCATGGTGCTCGATGGTCTTGATGGCCGCGTAGCGCGGATGACCAATACGCAAAGTGCCTTCGGTGCCGAGTATGACTCGCTGTCCGACATGGTCGCTTTCGGTGTGGCACCGGCGCTGCTGGCCTTTGGCTGGGCATTGGGCGACATGGGCAAGGTCGGCTGGATGGTTGCCTTCATCTATGTAGCCGGTGCAGCATTGCGTCTGGCGCGTTTCAATACCCAGGTCGGTACGGCGGACAAGCGCTACTTCATCGGTCTGGCCAGTCCGGCAGCGGCCGGCGTGGTGGCGGGGATTGTCTGGGCGTTCAGCGATTACGGTATTCAGGGTTCTAAGATGTCGTTCCTGGTCGCTTTGATGGTGGCGGCTGCTGGCATGCTGATGGTCAGCAACATCAAGTACAACAGCTTCAAGGAGCTGGATCTGAAGGGGCGCGTGCCGTTCGTGGCGATCCTCGCCGTGGTGCTGGTGTTCGCCGTGGTGTTCAGTGATCCACCGCGAATTCTGCTGCTGGTGTTCCTCGGTTACGCCGCTTCCGGCCCTGTGCAATACCTGTTGCGTCTTCGTCGTCACAAAAACGCCGAATGATGTAATTTCCCGCATACTCCGCAGTCTATGGGTGCATCTGTCCTCCAAAACTGCGGAGTTGCCATGCTGATCAAAATCCCCAAAGCGTCCGACTGCCATGAGTCGGATGTCACGCCTGAGTCCATTTATCTCTCCCGTCGCCAACTGCTCGGAGCTACCGCGGCCGGTATCGCGGTGAGCAGCCTGCCGCGTTGGGCCGGTGCCGAGGACGCGGCGCGCTATGCTGATGTCGAGCCAGGCAAGGCGCCTGCCTGGTTTGCCGAGAAGCTCCCTTCTACCAAGTGGGGGGCAGTCAACGTCAAGGATGAGGCGATCACGCCTTATAAAGACGCGACCCATTACAACAACTTCTATGAGTTCGGCACCGACAAGGGCGATCCCGCAGCCAATGCCGGCTCGCTGAAAATCGAGCCGTGGAGCATTGTCGTGGACGGGGAGGTAGGTAAGCCCGGGCGTTACGCGCTCGAAGACTTCATGAAACCGTACCAGTTGGAGGAGCGTATCTATCGTCTTCGCTGTGTTGAAGCGTGGTCGATGGTCATCCCCTGGATTGGTTTTCCGATTTCCGCACTGCTCAAGCAGGTCGAACCGACCTCTAACGCCAAGTACATTCGCTTTGAAACCTTGCAGGATCCCAAGAGCATGCCTGGGCAGCGCTCGGGTTTCGCGTTGATCGACTGGCCGTATGTAGAGGGCTTGCGTCTGGATGAGGCGATGAATCCCTTGGCGATTCTGGCGGTTGGCATGTATGGCCGCGAATTGCCCAATCAGAATGGTGCGCCGCTGCGTCTGGTGGTGCCGTGGAAGTATGGCTTCAAGAGTGTGAAGTCCATTGTGCGGATCAGTCTCGTCAGCGAGCAGCCCAAGACTACCTGGCAGAGCATTGCGGCAGATGAATATGGTTTTTATGCCAACGTGAATCCGACGGTCGATCATCCGCGCTGGACTCAGGCAAGAGAACGGCGTCTGCCGAACAGTTTGTTCAAGCCGAATGTACGTGATACCCAGATGTTCAACGGCTACTCGGATGAAGTCGCTTCTTTATATACAGGGCTCGATCTGCGGAAGAACTACTGATGCGATATCCGTTTTGGCGTGTAGGCGTTTTCATTGCGGCGGCGATCTGGCCACTGCTCTGGTTTTATCAGGCGTTCGCCGATTTGCTCGGTCCGGATCCCGGCAAGGTGCTGGTTGATCGACTGGGGCTGGGGACGCTGGTATTGCTGCTGATCACATTGAGCATGACGCCGTTGCAGAAATTGACGGGGTGGGCGGGCTGGATTGCTGTGCGCCGTCAGTTGGGACTTTGGTGTTTTGCCTATGTGGTGCTGCATTTGTTCAGCTATATGGCGTTTATCCTCGGCTTCGACTGGTCGCAGTTGGGCGTGGAGTTGTGTAAGCGGCCGTACATCATTGTGGGTACGCTGGGTTTTCTTGGTTTGTTGGCGTTGGCGGTTACGTCCAATCGCTACAGTCAGCGCCGCCTGGGTGTGCGCTGGAAGAAACTGCATCGGTTGGTCTACGTGATTCTGGGGCTGGGATTGCTTCATATGTTGTGGATCGTGCGTGCTGATCTCAAGGAGTGGGCGATCTATGCCATTGTAGGTGCAGCGCTTTTGCTGCTGCGGGTGCCTGCCGTTGCGCGTCGAATCCCGCGCTTGCTGACTAAAAAGCAGGTTTTGCAATAAAACTGAAATTAAC
>NZ_CATKPO010000008.1:0-89513 GCF_949768395.1 Pseudomonas sp. IT-P260
CGGCGCCGACATCATGATCGGCGGCGACGGCTTCGACACCTACTATGTCGATAACGTCGGTGATGTGGTTATCGAGACCGATGCCTCGCTGACGGCACTAGACCGTGTGTTCGCCTCAATCAGCTACACCCTCGGTGCCAACGTCGAGAATCTGGTTCTGATTGGCAACGATTCCATCAACGGCACCGGCAACTCGGTCAACAACCGCATCACCGGTAACGACGCAAACAACACGCTCGACGGCGGCGCCGGTATCGATACGTTGATAGGGGGCGCAGGCAACGACACGTATGTCGTCGACAACTCTGCCGATATCATTATCGAGACCAGTGTCCTGACAACCGAAATCGATACCGTACGGGCTTCAGTCGATTGGACGCTGGGGGCCAATCTGGAAAATCTCGTGCTGACCGGCAGCGCCATCAATGGCACCGGCAACGACCTGAACAACATGCTCACGGGTAACAGCGCCAACAACACGCTCAATGGCGGCGCCGGTGACGACACCCTCGATGGCGGTCTCGGTGCCGACACCATGATCGGTGGCGACGGTTTCGACAGTTACTACGTTGATAACGTCAATGACGTCGTCATCGAGACCGACGCCTCGCTGACGGCACTCGACCGTGTGTTCTCCTCCATCGACTACACCCTCGGCGCCAACGTCGAGAATCTGGTCCTGATTGGCAGTGCCAACCTCAACGGCACGGGCAACGCAGTCAACAACCGCATCACCGGCAACATCGGCAATAACATCCTCGATGGCGGCATGGGTGCCGACACCATGATCGGGGGCGCCGGCGATGACACCTATGTCGTAGACAACGTCAACGATGTCGTGATCGAACAGGCTGGCGAAGGCCACGACCTGGTCCGAACCGGCTTTGGCTATACCCTTGGCGCCAACATCGAAGACCTGACGATGACGGGCAATTTCGATGGCTCGCTGAAGGGCAACGAGCTGGACAACGTCATCACCGGTAACGCGGGCCACAACTATATCGATGGCGGGCTTGGCGCGGACACCATGATTGGTGGCGCCGGCAATGATGTCTACTTCGTCGATAATCTTCAGGACGTTGTCATTGAGCTTGCCAATGAAGGAAATGATACCGTTTGGTCCAGTGTCGATTTCACGCTCTCGGACAACGTCGAAATCGGTTCCTTGATTGGCAACGCCAATCTGAATCTGACGGGTAGTGCGCAGAATAACTTCTTGAATGGTAACGAAGGCAACAACATTCTCGATGGCGGCCTTGGTGCCGATCAAATGTTTGGCGGGGGCGGCGACGATACCTATATCGTGGATAACGTCAATGACGTCGTGATGGAGGCCGCGGATAAAGGTCACGACCTTGTCCTGACCTCGGTCGACTACACCCTTGCGTATGACCTCGAGGACGGCACGATAACAGGCAATGCAGATGTGTACCTGAGAGGCAACAATCGCGATAACATCCTGATCGGAAACTCTGGCAATAACGAACTCCAGGGCTTTGACGGTATCGACCAGCTGTACGGTGGAGCAGGTAACGACACGCTATACGCCGGAATCGGCAATACCACACTGAACGGTGGCACCGGTGCCGACACCTTTGCCTTCACCAACCTGTTCCTTATCAATGCCGCAATGGGCGGACCCTCTCCTCAAAACGTCATTACCGATTTCAACGCCCTGGAAGGAGACAAGATCGACTTCTCCACCTTTGACAGCAACCCGAAGACCGTCGGCATCCAGCACATGACCTTCATTGGCTCGAATGAATTCACCGGCTTCGGGCAACTGCGTTTCGTGGATAGTGTTTTGTCGGGGAACATGAGCGCCGACGCAGGCGGTTACTTCGAAGTGCACATGGTGGGTGTCAACTCGCTCAATGCCAACGACGTAATCGTCTAACCTCTGCACGCTCGAGCAATCGAAACCGATCAATAAAAACACCCCGCCCAGGCGGGGTGTTTTTATTCGCGCAATTTATTCCTTAAGCCAGCAACCCCAGCTCCTTGGCCCTGGCCACTGCCTGTGTGCGCCGCTCGACCCCAAGCTTGCTGTTGATATGACTGGCGTGAGTTTTCACGGTGTGTAGTGAAATGAACAACTGCTCGCTGATTTCCTGATTCGAACATCCTTGGGCGATCAGGCGCAGTACAGCCAGTTCCCGGCTACTCAGCTGTTCAGTGCAAGCGGATTCTGCGGCCGGACGGAAGGCTACTGGCGGAAATTGTTTCAGTAATTGCTGGCCGAGCAACGCTGGGGAAGTTTGCACCTGCCCACGCAACCAGTCGCCATGCCCTTTCATCAATACATCGAACGGTTGCAGTACACCTCCGGCAGCCGCGTCCAATGCCTGATTCAACGCTGTGCGCGCTTCGGGCTCACGTCCACCCGCCAGTAACAACGCCACCTTCTGCGTTAACGCCATCACACTGAGCAACTGCCGCCCAGTCTGCTGACCATTCTCATGCAACACGTTCAACCGTCCTTCAGCGAGCATCGGCTGCCCCTGAATCAAATCGAGCAGCGCCCGTTGAAGTTCCACATGCAGTGGCAGCTGTGGATGGAATTCCGGTGGTGCGGCAGCGTGTTCGCCGGTGTAGGTTTGACCCAGTCGCGCCAGCCAGGCTTCGGCGAGATCGATGCGCCCTTGGGCCAACCACAGTTCGCATTTGACCAGGGTGATCATCGCCAGGTAGTAGATCGGCGGCACGTCCCAGATGTGCATCAGGCGCTCGGCTTCAGCGAGTTCGGCAAAGGCCTTGGCAAACTCACCTGAGCTGCCGTCCAGACGTGCGATCACGCAATGTCCGATCAACACGCTGATATCGCGACAGGCCCGCGCTTCCGCCAGACCGCTCAGCAATCGAGCACGGGCCTGCTGTGGTTGCAGGCGCATGGACAACAGAAAACCTTCGTAGAGCGTCAGCCGCGCACGTACCGCATACAGACGTTGCGGGGACAGTCCACGCAATCGTTCCAGGCCCTGATGCACTTCATCCAGCGCACGCAGTATCTCGCCACGGGCCTGCAACACCCGCGCCCGGTCGTAATGCGCCAGCGCCTCAAACAACGGGTTGCCGACCCGCTGCGCCAGCTCGAGGGACTCACGGTTCAAACCCCGGGCGCGCCACAGGTCGCCGTCGGCGATTGCCAGATTGGACAGGGTCGACAAGCACATCAGGCGTTGCCCGTAACGTTTTACCGGCAGGCTTTCCAGCGCTTCGCTGCAATAGCGGTGAGTCAGTTCACGCTGGCCACGGCCCCGGGCGATGATCCCGCTGAGCGCCAGCCATTGTGCAAGCATCGACTTCTGCGCAGAGGCCGAAGGCGCCGGCAGGAAGCGACTCAAATGACTGGCCAGCTCTTCAGCGGCATCCAACTGACAGGCCAGCCCCAGCGCCCAACTGTACAGCACGATCAAGCGTGGCGTGCTGATCAGCAGACTGTCGGGCAAGTCCATTTTCCAGCGCAGCAGCATGCCCACGTTCTGCTCGGCGAGCAGTTGTTCCTCGGACAGGTTCTGCACCAGATTCGCCGCCACATCCAGGTGGCCGGCGCGCAAGGCTTGCTCCACCGCTTCGTCGAGCAGCCCTTGAGCATTGAACCAGCGGCAGGCGCGCAGATGCAGGGTCGCCGCCGGCACCAGCGTCTGGGTCACGGGCCGGCTGCGCAGCAGATCGGAAAACAAATGGTGATAGCGATACCAGTGACCGTGCTCGTCCAGCGGTACCAGGAACACCTGATGCGCCAGCAGAAACCGCAGGATTTCGGCGCTGTCGTGGGCTTCACGCACCGCGTCGCACAGTTCGCTGCAAAAGCGTTCCTGAGGCGCGGTGTCGTAGAGAAATGCCTGTACCTCGGCGGGCAGGCAATCGATGACTTCCTCCAGCAGATAGTCGCGAATCAGCCCCTCCCCGCCGTTCAGCGCTTGCGGTAACGCGGCCTCGCTGCCGGCTTCAGATGCCGCCAGCAACCAGAAACGCAGCCCGGCCACCCAGCCTTCGCTGCGCTGGATCAGATTTTCCAGGGCTTCACCGCGCAATGAACTGCTGTGTCGATCAAGCAGGGTCAGTGCTTCATCATGGGTCAGACGCAGATCCTGCTCGTGCAGTTCCAGCAGTTGCCGCGACAGGCGCAGGCGCGCCAGATGCCAGTCCGGACGCTGCCGACTGGTGACCATGACCAGCAAGCCATCGGGCAAGTGATTGAGGAAAAACTGCAGGCAGCGGTCGAGCACCGGGCCTTGGGCGAGATGGTAATCATCGAGCACCAGCAGCAGCGGCGCCGTTGGCTGCAGTTGCAGCGCCAGCTCATCGAGCAAGCCGTCGAGCCATTCTTCGAAGGCAAAGGGCTGATGGCGCTGGCGCATCTTCAACAGGCCCAGCGCGCGACTGCCCAGATCCGGAAAGTAGTCCTGCAACCCTTCCAGCAAGCGCTCGAGAAAACGTCCCGGATCGTTATCCCGCGGGCTCAGGCCCAACCAGAGGCTTCGCCAGTGCGCCGGCAGGCTCTGACAGAACTCCACCGCCAGCGAGCTCTTGCCGAAGCCTGCCGGCGCACAGACCAGCAACAGACGCCCCGCAAGCCCCGCACTCAGGCGCTCACACAGACGCGGTCGCAACACATGGCCGTCGGGCAACGGCGGGCGAAAAAAACGCCCGTCCAGTGTTGCGACGGCAGCGCTTGCAGGATCCGGAAGCGGGGACAGATCAGTCATGGCCGGCTCTTGTTTGAATGGCTGTTGGCGGCGTAGCAGATGTCCGCAGACTAGCGGTAAACGTAGAGGGTTTGAAGGTTATTGCTACAAATGGCTACAAAAAGACTACGAGCCGGCAGGCGCTCGTGTGCAAAATCCCGACGCAAAAAAAAGCCCCGAACCAGTCGGGGCGTTTTTTCGAGGATGCGGCCTCGGGTCAAAGCTTAGCGGATACCGTCCTGGCCCAGGTTGCCCGGCTGGAATTCGCTCTTGGTGGCAGAGAAGCCGAAGTCATATGCTGATTTCTCTTCGTTCTTCATGCCCAGTGCCAGGTAACGGCCCGATTGCAGGTCGTACAGGGCCTCCAGCGCGTACCACGGCACTTGCTTGTCGTAGTAATCCTCGGCATGCGCCTCGGCCACACGCCACAGCTGACCGCGACCGTCGTAATGGTCGATGACCGCTGCCTGCCAGGTGTCTTCGTCGATGTAGAAGTCACGTTTGGCGTAGATATGGCGCTGACCCGGTTTCAGGGTCGCCACCACGTGCCAGACCCGACGCAGCTCATAACGGGTCAGATCCTGATTGATGTGGCCAGCCTTGATGATGTCGGCGTACTTGAGGGTCGGCGAGTCGATCTTGTAGCTGTTGGAGGCGATGTACATCTCTTTCTTGCCTTCCAGCGCCCAGTCGTAGCGATCCGGTGCACCGTTGTACATGTCGAGGTTGTCGGAAGTACGCAGACCGTCCGCGGCAGTACCCGGCCCGTCATAGGACACTTGCGGTGCCTGACGTACACGGCGCTGGCCAGTGGCGTAAACCCAGGCCTTGCGCGGTTCCTTCACCTGGTCGAGGGTTTCGTGTACCAGCAGCACGGTACCGGCCAGACGTGCCGGCGCGGTCACTTTCTGCTTGAAGTAGAACAGGATGTTGCCCGGATTGGCCGGATCGTAGTCCTTCATCTTGTCGCGGAACACGAACTGGTCCTGGAAATACACCAGGCTGAACGAGCCGTTGGTTTGCGGCGTGGCCTGGGTGACCAGGCGGGTCACGCTGCCACCGCGATAGCGGGTGATATGGTTCCAGATCACCTCCAGACCGCTTTTCGGAATCGGGAACGGCACGGCGGTGTCGAAGTTTTCCAGACCGTTACCGCCGGCAACCAGATTAGTGGTGGTGGCGTTCTTCTTGATCGCGGCAAACACGGCATCCGGCACGGTCGAGCCGCGATGGGACGGGTACACCGGCATCTTGAAGGTATCCGGGTAGCGCTTGAACATTGCGTACTGGCCCGGAGCAAGCTTGGCCTTGTACTGCTCGACGTTCTGCGCGGTGATGGTGAACAGCGGTTTTTCACTGCCGAACGGGTCGGACAGGAAACCCTTGCTGTCGACCGTGCCGGCATTTTTCGGCAGCGGTTTCCAGGCCGGAATCGAACCGTCGGCGTTACCGGCCATTTCAGCGCCCATCGGCGTCAGGCTCTTGCCCAGTTTGTCGGCTTCGGCGGCTGGAACGGCCGCCATGACGCTGGTCGCCAGCAGCGACAGCCCCAGAACACCGGCTTGGAACAGACTCTTTGTTATTTTCATATGTGTGTTCGTCCTGAAAAAACTGTGCTTAGAAGTTCACGCCAACACTGAGGGCAACGAAGTCACGATCGTCCACGGTCGTGTAGTCGCCGCCAAAGAAGTTGGTGTAGGCCAGGCTCGCCGTGTAGGTGTTCTGGTATTCGGCATCCAGACCGAGGCTGATCGCCTTGCGACCTTCCTCGAAGTTGCCGCCAGGGCCTGGCGAGTAGCCTTTCACGTCATGCGACCAGGCCACGTTCGGCTTGAGGTTCACACCGGCGAACACGTCGCTGTAATCCCAGATCGCACGAGCGCGATAGCCCCACGAGGTCGAGGTGGTGAAACCGTCGTTGTTGCAGTTGCTGGACACGTTATCGCGCGACGCCCCCGGACCGGCACCGTTGATGGTCGAGGTGTTGAGGATCTGCGAGCAGGTGTTCAGACCGCCAGTGGCAGGCAACTCACCCGGGCCGAACACCGGATCGCGGCCGTAGCGGGCTTCGGATCTGCTCTCCAGGCCACCGACGTGGGTCACGCCGACCTCACCCACCAGGGTCAAGCGGTTGGCGCCCATCACCTGATCGAAGAAGTGCGTCAGGGTGGTTTGCAGTTGGGTGATCTCTTTGCGGTTGTAACCGTGCAGGTCCTGGCCCGGCACGCCGTTGAGGACCGATGCATTGCTCAACGTGCCACCCAGCGGACGCACGCCGGCGAACAGGATGTCGGTGGAGTTCAACTGTACCGGCGCATTCGGCCGGTAGCTGACCTCACCGCTCCACGCCGTACCGGTAGGCAGGGTGGTGGAGAAGCTCAGACCGTAGAGGCGAATGTCTTCAGGGTATTCGATGAAGTATTCCGAGTTGCCCGCGACCACCAGTGGCCCCAGCGCCCGGAATGGCCCCGGCAATGCTGCCACGCCGTTATAGATCGACTGTGGCGCGCCGGTGGCGCTGAAGATCGGCGCGCGGCTGTGATAGTTCATGAAGTAGGCACCGAACTCGGTGGCCAGTGGGTCGAACATGTACTTGGCGGAAACGCCCCACTGTCCGCTGTCACGCGCATTGCGATTAGGCGAACGGCGCACCAGCACACCCTCTTCGTTGACGTCGACACCGGCGTTGGCCAACGGCCCGAGCGCAATCCCCGGAATGGTCGAACGCTTGTTCAATACCCGCAGGTTGTCGTCGCAACCGGTGGTGACGATGTCCGGCTGCGAGAAGAACGTGCCGCAGTTGTCGGTGACGGTCTTCTGCCAGTCGATTTGATAGAAACCTTCGGCCGAAAGGTTTTCGGTGAGGCTCTGCGACACATAGAACATGTTGACCGGGATCAGACCTTCCTTGATCTCGGCACCCGGACGACGAAACGCGGACACGTCGATCGGGTTGATCGAGTTGATGCCACCGCCGATGAAGGTACTTTCGCCCCAGTTCACTACCTGCTTGCCCAGGCGCACCGAACCTGGCTCATCGGCAATCGAGTAGTTGTGGTAAACGAAGGCGTCGAGGATCTGCCCGCCGGAAGAACGCGCCGCCACATCGCGGTTGTGGTTGCTGACGTCCTTGTATTCCAGGTCCTGGTTCTGCAGCGCGAAGTCGTACCAGTATTTGCCCCGGACGAAGACCCCGGTGTCGCCGTATTTCAATTCGAGATCATGGATGCCTTTGAAGATCTTCGAGAAGGCTTGCCCGCTCTTGAAGTTCAGGTGGCCGTTGTCGGAGGTCTGGGACAGGCCCTTGCCGCCGTTGTTGACACCAATAAGGTCCTTGTTCGGCTGCTGAGTCGAGATACTCATGCCCAGGGAGAGCGAAGAGTCGAACTGACCTTCGATTTCACCGACGTTGAAACTGACGCCGAATGCGGGCCCGGCGAGCGTAGAGGCAAGACTGACGGCCAGAGGCAGTTTAGCCCGGCGCCAGAACTGGTTTACTGATGTCATCGACGCTACTCCATGTGCATTATTGTTATGGCATTGAGTACTTTTAAAAACGCCTGGAAGACCGGGAGCCAGTAGCCGCCCGACGTCACTCCAAAGTTGCATCGCCCCGTGTCGTGCGTGTGCCTCGTTCTTAAAAATCCTTGAGCGGACTATAGCCAGCAGGCGGGTATCGCTTGATCCCTCTAAAGTGTGATTTGCAGCTGCCGGCCACTCTGGAACAGTCCTTTCGCCAGTCCGACAGATGTCGGCTCGGCAAGGATGGCTGATTTTTTCGATTTAACAAGCCAAGCGCTTGCTTGGTGGGTCTGGCGCGCCGTTTTCGGCGCGCCAGCAGACACTCAAAGTGTCGAGAGGAAGGTGCTGTTGTTGGCCTGCCATTCGGTGATGTCGAGGCGGATGCGCTTCTTGTCGAGCTTGCCGACACTGGTCTTGGGAATTTCCGTAACAAGGGCGATCTGGCTCGGAATCGCCCACTTGCTCAAGTGCCCCAATTCCACGAACGGCTTGAGGTGTTCCTTGAGCTCGCGCGCGCCGATCTCGTGCCCTTCGCGGATCACCAGCAGCGCAAAAGGCCGTTCGCCCCACTGCGGATCAGCGATGCCCACCACTGCTACTTCACGTACCGCCACATGACGGCTGATCAGGTCTTCGAGATCCAGCGAAGAGATCCACTCGCCGCCGGTCTTGATCACGTCCTTGATGCGGTCGCGGATGTCGATCACGCCCATGCCGTCGAGTGTTGCCACATCGCCGGTGTGCAGCCAGCCGCCGGCCCACAGTTCGGCGCCTTTCTGCGGCTCGTTGAAATAGCCTTCGGTCAGCCACGGTGCGCGCAGCACCAGCTCGCCCTGGGTTTCGCCATCGGCAGGGAGGAAGTTGCCCTCGGCGTCGACGATCGCCGCTTCCACCAACGGCCCCGGCACACCGGCCTTGATCCGGTAAGTGGTGCGCTCGTCTTCGGTGCCGGCCATCAATTCGTCGTTGAGGTGCGCACACGAGACCAGCGGCCCGGTCTCCGACATGCCGTACGCCGCCGTCAACTGAATGCCCCGGGCCTTGGCGGTTTCATACAGCGTGCGATTGAGCGCACTGCCGCCGATGACGATTTTCCAGCCGCCGAAATCGGTGCCCTGCGCGCCTTTGGCGTTGAGCAGCATTTGCAGGATGGTCGGTACGCAGTGGGAGAACGTGACCTTCTCCTTGCGCCACAGCTCGACCAGGAACTCCGGGTCGTAGCGCCCCGGATAAACCTGCTTGAGCCCGAGCATCGTCGCCACGTACGGCAGGCCCCAGGCATGCACATGGAACATCGGCGTGATCGGCATGTACACGTCGTTGGTGCCGAGCAGGCGCACGCTGTCGATCGCGCCCATGATCGTCGACACGCCCATGGTGTGCAGCACCAGTTGCCGATGGGTGAAGTACACGCCCTTCGGATTGCCGGTGGTGCCGGTGGTGTAGAACGTGGTGGCGACGGAGTTTTCGTCGAAATCCTGAAAGTCGTAGTGCGCACTGGCGGCGGCCAGCAGTTGCTCGTACTCGCCGACCAGATTCGGCAGCTCGGCGGTCTTTTCCGGCAGATCGGTCAACAGCAGGGTCTTCTCCACCGTGGTCAGGTGCGGCGCGATGGCCTGATACAGTCCGACGAACTCGCTGTTGACCAGCACGAAGCGGTCCTCGGCATGGTTCATGGTGTAGAGGATCTGCTCCGGCGACAGCCGTACGTTGATGGTGTGAATCACCGCGCCGATCATCGGGATGGCGAACATGCATTCCAGGTAGCGATGGCTGTCCCAGTCCATCACCGCCACGGTGTCACCCGCCTTCACCCCGGCCGCCGTCAACACGTTGGCCAGCCGCGCAACCCGCTCGATCAGGGTCGGATAGCTGTAGCGCAACTGGTCTCGGTAGATGATCTCGCGGGTTTTCTCGTAACGGGCGCCGGACATCAGCAACCGCTTGATCAGCAATGGATACTGGTAGGCCCCATCGGCCGGGGGAATGACGCGAGTCTGCAACATATGAATCCCTTTTCTGGCTGCACGGTGTTGGCGTAGAGAGCATTACTCTAGAGCCGTTATACCCCAGCCAAATCAGCCGAAGGAATGATTTGCACAGCCGTACAAATGCTAGCTTTGCGCCAGCATTTGCCGGTATTTCAGCGCCGATCAGGCCGTTTGCCCTACAGCAGCTTCGGAAGGTGTCCGTGGGAAAACCAGCGCAGCAAGGAAGGTCAATGCGCCGAAACCCGCCAGAATCAAGTAAAGCCCTACGAAACCATGACGCGGCTCGACATAGGCAATCAGCGGAATCGCTGTCGCACTGGCGCCGAACGACAGGCAGTAACGCAGGGCGAAGACCCGTGACTGCCACTGCGGCGCGACAAAATTGGCGACCATCGAGTCGTTCACCGTGACCTGACCGAACACCACGAACATGAACGCCGCACCGAGCACGATCACCGCCCAGCCATCGACATGGGCCATGCCGTACAGCAACGGCGCCTGAAACAGCGTCAGCACGAGAAACGGCCATTTCAGACTGATCCGGTGCAGCACTTGACCGATGCTCAACTGCGCCACCGCACCGAAGGCATACGCCAGGCTGACCACCACGCCGAGGGTTTGCGGCGAGGCGAACAAGTCATGCAGACGTTCCTCAAACAGCTTCGGGTAGGTCATGGTGGTGGCGTTGAACACCACACCGCCGGTGGCCGTCGCCAGTGCCAGCACACCAAACACCATGACCATCGAAATCCGCTGCCCGGCAGCGCCCTTCAGTGCGGTGTGTGGACGCTGCGGGATCGGCTCTTCGCGCACCTGCACGGCAAAGCCGATTCCCAGCATGATCGCCACCACGCCCGGTAACACAAAGGCCGAACGCCAGCCGAACTGCGCCACCAGCAACCCGGTGACCAGCGCCGAGAACGCCACGCCGAGGTTGCCCCACATGCCATTGATGCCGATCTCCCGCCCGCGATTCTGCGCGTAGGCCACCAGCATCGCGGTGCCCACCGGGTGGTAGATCGCGGCGAAAATTCCGATCAGGGTCAACCCGATCACCAGCATCGTCGGGCTGGTGCTCAGCCCGGTGAAGATCGCCGAGGCGCCGATGCCGAAGAAAAACACCAGCATCATCTGCCGCCGGCTCCAGTGATCGCCCAGCCAGCCGGCGGGTAATGAACAGGCGCCAAAGGCAATGAACCCACCCAGCGAAAGGCCAATAAGCGCGGCGTAGTCGAGGCCGAAGGCCTGGGTCATGCCGAGCACGGCGGCGGGGAAAATCAGCATGAACATGTGATCGATCACATGGGCAGCATTGACGTAGCGGATCACATTTCGAGATTGATTCATGGCAGCACGCTTGTGTTTGTTATGGGTGGAGGGTTGTCAGCGGCTTTATGCTAAGTTGGCAAAAAAGCGCATACCTGCCAACCAGGTCATCGAATCCGACATGTTGATCAGCCACTTCGAACACGGCCCGGTGAGTGCCTATCCCCGAGATTATCTGGACGGCGCGCACCAGCCGCTGCACCTGCACCGCGAGGCGCAGTTGCTGTATGCCGTCAGAGGGATCATGCGGGTGGTCACCGCCCTCGGTGCCTGGGTGATTCCGCCAAGCCGCGCGGTATGGATTCCACCGCAAGTCGCGCACGAGATATTCATGTCCGGCGATGTGCAGATGCGCTCGCTGTTCATTGCCCCCGAGCTGTCACCGGCCAGCCTGCAACAGTGCTGCGTGCTGGCGGTGACGCCGTTACTGCGCGAGCTGATCCTGCGCGCCGTACAAGGCCCGCCGCACGCGGACAATCCGCTGATCCAGCAGTTGATGCTGGAAGAGCTCGCCAGCCTGGAAAACCTGCCGCTGCACATTCCAATGCCCACCGACCGACGCCTGCAGAACATCTGTCTGGCGTTGCTGCACACCCCGGATCACCCCAACACCCTGGAAGACTGGGCGCAGCAGGTCGGCGCCAGCTCACGCACTCTGGCGCGGCTGTTCCAGCGACAACTGAAGATGAGTTTCAACGCCTGGCGCCAGCAACTGCGCCTGATGGAAGCGCTGCCGCGCCTGCTCGCCGGGGACAGCGTGCAGCGCGTGGCGCGGGACCTAGGGTACGGCAGCGCGCGGGCGTTCAGCGCGATGTTTCGCCGTTTGCTCGGGGAAAATCCCCGGGAGTATTTGAATAATCTGAGTAAACTCAGCGAGCTTGTGTAAGGCCCTGTGGGAGCGAGCCTGCTCGCGAAAGCGGTCTTTCAGCCACCAGTAATGTCGACTGATCCAACGCATTCGCGAGCAGGCTCGCTCCCACAGTTTTAAGTCGCGGTTCTGAGATCAATGCAACTCGGTGAACGCGATTTTCACGCCGAGAGCGATCAGCACCGCGCCCATGGTGCGGTCAAACCAATGGCCCATGCGGGCGAAACCGGCGCGTACGCGTTGCTGGCTGAACAGCATCGCCACCAGACAGAACCAGGTCGCAGTCGCCACCGCCAGGTAAACCCCGTACCCGGCCTGCACCGCCAGCGGGGTGTGCGGGTTGATCACCACGGTGAACAGCGACAGGAAGAACAGCGTGGCTTTCGGATTCAGACCATTGGTCACGAAGCCCGAAGTGAAGGCGCCGCGCGCGGTGCGCACGCCTGCCTCCTTGTGCAGATCATCGGTAACGGTTTTCGCTGGCTGCGCGCGCAAGGCCTTGAAGCCGATGTACAGCAGGTACGCGGCGGCGGCCCATTTCAAGGCGTTGAACAGCACGATCGACTGCGACACGATCAGGCCGATGCCCAGCAGCGAATAACCCACATGCAGGAAAATCGCCGTGCCCACACCCAGCGCGGTCCAGGTGCCGGCGCGACGACCATGGGTCACGCTCTCACGCACCACCACGGCAAAGTCCGGGCCGGGACTGGCCACGGCCAGCAGGTGGATCAGGGCAACGGTCAAGAACTCGGTCCAGTACATGGGGGCTCCTCTTTAATGAGTAAAAACAATTCATCAACTGGCTCAAACCCTGTGGCGAGGGAGCTTGCTCCCGCTGGGCTGCGAAGCAGACCCAAACCCATTCACCGTGCTGTGTCAGGCACACCGGTGTTTCAGGTTACGGCTGCCGCGCAGCCGAGCGGGAGCAAGCTCCCTCGCCACAGGGTATTGCGGGCGCTGTGCGTAACCAATTGTTTCATCTGGTAGGCTCGGCAGATTACGCCTTCCGTTCCAAGCACAAAAGGTACAGTTGATGACGAACCCGCGCCGCGCCGTATTCCTCGATCACCCGTCTCTGGATCTCGGCGATCTTGACCTCAGCCCGTTGCGCGCCTGCTTCAGCGACCTGCAGTTGTTTGCCCAGACCTTGCCCGAACAGGTCAGCGAGCGCCTGCAGGGTGCCCGCGTGGCGATCACCAACAAGATCCGCATCGACGCCGCCACGATGGCCGCCAACCCCGATCTGCAACTGATCCTGATCACTGCCACCGGCACCAACAACGTCGATCTGGACGCGGCCCGCGCCCACGGCATCACTGTGTGCAATTGCCAGGGTTACGGCACACCGTCGGTGGCGCAGCACACGATCATGTTGCTGCTCAACCTCGCCACCCGCCTCGCGGATTATCAAAAAGCCGTCGGCGAAGGTCGCTGGCAGCAGGCCAGACAGTTCTGCCTGCTCGACTATCCGATCGTCGAACTGGAGGGCAAAACCCTCGGCCTGCTTGGTCATGGCGAACTCGGCGGTGCGGTAGCGCGCTTGGCCGAAGCGTTTGGCATGCGCGTGTTGCTCGGGCAGATTCCCGGCCGCCCGGCACGCCCGGATCGTCTGCCCCTGGACGAACTGCTGCCGCAGATCGACGCCCTGACGTTGCACTGCCCGCTTAATGAACACACTCGACACTTCATCGGCGCCCGCGAGCTGGCGGCGCTGAAACCGGGCGCCTTCGTGGTCAACACCGCCCGTGGCGGCTTGATCGACGAGCAAGCCTTGGCCGACGCCCTGCGCAACGGTCACCTCGGCGGTGCGGCGACCGATGTGCTCAGTGTCGAACCGCCGGTCAACGGCAATCCGCTGCTGGCGGGCGATATTCCACGGCTGATCATCACCCCGCACAACGCCTGGGGCAGTCGCGAAGCGCGGCAACGTATCGTTGGCCAATTGACCGAAAACGCCCAGGCGTTCTTCAGCGGTACAGCGCTGCGGGTCGTCAGTTGATAAACTGCGGCACTTTTTTCCAAGGAGCAGTTATGGATCCGCGCAGTGAAGTACTGCTTCGTCAGGCCGAGTTATTCCAGGGTTCGCTGTTGTTGGCCGGTTTGCCTGCCGACGATCTGCTCGGGCGCCTGCCCAATGCGTTCGGCTGGTGCTGGCATGCCGGCGATCAGGCCGCACTCGATGCACGTTTCGAAGGTCGCAGCCATTTCGGCGTAAACGTGCCGGAGCGCGAGTTCGACAGCGCCGTGGTGTTTTTGCCCAAGTCCAAGGACCTGACCGATTACATCCTCAACGCGGTGGCCGCACGTCTGCCCGGGCGCGAGGTGTTTCTGGTGGGGGAAAAACGCAGCGGTATCGAGGGCGCTTCCAAGCAGCTCAACCCGTTTGGCAAACCGCGCAAACTCGACAGCGCGCGCCATTGCCAACTGTGGCAAGTGACTGTCGCCAACGCGCCGGAAGCCAAATCGCTGGAAAGCCTGGCGCAGACTTACGAGCTGCCACTGGCCGAAGGCCCGCTTAAAGTCATCAGCCTGCCCGGTGTGTTCAGTCATGGCCGGCTGGATCGTGGCAGCGCGCTGCTGCTGGAGCATCTGGACAAACTGCCGAGCGGTCATCTGCTGGATTTCGGTTGTGGCGCCGGGGTTTTGGGCGCGGCGGTCAAACGGCGTTATCCGCACAATCAGGTGACCCTGCTCGACGTCGATGCCTTCGCCGCCGCCAGCAGTCGTCTTACTTTGGCGGCCAACGGTCTGGAAGCCGAAGTGCTGACCGGCGACGGTATCGACGCTGCACCGATGGGTTTGAACGCGATTCTGAGCAACCCGCCGTTCCATGTCGGGGTGCATACGGATTATTTCGCTACCGAGAACTTGCTGCGAAAAGCAGCCAAACATCTGAAAAACGGCGGCGAACTGCGCTTGGTTGCGAACAGCTTCCTGAAGTATCAGCCACTGATCGAAGAGCATCTGGGCGTGTGCGCGATCAAAGCCGAAGGCAATGGTTTCCGGATTTACCGGGCCAAGCGCGGCTGAAAATTAGCACTTGCCGAATGGATTCTGCCTAGGCAGAATCCGCTCCGTCCTAGGGGAGTAGTCTCCCACGAGCGCCAAGCTCGTCCGGCATACGTCAACATACTTGATCCTCAGATCATGGCGTATGCGACCCAAGCGTCCGCACCAGACGGATCGCAGGGTTTGACAAGACCTATGACACGCACACCTTACCCGGGGCGGGAAGGCTGTACGTGTCATAGCCGTGTCGACCCGCCCCTTAGGAAATCCTGATGCTGGACTCGTTACTCGTTCCCACCGCAATCGTTGCCTTGGCCGAAATCGGCGACAAGACGCAACTGCTCGCGCTGATTCTCGCCGCTCGCTTTCGCAAACCCTGGCCGATCATTGCCGGTATCGTCGCCGCGACCCTGGCCAACCACGCAGCAGCCGGTGCGGTAGGCGCCTGGTTCGGCAGCTTCTTCTCCGACTCGGTGTTGCACTGGATTCTTGCCGCGAGCTTCGCCGCCACTGCACTGTGGACGCTGGTCCCGGACAAGATGGATGACGATGAAGCCAGCACCGCGCGCAAGTTCGGCCCGTTCCTGACGACGCTGATCGCGTTTTTCCTGGCGGAAATCGGTGACAAGACCCAGATCGCCACCGTGATGCTGGCGGCGCAATACCCTGAGCTGTGGCTGGTGATTATCGGCACCACGGCAGGCATGCTGATTGCCAACGTGCCAGTGGTATTGGCGGGTAACTTTGCTGCGGAGAAATTGCCACTGACGTTGATCCGTCGCCTGGCGGCTTCGGCGTTCTTCATTCTGGCGATCGTTGCGGTGTACAAGGCGATGCAGAGCAGTGGCTGGATTTAAACCCGTAAGTCGGTAGACCGAGTTATCGTTCTTCGCGAGCAGGCTCGCTCCCACAGTGGAATGCATTCCAAAGGTGGGAGCGAGCCTGCTCGCGAAGGGGCCATCAGCCTTGCGGCAAAACCATCAGGATTTAGGGGCTTTCTCGTACAGCGGCATCACCTTCGGAATCGCCGCCTGCAACGAGGCGATCCGGCTGGACGAGGCCGGGTGAGTGCTCATGAATTCCGGCGGTGCGCCTTCCGAGGCTTTGCTCATCTTGTTCCACAAGGTGATCGCGGCATTCGGGTTATAGCCGGCGCGCGCGGCCAGTTCGAGGCCAATCAGATCGGCTTCGTTTTCATTGGCGCGGCTGTTGGGCAAGGTCATGCCGTAGTTGGCCACGGTGTCGGCCAGCGCCAGGCTGTCCTGGCCCAGACCGAACAGCGCACCGGCACCCTGCTTGGCCATTTCAATGCCATAAGCCTTGGACATCGCTTCACGACCGTGCTCGCGCAGGGCGTGGGCGATTTCGTGGCCCATGACTGCGGCGATTTCATCGTCGGTCAGCTTCAGGCTGTCGATCAGCCCGGTGTAGAAAATGATCTTGCCGCCAGGGCCGCAGTTGGCGTTGAGCTCATCGCTCTTGATCAGGTTGACTTCCCACTGCCACTGCGCGGCATCCGGGCGGAAATTCGGTGCCTGGGCGATCAGCCGGTTGGCAATCGCCTGAACCCGCTTGGCCTCCGGGCTGGTCTTGTCCAGCACGCCTTTGCTCGACGCCTCGCCGACGGTCTTCTGATAGGACTGGGCATACATCTGGTCGACCTCTTGCGAGGACAGCATGCTGAACATGTACTGCTTGCGCTCCACGCCCACGGCTCCGCCGCTGGTGGTGTTGACCGACTGACAACCGGCCAGCAACAGCGCTGCGCTCAGTGCACTTACAACCAATGTCTTGTTCATTCAAAAGCTCCCTGAAAACCTGCCGCGTATCGTAGGGGGTGAATTGTATCGGCGCCAGATACAACAGACGTGTTGCAGCGTCTTTCGGAAGTTTCCCACGACTGCTGTCGTAAAAAATTCACAGCAACCGGCCTGCCTGTTGCCGCTGCGTCGCGCACCGATCCATTTGCGACATCACCCGCCGAATGTTCCGCTCGCCACTCATGGCGCAATGCCTGCTGCCGATACAACAGCGCAGACGTCCTCTTGCGTGCGGAGCTCCCATGAAGTTCAAGTCGATCCAGTTTTCCGTCGCCGCCCTGGCTGGCGCCATCGTCCTCAGCGTGGTCGCCGCGCTGGTGCTGTACGCGCTGTTTTCCGGCGCCCGCACCCAGGAGATGGTGCAACAGCGCACCCAGGTGCAGTTCGAGCAGGTCATCGAACAGCGCCTGACCTCGCTGGCGCAGACCCAGGTCAGCCAGATCCAGCGCGAACTCGAAGCGCCGCTGCTGATTGCCGGCGGACTGGTGCGGGTCAATGCGCTGCTCGGTACACCGGGCGCCGACGGCCAGCCGCGACTGAGCATCAGCCGCGAGCAATTGATCAGCCTGATCAAGGAAAACGTCGAGCAGAACCCGAAGATTCTCGGTACCTACATCGGTTGGGAAAAGAACGCACTGGATCACAATGACGCGGCCTACGTCGGCAGCGCCGTGATCGGTATCGACCCTGCCAACGGACGCTTCCTGCCGTGGTGGTTCCGCAATACCGACGGCAGTCTGGGCGTGGACAAACTGGCCGATGTCGACGATCAGAAAACCCTGTCCACAGGGGTGCGCGCCAGTGAGTATTACCTCTGTTCCAAGGAAACCAAAAAACCCTGCGTGATCGATCCGGCACCTTACAAAGTCGGCGACAAAGTCGTCATGCTCGCCTCGTTCATTGAACCGATCATGCTCAACGGCGCGTTCCAGGGCATCGTCGGCGCCGACCTGTCGGTGAACTTCATTCAGGACATGCTCCTCGCCGCCAACCAGAAGCTGTACAGCGGCGCCGGGCAAATGGCCCTGATCGGCGGTAACGGGCGGATCGTGGCCTACACCCAGGACCCGAGCAAATTCGGTGAAAAGGTCAGCGACATTCTCGACGCCGAACAAATTGCCAACATGGCCAATCTCAAACGCGGCGAAGTCACCTACTCCGTCAACAAGGACAAGGGCCGTATCGAGTTGTACCTGCCATTCGGCATCGGCCAGACCGACGCGCGCTGGACCCTGATGCTGCAACTGCCGTTGAACGCGGTGATGGCGGATCTGCAAAAACTTCAGGCCGACCTTGATGCGCAACGCAAGTCCGACACCTTCGGCATGGCCATGGTCGGCCTGATCATTGCCGCCATCGGTTTGCTGGTGATCTGGCTGGTGGGGCACGGCATCGCCCGCCCCCTGAAGCAGATGGTCGCCATGCTCGATGACATTGCCAAAGGTGAAGGCGACCTGACCCGCCGCCTGAGCAGTGATCGCAGCGATGAACTCGGCTCGATTGCCAAAGGCTTCAACACCTTCCTCGCCAAGTTGCAGGCGATGATCACGCAGGTGGTGACCTCGGTGCAGAGCGTCAGCGATTCCTCCGAACACACGGCCGACATCGCCATTCGCACCAACATCGGCATTCAGAAACAAATGGCCGAGATCGATCAGGTCGCCACTGCCGTGCAGGAAATGACCGCCACTGCGCAAGACGTGGCGCGCAACGCCACCCAGGCGGCGCAAGCCGCCAGCCATGCGGATCAGGCCGCTGGCCAGGGCATGCAGATCGTCCGTGATACCTCGAATTCGATTGGTGCGCTGGCGCTGGAAATCGGCAAAGCCGTGGGCGTGGTGCAGACCCTGGCCAAGGACAGTGAAAACATCAACGCGATCCTGACTGCCATTCGCGGGATCGCCGAGCAGACCAACTTGCTGGCGCTGAACGCCGCGATCGAAGCGGCGCGTGCCGGTGAACAGGGGCGCGGCTTTGCCGTGGTGGCGGACGAGGTGCGCAATCTGGCGCAGAAGACCCAGAAGGCCACCGAAGAAATCCAGAGCATGATCCAGCAACTGCAACAGGGCACCCGCGACGTGGTGCGGGTCATGGAGGACAGCCAGAACCGCACCGACGAAAGCGTGCAGCACGCGGCGAAAGCCGCCGAGGCGCTGGAGACGATTACTCAGGCGGTGTCGGTGATCAATGACATGAATACGCAGATCGCCAGTGCCGCTGAAGAGCAAAGCGCCGTCGCGGATGACATCAACCGCAACGTGATCAATATCGGTCAGGTAGCGAATGAAGTGGCGGGCGGTGCGGATGAGTCGAGTTCGGCGAGTGCCGGCCTGACCAAACTGGCGGAGCAGCAGCGGCGCTTGATCAATCAGTTCAAGGTTTAACAGCAAGGTCAAAAGATCGCAGCCTGCGGCAGCTCCTAGAGGATCGATGCAGGAGCTGCCGCAGGCTGCGATCTTTTCGCTTTCACATCAACCCGGGGTCAGACACTCCGGCCCATTGAGCTTCGGATCATTCACCAGATTCGCCAGCACCCGCTCGCGCAATGCCGCCGGCTCACTGGCGAGCAAGCCCTGCAGCACATGCAGCGGCGTCGCAGGATCGAGCCAGGCCGCCTGCCCCGCCTCATCGAGAATCAACGGTCGGCGCTGACTGGCCGCCGGCTGCGTGATGACCGCGGTGCTCAGCCACACCTGCTCCTGCACCGGATACGCCTCCCAGATCGCCGCGAAAAACAGCGATGAACCCTCACCCGGCGTCAGCCAGTACGGGCGCTTGCGCAGATTGCCGCGCCATTCGTAGAAACCGTTGGCCGGCAGCAGGCAACGACGCAGGCGCAGCGCTTCACGGAACATCGGTTGTTCGGCGACGGTTTCCGCCCGGGCATGCGTCGGGGTCTTCGACAGATCGGTCAGCCACGGCGGCGTCAGCCCCCAACGGGCGCGGGCCAGCGTGCGTTGGCCGTTGGCCTCGGCACGCAGCATCAACACCGAATCATTGGGAGAAATATTCCACTGCGCCTGCTGATCGGCGGGAAATCCGGGCAGGGCCGCGAAGTCGCGGTTCCAGCGAAACAGGGCATAACGTCCACACATGGGGCAACACGACTCAGCAATAAAACGAACGTCAGCCTAACAGACCAGCGTCCCGGGGAAGCTCTCCGGTTCATCGCCGGGCAGCGGCAGCGCGGCATTGTACGCGGTGATCAGCTCGCGGGCGTATTCGGCCTGATCGTTTTCGACCGACAACCCCAGCAGGCCAAAAATCGGCAACTCCCCCGTGCCGCCGAGCAGATCCCGGCCCACCAGGTGCGCCTCGATGCCTTCGCTGGCGAGCATGCCCTTGAGCATCTCGCCTTCCATCAGGTTTTCCGGCTCGTAGATTCGCTGCATGGGCGCCCCTCATTCGTTTTCACTGAACACTTCCAGAAACCAGTCCTCGCCATGCACCTGCAGGACAAAGGTGATCGGTCGACAACACACCTGACAGTCCTCGATGTAGGTCTGATCGCCGTCAGACAAGTCCACTGTTGTCTCGACCTCTTCACCACAATACGGACATTCATACAGTGCGCTTTCCAGCATCGCGGTCTCCCAGGTGACTTGTGCGTATAATCGCCGGTCTATTTGCAGGGCTATTTTTGTCTGGCTACTTTTTCAGACCGTGCCCCGTCGGTTTTCGATCAAAACCTTTACTTACCCTAGCCGTTTCCAACAAGAGAGCATGATGGGCGAATTCGATGCCATCCGACCTTACGACGACAGCGAAGTACCTGTGGTACTGGCAAGACTGCTCGGCGACAAGGCGTTTCTAGATATCCTCACCCACTTCCGCTTCCCGCGTTTTGCCGGTGCCTTCGGCTGGATGCTCAAACCACTTATAGCCCATCGGCTGCGTCGTGAGTTCGCCAGCGTGACCTCGGTGGCGACGTTGCAGGACAAGATCGAGTCCTACGTCGACCACACCATCGAGCGCGCCACCGACGGCGTGACCTACACGGGTGTCGAGCAATTCAAGTCCGGCAGCGCTTATCTGTTTATCGCCAACCACCGCGATATCGTGATGGACCCGGCCTTCGTTAACTATGCGGTGTACCACGCCGGCCTGCCGACGCCGCGCATCGCAATCGGCGACAACCTGCTGCAAAAGCCCTTTGTCAGCGATCTGATGCGCCTGAACAAGAGCTTCATCGTGCACCGTTCGATCACCGGGCGCCGCGAGAAGATGGCGGCGTATCAATTGCTGTCGGCGTACATCAACCACTCGATCCGCAACGATTGCGCCTCGATCTGGATCGCGCAGGCCGAAGGCCGGGCCAAGGACGGTGACGACCGTACCGAGTCGGCGATCCTCAAAATGTTCCATATGAGCCGCAAGGACGAACCGTTCGGCGAAGTGATCCAGTCGCTGAACCTGACCCCGGTGTCGATCAGTTACGAATACGACCCGTGCGACCAGGCCAAGGCCCGCGAGCTGTACATCCGCGCTACCACCGGCACCTACGCCAAGGCGCCGGGCGAGGATGATGTGAGCATTGCCAAGGGCATCACCGGCTACAAGGGCCGGGTGCACGTGAACTTCGCCGCGCCGATCACCGAGCTGTTCGAAGACACCAAGCAATTGGCGGTCGAGATGGACAAGCAGATTCTCGGCGGTTATCGCCTGTTCCCGGTGCATTACCTGGCGTACGCGCAGTGGGCCGACGCCGATCCGCAACTGAACGTGCCGAAGGCTGCCGAGCTGTTCCCCGCCGACGAACTGGCCAAGGCGCAGGAAGAATGGCAGAGCCGCCTGGACGCTTGCCCTGAGGAGCACCGTCCGTATCTGGTGCTGCAATATGCGACGCCGGTGCGCAATCAGTACCGGGTGAAGGCCGGGTTGCCGTTGTAAAACAAAAGCAAGATCAAAAGATCGCAGCCTGCGGCAGCTCCTACACCAATCTCCTGTAGGAGCTGCCGCAGGCTGCGATCTTTTGCTTTCAGAAGCGCGTGCTGATCCAGGAAACGATCAGGGCCAGGCCGAGGCAGGCAAAACCGAAGCGGTAGAAAAAGCGGTTCATGCGCAAGGTCGCCCAATCCAGAATCGGTTCGGCGTTCGGTTGGGCCTGGCGCTGTGCGGCGATGCTGGCCATGGCGCGTTGTTCACGACGGCGAGTCGCATGCAGCAGCCAACTGCCCGGGAAAGCCAGAGCCAGCGCCAGCAGGTTGATCAATTTGGCGGGATGGGCGGTAAACAGCGTCATCAAGTGCAGCGACATCACAGACCTCGAATCTGAATCAGTGTGGCAGGCGCCCGATCGACGACCGCGGCGCGGATTCTACCCAAACCCTTCGCCCCTGCCCTACCCTTTGCGACAAATAACCTGACAATCGACCGATGGCTGTCCTGTGTCACGGCATCGTCATTTACATCGGCCACCATGCGCGCCTCGAAACACACATGGAACGCGACATGCTTCACGCCGAAAACCAGGATCGCCTGTACCTCATCACCCCGTCCGACGAACAACAAAGCCTCGTCGGCAGTCTCGCCTTCAATGTTCAGGATCGCCACTGGCTGGTGTATTGCGCCCTCGGCGGGCATCAACATGCGGATTTGCCGGAGACTGACCTGCTGACGGGCGTGAGCGTGCTCGACTTCTACTCCCAGGCCGCCTGACCCACACCGCCCCCCTGTAGGAGCTGCCGCAGGCTGCGATCTTTTGATGTTGTTTTTGACAATCAAAGTCAAAAGATCGCAGCCTGCGGCAGCTCCTACAGGGGATCAGCGGGGAATCAGTGGACATTAAAAAGCCCGGCGCCATCACTGGCCCGGGCTTTTTCACATCAGCCGCGAAGCTTACTCGGCGAGGATCTGACCCACGGTCGGGTCCTTGAACAGGCGAGTCAAGGCGTCGCTCAACACGTCGCTGACCAGCTTGGTGTTGGTTTCCTGGTTCGGCGCCATGCCGAAACGCTGGTCCAGCGAAGCACCGTAGCGGCCGCTGTAGCGACGGTTGCCGCTCTGCACGTCGGAACGGAAGGTCGCGCCGATGGTGGCCTCGGTCACGTACATGCCTTCTTTCGGCGACTGGTACTTGAGCTCGGTCAGAGTCACGGTCAATTGCGGCGCATTCATCGCGTTGCTGGTCGGGGTAAAGCCGAGCAGACGCACGGCGGCTTCAGCCTGGGCCTGCAACTTCGGCAGGATCTGCTCGCGCTGTACAGTGATGGCGCTGGTTTCCGGGTACAGGCCGCCACGGGTGCCGAGGGTTGGCGACGGACGACCGTCAACCACGCGCACCACCACTTGCTGGCCATGGCCGACCGGGGCCAACTGCGTGGTCAGCTTCGGTTCCGGGCTCAGTTGTTGCGGGCTGTGGGCGCAGCCAACCAGGGTCAAACTGGTCACAGTGATCAAACCGAACAACAGGCGTTGCAACATGCTCTTTTCTCCAGAATCAGGCACAAACAGGCCGGCAGTATAGCGGTGGGCCACTGCGGGTAACCAGCACTCGACAGTGAATACTCAAATGTCTGACCCAGCCGAGAGAATGCGGTTCCTGTCACAGATTATTCACCGCCCATACACCTTGGCGTCACGGCCGCCTGGCAAGCTTCAAACCAGTCCCCAACAAGGTACTTGCCATGCGTTATCTGATCTCGTTGTTCGCGCCACGTCCGCTGCACCGCAGCTTCGCCCTGCTGGATCGCAACGGTCACTGCCAGGCCTTCAAACAGTGCAGCCTCAAGCCAATGGGTGACGGCTGGGTGGAAATCGAAGAAATCCGCCTCAACTGGTTGCACCAGCCGCTGCCCGCCAGCGCCCGGGTCATCGAGCAACAACCTCGCGCACGTGCCCAGGCGATGTTGAGCATCTGACCGGATGCCTAATAAAAGTCATTAAACTCGACCAACTGCCCGCATTTCTTCGATACAATCTCCCCCCGATTATAAGGACGTCTCCTGATCGGGCCCCGCAACACCGGCAATGCCCTGCATTCGCCATCAAAATCGCCCACAGAGAGCCGCCCACACAGATCGAGTGAAGTTGGCGCGCTTGCCTGTTCTTCCGGCAAAACCCCGCTTTTCGCGAATCTGCAGAGCTGTCATATGCTCGGCCACCGCGTTGTTTTGCCTTTGCGGGCACGGTGCCAGGCCTGGACAGCCCTTTTTTGAGGTTCACGTCTTCAAAAGAGCGTGAAAAAAACGGGTTTTCACAACTTCACAAGAGTGTGGCGAGCAAATGAATAGTTTTGCGTCTGAACATGCACCATTAGCGTCTGTAACAGCCCAACGACACAGGACCGGGGATACCTCGAACATCGGAGCCTGAAGCCTGTCCGCTACGGATTTGGTTGCACAAAACGGATGTCTCGACCATAAGTCGAATTGCCAGCCGCGTGCTGAAATGAGTTCATGCAACTCTTGAAGCCAGGCCGCATGCATCCGTCGAAGTTGCGAAAAATTGCGAAGATTCGGACATGACGAACCTGACCATGGGTTATCCGGGGCTTAACTGACCTGCCCCGCCACGCCCTGGCAGCCATGCCGACAATTTGGTGCTGCAGATTTTGGAGACGCGTTAAATGGCGCATAACGAAGCAGTCGACGTAGTTCTGGTTGGGGCCGGCATCATGAGTGCCACCCTGGCAGTACTGCTCAAAGAACTCGACCCGACGATCAAGCTGGAAGTCGTCGAGTTGATGGATTCCGGGGCCGCGGAGAGTTCCAACCCGTGGAACAACGCCGGTACCGGCCACGCCGGCCTGTGCGAGCTGAACTACACGCCGCAGGCCGCCGACGGCAGCGTCGACATCAAGAAAGCCGTGCACATCAACACCCAGTTCGAAGTGTCCAAGCAGTTCTGGTCGTACCTGACCAAAAAAGGCACCTTCGGCTCGTGCAAGTCCTTCATCAGCCCGGTGCCGCACCTGAGCTTCGTCCAGGGTGACAAAGGCGTGTCGTTCCTCAAGGAACGCTTCAACGTGCTGCACAAGCACCACGCCTTCGCCGACATGGAATACACCGAAGACAAAGCCAAGATGGCCGAGTGGATGCCGCTGATGATGCCGGGCCGTTCGCCGGACGAAGTCCTGGCCGCGACCCGCGTGATGAACGGCACCGACGTCAACTTCGGCGCCCTGACCAATCAGTTGCTCAAGCACCTGACCAGCGCACCGGACACCCAGGTCAAGTACTGCAAGCGCGTGACCGGCCTCAAGCGTAACGGCGCCGGCTGGACCGTCAGCATCAAGGACGTCAACAGCGGCAACAGCCGTGAAGTCGATGCCAAATTCGTCTTCCTCGGCGCCGGTGGCGCGGCCCTGCCGCTGCTGCAGGCTTCGGGTATCGAGGAAAGCAAAGGCTTCGGCGGCTTCCCGATCAGTGGCCAGTGGCTGCGTTGCGATAACCCGGAAGTGGTCAAGCACCACCAGGCCAAGGTCTACAGTCAGGCCGCGGTGGGTTCGCCACCCATGTCCGTGCCGCACCTGGACACCCGCGTGGTCGACGGCAAGAAATCCCTGCTGTTCGGGCCATACGCCGGTTTCACCACCAAGTTCCTCAAGCACGGCTCCTTCATGGACCTGCCGCTGTCCGTTCGCGCCGGCAACATCGGGCCGATGCTGGCAGTGGCGAAAAACAACATGGACCTGACCAAGTACCTGGTCAGCGAAGTGATGCAATCGATGGAGCAGCGCCTGGACTCCCTGCGCCGCTTCTACCCGGAGGCGAAAGCCGAAGACTGGCGCCTGGAAGTGGCCGGCCAACGGGTACAGATCATCAAGAAAGACCCGAAAAAGGGCGGCATCCTGCAATTCGGTACCGAACTGGTCGCGGCGAAAGATGGCTCCCTCGCCGCCCTGCTCGGCGCTTCGCCAGGCGCTTCGGTGACCGTTTCGATCATGCTGGAACTGATCGAGAAATGCTTCCCGGCCAAGGCCAAGGGTGAGTGGGCGGCCAAACTGGCCGAGATCTTCCCGGCCCGTGAAAAGGTTCTGGAAACCGATGCTGCGCTGTATCGCAAGATCAACACGCAGAACAACATCGCCCTGGAACTGGTTGAAGAAAGCAGCGAGACCCCAAGCTTCGCTTGATCTTGCGGCAAAAAAAACGCCCCGTACTCAGTGAGTGCGGGGCGTTTTTTATTGACCCTGAAAAGCAAAAGATCGCAGCCTTCGGCAGCTCCTACAGGGTAAACACAAATCCTGTGTAGGAGCTGCCGAAGGCTGCGATCTTTTGATCTTGTCTTTTGATCTTAACCGCGAGCCTTGTCGATCAGCTCGATGTACTCGGCCGCGTTACGCTGATCCTTGATCAGATCAACAAACGTCTGGCCCTGCTCATCCTTGCCATCCACGTCGTAACCGGCGGCGACGAAGAACGTCAGGAAGCGCTCGAAATCGTCGATGCGCAGGCCACGGTAGGCCTTGATCAGTTTGTGCAGCGACGGCGAAGTGGCGTCGACCGGTTCAAAATCGAGGAACAGCTTGATCTGCTCATCGCCGATCTCGTCACCAATCACCTGTTTCTTATCTTTACGCATTGCCGACTCCAGCTCGCAGACATTACACGGGGCGGGCAGTTTACCCCTGCCCAGCCACAAGGCTCAACGCGAACGCACGGCCCCGGTGTGCAGATCGGCCCAGATGTGGCCGTTGGCATAACTGAGGAACTGTACATACACGGTGTCGTTGCGCAGCAGATCGACCACCACTCGGTACTGGGCCAACGGGTAGAACAGGGTCAGGGTCTTGCTCTTGTCGTCATAAACCGGTTTTTTCAGGCTTTTGCTTTCGCCATCGAAATTGACCAGCACCTGAGTGATGGTTGCACCCTTGTTCAGCGACTTGCCCTTGAGGCGGATCATCAGCGGTGAGGTCACCGGAATCGGCTGCTGATTGGACTGGCGTTGCGCACCGACCACCACCGAATAATCGGTGACCTGCAGCAGTTGTTGCTGCTCGGGCTCAGCGTCGCGCAGGGTCAGGTCGTCCGGCGGTAGAAACTGACTGTGCATCGGCGCCGGGGCGGCGGCCAGAGGCAGGCTGAGGGTCAGCAACAGGGCGGCAAAGCTGCGGATCAGAAGGCTCATGACAGGCTCCGGGGGCGGGGCCGAGCACTCTAGCATGGGATTAAAAGCAAAAGATCGCAGCCTTCGGCAGCTCCTACAGGGTGTACATCAATCCCCCTGTAGGAGCTGCCGAAGGCTGCGATCTTTTGATCTTGCTTACATGCCTTTAACGGCAAAGATCCCGTTGGCGTTGCGCCAGTAGCCTTTGTAGTCCATGCCGTAACCGAAGATGTAGCGGTCAACGCATGGCAGGCCGACGAAGTCTGCCTTCAGGTCAGGACGCGCCTTGCGGTCGTGGTCCTTGTCGATCAGCACGGCGGTGTGCACTTTGCGCGCGCCGGCGTGTTTGCAGAAGTCGATGATCGCGCCCAGGGTGTGACCTTCGTCGAGGATGTCGTCGATGATCAGCACGTCGCGGTCGATGAACGAGACTTCCGGCTTGGCTTTCCAGAACAGGTCGCCGCCGCTGGTTTCGTTGCGATAACGGGTGGCGTGCAGGTAGGAGGCTTCCAGCGGGAACTGCAGATGAGTCAGCAGTTTGCCGGAGAAGATCAGGCCGCCGTTCATCACGCAGAACACCACCGGGTTGCTGTCGGCCAGTTGTTCGTTGATGTGTGCACCGACGCGGGCGATGGCGGCCTCGACTTCAGCTTCGGTGTACAGGCAGTCAGCCTCTCGCATGATTTGACGGATATGCTCGAGATCAGCGGACATGGCGCTCTCCAGGGGTGGCGGAATTGGAAAAGCGGGCAAAGGTACGCATCCCGCGAGGTCGAATCAAGCGTTAATGGACTAACGTACTCAATGTCCTATAGGACATCACCCTCGGATAGATTAATCTAGGCCGGTTTTTTTGCCCGCCGCCGGAGTTTTTCCATGCCCATCCTCGAGATCCGCCATCCGCTGATCCGCCATAAACTCGGCCTGATGCGCCGCGCTGACATCAGCACCAAGAATTTCCGTGAGCTTGCTCAGGAAGTCGGCGCCCTGTTGACCTATGAAGCTACCAAAGACCTGCCCCTGGAAACCTACGATATTCCAGGTTGGTGCGGCACCGTGTCGGTGGAGAAAATCGCCGGCAAGAAGATCACCGTCGTGCCGATCCTGCGCGCCGGCATCGGCATGCTCGAAGGCGTGCTGAGTCTGATCCCGGGCGCCAAGGTTTCCGCAGTGGGCGTCGCCCGCAACGAAGAAACCCTGCAAGCGCACACCTACCTGGAAAAACTGGTTCCGGAAATCGACGAACGGTTGGCGATGATCATCGACCCGATGCTCGCCACCGGCAGCTCCATGGTCGCGACCATCGACCTGTTGAAGAAAGCCGGCTGCAAGGACATCCGCGCGATGGTGCTGGTCGCAGCGCCGGAAGGCATTGCTGCCGTAGAAAAGGCTCACCCGGACGTGACCATCTACACCGCGTCCATCGATGAGCGCTTGAACGAGCACGGTTACATCATCCCTGGGCTTGGCGACGCCGGTGACAAGATCTTCGGCACCAAGCAGAAGGACGCGTAAACATGCAGCAAGAGTTCAACGATCCGCTCTGGCGCACGGTGCTGTCCGGTGCCCAGATGCTGTTCGTGGCTTTCGGCGCCCTGGTGCTGATGCCGCTGATCACGGGTCTTGACCCGAACGTGGCACTGTTTACCGCAGGTCTGGGGACGATCCTGTTCCAGATCGTCACCGGGCGTCAGGTGCCGGTGTTCCTCGCGTCGAGCTTTGCGTTCATCACTCCGATCATTCTCGCCAAGGGCCAGTTCGGCCTCGCCGCGACCATGGGCGGCGTGATGGCGGCCGGTTTCGTCTATACCTTCCTCGGCCTTGCCGTGAAGATCAAAGGCACCGGTTTCATTGACCGTCTGCTGCCACCGGTAGTGATTGGTCCGGTGATCATCTCCATCGGCCTGGCCATGGCGCCGATTGCCGCGAACATGGCAATGGGCAAGGCGGGTGATGGTTCCGAGCTGATCCATTACCAGACCGCGATGATGATCTCGATGCCGGCGCTGCTGACCACGTTGATCGTGGCGGTGTTCGGCAAAGGCATCTTCCGCCTGGTGCCGATCATTTCCGGGGTGCTGGTCGGTTTTGCCATGTCGTTCTATTTCGGCGTGGTCGATACCGCGAAGATTGCGGCGGCGCCATGGTTCGCCCTGCCGCACTTCACCGCCCCCGAGTTCAACTGGCAGGCGATCCTGTTCATCGTTCCGGTGGCGCTGGCGCCGGCCATCGAGCACATCGGCGGCGTCATTGCCGTGGGCAGCGTGACCGGTCGTGACTACCTGAAGAAGCCGGGCCTGCATCGCACCTTGCTGGGTGACGGCATCGCCACCACGGCCGCCGGCCTGTTTGGCGGCCCGCCGAACACCACCTACGCGGAAGTGACCGGCGCGGTGATGCTGACCAAGAACTACAACCCGAAAATCATGACCTGGGCGGCGATCTTCGCCATCACCCTGGCGTTCATCGGCAAGTTCGGCGCGCTGCTGCAAAGCATTCCGGTGCCGGTGATGGGCGGGATTCTGTGCCTGCTGTTCGGCTCGATTGCCGCGGTGGGGATGAACACCCTGATCCGCCACAAGATCGATCTGGGCGAAGCGCGCAATCTGGTGATCGTCTCGGTGACTCTGGTGTTCGGTATCGGCGGTGTGCTGGTCGGCACCGGCACTGGCCCCGACGACTTCGGCCTCAAAGGCATCGCGTTGTGCGCGGTGGTGGCGATTGCACTGAACCTGATTCTGCCGGGCAATGATGGCTGGAAGAACAAGAAGGCCGATGAGCCGCTGATCTAAGGCTTTAGATCTTTATTATCTGACAGATAGCTTTCGCGAGCAGGCTCGCTCCCACATTGATCTTCGGTGCGCTGAAGATCCCCTGTGGGAGCGAGCCTGCTCGCGATGCTTTCAGAGGGCCAACGGCGCTCTTTCACACAGGATTGCCAACGCCTTCGCCCATTGCGGGTCGTCATTCAGGCACGGCACCAGCACCAACTCCTCACCCCCCGCCTCACGGAACAGTTCCTGGCCGCGATCCCCGATCTCTTCCAGCGTCTCGATGCAATCGGCGACAAACGCCGGGCACATCACCAGAATCTTTTTCATGCCGCTTTTCGCCAACTCATCCAGCCGCGCTTCAGTGTAGGGTTCGATCCACTTCGCCCGCCCCAGACGCGACTGAAACGACACCGACCATTTGCCATCGGCAATGCCCGCACGCCTGGCGAACTCGGCGGCGGTGCGTATGCACTGGGCGCGGTAACAGGTGGCCAGCACAGCCGGCGAAGCGTTCTTGCAGCAATCCGCGTTTTTCAAGCAGTGATTGCCAGTCGGATCGAGCTTGGTCAGGTGCCGCTCCGGCAAGCCATGGAAACTCAGCAGCAAGTGATCGTAATCCTGCTGCAAGTGCGATTGGGCGCTGGCGACCAGTGCATCGAGGTATTCCGGCTGATCGTAAAACGGTTGCAGCACCGACAGTTTCACGTCGAGCTTGTTCTCGCGAATCACCCGCTTGGCTTCTTCGATCACCGTGGTGGTGGTGCTGTCGGCGAACTGTGGATAAAGCGGCGCCAGCGTAATGCGCTTGTGCCCGGCGGCGACCAGTTGCAGCAATTTCGTTTCAATCGACGGCTCACCGTAACGCATGGCCAGTTCCACCGGGCCATGGGTCCACTGGCTGGTCACCTGCTGTTGCAGACGACGGCTCAGCACCACCAGCGGCGAACCCTCCTCCCACCAGATCGACGCGTAGGCATGGGCCGATTGCTCAGGGCGCTTGATCAGAATCAGCGACACCAACAGCCGCCGCACCGGCCACGGCAGGTCGATCACGTACGGGTCCATCAGAAACTGATTGAGGTAGCTGCGTACATCGGCCACCGAAGTGGAGGCCGGGGAGCCCAGGTTGACCAGAAGCAAGGCGTGATCGGTCATGCATCGTCCTATTTCAAAGGCGGCCGGAGAGATCATCCAGAGCCGCGCGCAAATCCGTGAACTGGAAAGTGAAACCCGCTTCCAGCAAGCGTGCCGGCACGGCCCGTTGGCCGCCCAGCAACAGCAATGACATTTCGCCAAGCCCGACCTTCAGCGCCAGGGCCGGCATCGGCATGAACGCCGGACGGTGCAGCACGCTGCCCAGCGTTTTGGCAAACTCGCGATTGCGCACCGGTTTCGGTGCGCAGGCATTATAAGGACCGCTCGCCTGATCGCGGTGCAGAAGAAAATCAATCAGGGCGATTTGATCATCAATATGAATCCATGGCATCCACTGCCGACCATTGCCCAAAGGCCCGCCCAGCCCAAGCTTGAACGGCAGCAACAGCCGCGACAAAAAGCCGCCCTCGGCTGATAGCACCAGCCCGGTTCGTACCAGCACCACGCGCACGCCCAACGCTTCGGCACGCTGCGCGGTTTCCTCCCAGGCAATGCACAACTGGCTGGCAAAATCGTCGATCACCGGCGGTGAATCCTCGGTCAGCTCGCGCTCACCGCCGTCACCGTACCAACCGACTGCAGAACCGGAAATCAACAACGCCGGTTTCTGTTGTCGTGTTTCCAGCCACGCCAGCAGGGTTTCGGTCAGGGTGATGCGGCTGCTCCACAACAACGCTTTGCGCCGATGGGTCCATGGCCGATCCGCGATCGGTGCTCCAGCCAGATTGACGATTGCGTCCAGTGGCTCGTTGCCGAAGTCTTCGAGACGGGCAATACCACGCACCTGCGCACCGCAGATCTGCGCGACCTTCTCCGGACGCCGACTCCACACCGTCAGTTGATGGCCTTGCCTGGACCAATACTGACAGAGCTGACGTCCGATCAAACCAGTACCGCCGGTCAGCAATATGCGCATGACTTCTTCCTCGCGTGGCGTTTTACCCGGATCACTAGTCTATTTTTATAAGCAGGGATCTTTTCTATCGGGCAGGCTCTATTGTTTAACCATAGGCCAAGCTGTCAGAACGAGAACGCTAGAAGTTATACCAAAAAACAAAATTGTACAGGTTTCATTGACGGCGTAGTCTGTACAGAAAGGTAAACGAGGCCCCTATGACTGTACCTATCGCAATCATCGGCACCGGCATCGCCGGACTCTCCGCCGCGCAGGCGCTGACAGAGACCGGACACACCGTCCAGCTCTTCGACAAAAGCCGCGGCAGCGGCGGGCGCATGTCGAGCAAACGCAGCGACGCCGGTTCTCTGGACATGGGCGCGCAATATTTCACCGCCCGCGACCGGCGTTTCGTCACCGAGGTGCAACGCTGGCAAAGCCAGGGCTGGGTCGCCGAATGGCAACCGCAGCTCTACACCTGTCAGGGCGGACAATTGAATCTGTCGCCGGACGAGCAGACCCGTTGGGTCGGCACGCCGCGCATGAGCGCCATCACCCGCGGCTTGCTCAATGGCCTGGAAGTGCACTTTGCCTGCCGCATCACCGAGGTGTTTCGCGGCGAAGAACATTGGCATTTGCAGGACGCCGAAGGCTTCACCCATGGCCCCTTCAGCCATGTGGTGATCGCCACCCCGGCGCCGCAAGCCACCGCATTGCTGGCCGCTGCACCGAAACTCGCCGGCGCGGCCGCCGGGGTGAAAATGGACCCGACCTGGGCCGTCGCCCTCGCCTTCGATACGCCACTGGACACCCCGATCGAAGGTTGCTTTGTGCAGGACAGCCCGCTCGACTGGCTGGCACGCAATCGCAGCAAACCGGGACGTGACACGACGTGCGACACCTGGGTGCTGCACGCCAGCAGCGCTTGGAGCCGGCAACACATCGACCTGCCCAAGGAAGCGGTGATCGAGCAACTGCACGGTGCCTTCGCCGAACTGCTGCACAGCGCCATGCCTGCGCCGACCTTCAGCCTCGCCCACCGCTGGCTCTACGCGCGCCCTGCGACCGGCCACGAATGGGGCACGCTGGCCGACGCCGATCTGGGCTTGTATGCCTGCGGCGACTGGTGCCTGTCGGGGCGCGTCGAGGGGGCCTGGCTCAGCGGCCAGGAAGCTGCCCGCCGTTTGCACGAACACCTGCAATGAACCGCATCAATCCGCAAAAGCTGCTGCTCTCGAAGTGGACAGCAGCCCACCCGCAAAACCGTGAAAAGCATTTTCTGGTCACCGAGCTGTTCCGTGATGAAGAAGGTACGGTGCTGGAGATCGAGTTGCAGGCAGTCCTGACGCAGCGCAGCGAAAGGCTTGATTGGCAGCGCCTGAAAATTTCGACTGAATGGCTCCAGGGCTGGAAGTAAACACTACCCCCTGATCCGACGCCTTCGCGAGCAAGCCCGCTCCCACAGTTGACAGCGTTAAACCTGAAAAACTTATACAAATGAGTTGACTTGTACACGCATGAATCTATGCTGAGGAAAAGTTGTACAGAAATAAATACCTGTACAGGAATAGATTCGAGGTGTGCATGTCCAATCTTTCTGCTTTGCGGCCCAAAATCGCCATCAGCGCCTGCCTGATGGGCGCCGAAGTGCGCTACAACGGCGGGCACAAGGAATCGCGGCTGTGCAGCCGCACCCTCGCCGAGCATTTCGAATTCGTCCCGGTTTGTCCTGAAGTCGCGATTGGCCTGGGCATTCCTCGCGAGCCGATCCGCCTGGTCGGGGATCCGGACACTCCCGAAGCGGTCGGCACCGTCAACCCGCAAATCAATGTCACCGAACCGCTGGCGGCCTACGGGCAGAAAATGGCCGGCGAGCTCAATGACATCTGCGGCTACATCTTCATGCAGCAGTCGCCTTCATGCGGCCTGGAGCGGGTCAAGGTCTATCACGCCAACGGCGCACCAGTGAATGGCGGCGGCCGTGGCATCTATGCCCAGGCGTTTTGCGCACAGCACCCGGATCTGCCTGTGGAAGAAGCCGGACGCCTGAACGATCCGGTGCTGCGGGAAAACTTCATCACCCGCGTACTCGCCTACAGCGCCTGGCAACAAGTGCTCAAACAAGGCTTGAGCCGCCGCGCACTGACCGAATTCCACTCGCGCTACAAATACCTGCTGATGGCGCACAACCCTGAGCAATACAAAGCTTTGGGCAAATTGCTGGGCAACATGGCTCAGACCGATCCGGTCGAACTCGGCCCGCGCTATTTCAGCGAGTTGATGAGCGCGTTGAAGAAATGCGCCACCCGCCGCACCCACAGCAACGTCCTGCAGCACATCAGCGGCTATCTGAAACAGGCGATCAGCCCTGAAGACAAACAGGAAATGCAGCATGTCATCGGCCAGTACCGTCACGGCATCGTGCCGCTGGTGGTGCCGCTGACCTTGCTCAAGCATCATTTTCGCCAACACCCGGATCCGTACATCGCGCAACAGGTGTACCTGCAGCCGCATCCGGAAAACCTCAGCCTGCGAAACGCCATTTGATGAACGACACACTCGACAGCAGCGCCCGGGAAGACCTCGGTGCGGACTTCAAGAAAGCCCTCGACGAGGGCTGGCTGCCCATCCGCGAAGTGGCGCGGCAGACCGGGGTCAACGCCATTACCCTGCGCGCCTGGGAGCGCCGTTACGGGTTGATCGTGCCGCAGCGCACGCCCAAGGGCCATCGCCTGTACTCCAGCGAACATGTGCAACGAATCCTGACCATTCTGACCTGGCTCAACCGAGGCGTGGCGGTCAGTCAGGTCAAACCGTTGCTCGACGCGCCGCAAGCTTTTACCGAGACGGTGGAGAACGACTGGCAACGACAGCGTCAGTCCTTGCTCGGCGCCGTCATCCAGCTCAATGAGCGCAATCTCGACGACAGCATCAACCAGGCCATGGCCCTGTACCCGCCACGCACGCTGTGCGAGCAATTACTCCTGCCGCTGCTGGCCGAACTCGAACAGCGCTGGCAAGGACAGTTCGGTGCGCAGATGGAACGTGTGTTCTTTTATTCGTGGTTGCGCAGCAAATTCGGCGCACGCATCTACCATAACAATCGGCAATTGCACGCTGCACCGCTGCTGCTGATCAATCACTCGGATCTGGCGCTGGAACCACACCTGTGGCTCTGCGCGTGGCTGATCAGCAGTGCCGACTGCCCGGTACAAGTGTTCGACTGGCCTCTTCCGGCCGGAGAACTGGCGCTGGCGGTCGATCACCTGCAAGCGCGAGGAGTGCTGCTGTATTCCAGCAAGGCAATGAACCTGGCGCAGTTGCCGAAACTGCTGAACGGCATCAGCGCGGCAAAAATGCTCGTCGGACCAACGGTATGCATCCACCAGACCGAGTTGTCCGTAAGAACCCTTGAGATCGCTGATTTGATCCTGGCCGAAGATTCGCTCTCGGCCCATCAGGTACTCGTTCAGCGTGGGCTGATTTAATGGAAACCGCGATGCAATTGATCTGGCTGCGCAGCGACTTGCGCCAACATGACAACACCGCCCTCGCGGCTGCCGCTGCGCGCGGCCCGACGGTTGCCGTGTATCTGTTGAGCCCGCAGCAGTGGCTGGAACATGACGACGCGGCGTGCAAGATCGACTTCTGGTTGCGCAACCTGCGTGAATTGAGTGCCAGCCTTGGTGCGCTGAATATCCCGTTGCTGCTGCGCACTGCCGACCATTGGGATCAGGCCCCGGCGGTGTTGCTTGAGCTTTGCCGGCAACTGAACGTGGAAACCGTGCACGTCAATGAAGAATACGGCGTCCACGAAAGCCAGCGCGACGCCGCCGTCGCTGCGGCCCTGAAAACCAGAGGCATCACTTTTCACAGCTACCTCGACCAACTGCTGTTCAGACCCGGCACGGTACTGACCAAAACCGAAACATACTTTCAGGTGTTCAGCCAATTCCGCAAGGTCTGCTATGAGCGCCTGCATCGCTCGGTACCAGCGTTGGTAAAAGCCCCCGGCAAGCAAGCGAAGCTGAATATCGACAGCGATCCGGTGCCGGCCTCAATCAAAGGTTTTGCACCACCGAGCGAGTCATTGCGCGCCCTGTGGCCGGCCGGCGAGCAGGAAGCCCGGCGCCGTCTCGACACCTTCGCCGACGCGCAAATCGACTACTACCAGAGCGAACGCGACTTCCCGGCCAAACCCGGCACCAGTCAACTCTCGGCCTATCTGGCCGCCGGGGTGATTTCGCCGCGCCAATGCCTGCATGCGGCCCTGCAAAGCAATCAGGGCGAGTTCGACAGCGGCAAGGTCGGCGCAGTGACGTGGATCAACGAGCTGCTGTGGCGTGAGTTCTACAAGCACATTCTGGTGGGTTATCCACGGGTGTCGCGTCACCGCGCGTTTCGCCCGGAAACCGAGGCCCTGGCCTGGCGTGATGCGCCGGACGATCTGGCCGCGTGGCAAGAAGCGCGCACCGGTTTGCCGATCGTCGATGCGGCCATGCGCCAATTGCTGGAAACCGGCTGGATGCACAATCGTCTGCGGATGGTGGTGGCGATGTTCCTGACCAAAAACCTGTTGATCGACTGGCGAGAAGGCGAGCGCTTTTTCATGCGTCACCTGATCGACGGCGACCTGGCGGCGAACAATGGTGGCTGGCAGTGGAGCGCCTCGACCGGCACCGATTCGGCGCCGTACTTCCGTATTTTCAACCCGATCAGCCAATCGGAAAAATTCGACAGCGAAGGCCTGTTCATCAAGCACTGGCTGCCTGAGCTGGCTGGCTTGAACAAGAAAGAAGTACATAACCCGGCCAGCGCCGGCGGACTGTTCGGCGTCGCCAACTATCCGTCGCCGATCGTCAATCTCGGGGCTTCGCGCGAACGCGCGCTGGCCGCCTTCAAGAACCTGACGTCGCGCTCGTCTATGGAACAAGTCCATGAGTGAATTCCTGCGCCGCTTCGCCCGTCAATTCGCCGAGTTGAACAAAGACAACTTGCAACGTCTGGGCGAGCTGTACAGCGATGACATTCACTTCACCGATCCGCTGCATGAAGTGCAGGGGCTCAAGCAACTGTGCAACTACTTCAGCGAGCTGTACGCCAATGTCAGCGAATTGCGCTTCGACTTTCACGGTTTCGACCAGATCGCTGATGGTGAAGGTTACCTGCGCTGGGTCATGAGTTATCGCCACCCGCGCCTGGCGGGTGGTCAGTTGATTCGCGTCTCCGGGTGTTCACACCTGCTGTGGCGCGACAAGGTGTATCGCCACCGGGATTATTTCGATGCCGGGGCCATGCTGTATGAACATTTACCCGTATTGGGCCGGGTGATCGCCTGGCTGAAAAGGAGAATGGGATGAGTCGTACACCTCCACGGCGGTATTGGCTGACCGGTGCCAGCAGCGGCATCGGCGCAGCGCTGGCCGAAGAGATTCTGAAAAGTGGCGCGCATCTGGCGGTCAGCTCGCGTCAGGTGGCACCGCTCAAAGTGCTGTCGCAACGCTATCCGGGGCAAGTGCTGGTGGTGGCGGGCGATCTGACCAACAGTCAGACCGTGCGCGAAATCGGTCAGCAGATCGAACAGGCCTGGGGTTCACTGGACAGCGTGATTCTCAATGCCGGTACCTGCGAATACGTGGACGCCCGACAGTTCGACGCCTCGATCATCGAACACGTAGTGCGTACCAACCTGCTCGCCAGCAGCTACTGCATCGAAGCCGCCCTGCCGTTGCTGCGCAAAGGCACCGCGCCGCATCTGATCGGCATGGCCAGCTCCGTGACCTACCTGCCGTTGCCCCGGGCCGAAGCCTATGGCGCGTCGAAGGCCGGGCTGCGTTACCTGTTTGAATCGCTGCGTATCGACCTGGCGGTCGAGGGCATCGATGTCACAATCATCAGCCCGGGCTTTGTCGAAACGCCACTCACCGCAAAGAACGACTTCCCGATGCCGTTGAGCTGGCCTGTGGATAAAGCCGCGCGGCATATCTTCAGCCATCTCGATAACCGGCCTCTGGAAATCGCTTTTCCGGCACTGTTCATGGCGGCACTGTGGCCCCTGTCGAAACTGCCGGCGCGTCTGCAACTGGCGATCGGCAAGCGCATGGTGCGCAGCAACCCACCGCTGCGAGACCCGATATGAAGATTGCCATTGTCGGCAGCGGGATTGCCGGCCTGACCTGCGCCTACCTGCTCAATCGCCGACACGACGTCACGGTGTTCGAGGCCAGCGACTGGGTGGGCGGCCACACGCACACCGTGCAGGTAACCGTCGACGGCCGCGAATACCACGTGGACACCGGTTTCATCGTGTTCAACGACTGGACCTACCCGAATTTCATTCGTTTGCTCGGCCAGCTCGGGGTGTCGTTCAAACCGACCGAAATGAGCTTCTCGGTGACCGACCCGGATTCCGGTCTGGAATACAACGGCAACAACCTCAACAGCCTCTTCGCCCAGCGCAGCAACCTGCTGTCACCGGGGTTCTGGGGGATGTTGCGCGACATCCTGCGCTTCAATAAAGAAGCCCAGCGCGACCTCGCCGAACAGCGGATCGCCGCCGACACCACCCTCGACGATTACCTCAAGGCTGGCGGTTACGGTGAACGTTTCATCCTGCACTACATCGTGCCGATGGGCTCGGCGATCTGGTCGATGCCGATGGCCGAGATGCTCAATTTTCCGCTGCAATTCTTCGTGCGCTTCTTCAAGAACCATGGCCTGTTGTCAGTCAGTGATCGCCCGCAATGGCAAGTGATCGAGGGCGGCTCAAGTGCCTATGTCGCGCCGCTGACGGCTGCATTCAAGGACAAGATCCGCCTCAGTTGCCCAGTGACCCGTATCGACCGCGACGAGCACGGCGTGGTTATCCACAGCCCGGCCGGCATCGAGCGTTTCGACAAGGTCGTGCTCGCCTGCCACAGCGATCAGGCCCTGCAACTGCTGGGCACGCCGAGCCAGGCGGAACGCTCGATCCTCGGCGCCCTGCCCTATGCCGATAACGAAGTCGTGCTGCATACCGATACCCGCTTGCTGCCCTCGCGCAAACTCGCGTGGGCCAGCTGGAACTATCGCTTGAGCGGCGCCGGCCATACACACGCGGCCGTCACTTACGACATGAACATCCTGCAGGGTATTCACAGCGAAACCACGTTCTGCGTCAGCCTCAATCAGAGCGCCGGCATCAGCCCGTTCAAAGTGCTGGCCAAATACACTTACGCCCACCCGCAATTCAGCCTCGCGGCGGTCGCGGCGCAGAACCGCTGGGCCGAAATCGACGGTCAGCAGCACACCCACTATTGCGGCGCTTACTGGGCCAACGGTTTTCATGAAGACGGCGTGGTCAGCGCATTGCGCGTGGCCGCCGCGTTCGGGGAAAGCTTATGAACAGCGCCCTGTACAGCGGCTGGATCGGCCATCGACGCTTCTCACCCAGACGCCACGAATTCCGCTACCGCATCGGTCTGCTGTACCTCGATCTGGCCGAACAGGACGCCGTGTTCGAACTGTCGCCGTTCGCCAGCCGCAGCCGTTTTGCGCCGTTTTCGTTTCGCGAAACCGATTACCTGAAAACCTTTACCGGCAGCGGCATGCGCCTGATCGACGCGGTGCGCCAGCAGGTCGCAACCGCCCTTGGCTACCAGCCGCAAGGTTCGGTCTGCCTGCTGACCCAGCCGCGCAGTTGGGGTCTGGCGTTCAATCCGGTGAGTTTCTTTTATTGTCACGAGGCCGACGGGCAACTGGCGGCGATTCTCTGCGAAGTGACCAACACGCCGTGGCGCGAACGTTATCACTACGTATTGCCCGCCCGCACGCCGACCCACTTGCAAGACTTTCATCAGCATTTCGCCGTGGCCAAGGCCTTTCATGTTTCGCCGTTCCTGCCGCGCGATCTGGAGTACCGCATGAGTTTCAGCCCGGCCGCGCAAAGCCTCGGCGTGCACATGGCCGACTGGCAGGGCGACCTCAAGCTGTTCGACGCCACGCTGAAATTGCAGCGCGAGCCCCTTGATCGCCGCAGCCTGCACCGCTACTTGCGGCGCTTTCCGTGGATGACCGCGAAAACCTGTCTGGCCATTTATTGGCAAGCCCTGCGCCTGTTGCTCAAACGCGCGCCGATTTTTGCTCATCAGGCTGCCGACGGCAGCTTCCAAATCGCCACTGTGCCTCCCAAGGAGCACCGCCATGAAATCCTCTAGCCTGACTGTCAGTCGCTTCAGCACCAACGGCTTGACCGGCTCGCTGCTGCGGCGCGGCGTATTGCGGCAACTGAGCCGACTCAAACACGGGCAGTTGTTGGTGGTCGAGGACGGCGAGCGCCTGATGTTCGGTACGCCGGGCAGCCACCTGCTCGGTGAAATCCATGTGCAAGACGCGGCGGTGTGGGGCATGGTCGCCGGTAACGGCTCGATTGGTGCCGGCGAAGCGTTTATCCACGGTTACTGGAGTTCGCCGGACCTGACCGCGGTGGTGCGCGTGTTCGTCAGCAACCTCGACGTACTCGACGCCATGGAACGCGGCCTGGCTCGCCTCAGCCGGCCACTGGTGCAAGGCCTGCACTGGCTCAACCGCAACACGCGCAAGGGCTCGCAGAAAAACATCGCCGCGCACTATGACCTGGGCAACGATCTGTTCGAACAGTTTCTCGACCCGACCATGATGTATTCAGCCGCACAGTTCCTCACGCCCGAGGACAGCCTGGAACAGGCTCAACTGAACAAGCTGGAACGGATCTGCCAGAAGCTCGCGCTCCAACCCGAAGACCACCTGCTGGAGATCGGCACCGGCTGGGGCAGCATGGCGCTCTATGCTGCGCAGCATTACGGTTGCCGCGTCACCACCACGACCCTGTCGAAAGAGCAGTACGCGTTTACCGCCAAGCGCATTGAAGCCCTGGGGTTGCAGGATCGGGTGACGCTGCTGCTCAAGGATTACCGCGACCTCACCGGCGAGTACGACAAACTGGTGTCGATCGAGATGATCGAAGCGGTTGGCCATCGCTTCCTGCCGACCTACTTCAAACAATGCGCGCACCTGCTCAAGAGCAACGGCCTGATGCTGTTGCAAGCAATCACCATCCGCGAGCAGCGCTACGAACAGGCCAAGCGCGGCGTCGACTTCATCCAGCGCTACATCTTCCCCGGCGGCGCCCTGCCCTGCGTGCAAAAGATGCTTGAAGTGGTCAGCCGCGAGACCGACATGAACCTGTTGCACATGGAAGACTTCGGCCTGCACTACGCCCGTACCCTGCGCCTGTGGCACGAAAACTTCCGCCGCGCCCATGGCCGTTTGAGCGAATTGGGTTACGACGATTACTTCCTGCGGCTGTGGGAGTTTTACCTGTGCTACTGCGAAGGCGGGTTTCTGGAGCGCACCATCGGCACGGCGCAATTGCTGCTGGCGAAACCGGCGGCCATGCCGGCGCCGTTGCTCGGGCGCTTCGATGCTTGAGCGAGTGGCCAATGCCGTGCTGTTTCAGGTCGGCTGGCTGGCCTGTGTCATCGGCGGCAACAGTCTGTGGCTGCTGCTGGCGCTGGCGGTGCTGGTGATTCATCTGGGCTGGATCAGCAGTTGGGCGGCGGAAGGTCGCCTGATCCTCAGCGTGGTGATTGTCGGCACGGCGGTAGACAGCCTGTTGCGGGCTGCCGGGGTGTTCGAATTCCAGGATCTGTCGCCACTGATTCCGCTGTGGCTAATGCTGCTCTGGGCCTTGCTCGCCACCACGTTGCGTCATTGCCTGCAATGGAGCGCCCGTCCCTGGTGGCTGGCCAGCGCACTCGGCGCAGTGGGCGGCGCTGTCTCCTATTACGGCGGCGGACATCTGGCCGGCGTGCGATTCCCCTACGGTGAAGTGCCGACCCTGATCGGCATCGGCCTGCTGTGGGCCCTGCTGTTTCCGTTGTTGCATGCCATGGCGCGGCGCTTGAGCCACTGAGCGTCTGTCAGACCTTTCACACGACAACCGGCGGCTGCCTTACACTGCCCGGCATGAAAAACATTCCCCACCAGCAAATCACCGAGCCAGCGGTCACCTGTTCGACCTGCGCGGCGTGCTGCTGCCAGCTTGAGGTGATGCTGATCACCGACACCGGCGTGCCTGAGCGCTTTATCGATACCGATGAGTGGGGCGGTGAAGTCATGCTGCGTCTGGACGACGGCTGGTGCGCGGCGCTGGATCGCGACAGCATGATGTGCACGATTTACGAAAGACGTCCGCTGATCTGTCGCGAGTTCGAGATGGGTGCACCGGAGTGCATTGAAGAACGCAAAGGCATTGCCACGGCCTACCGCTGATTAGATGCAAAAAGATCGCAGCCTGCGGCAGCTCCTACAGGGGATTGGGTTTTCCTGTAGGAGCTGCCGCAGGCTGCGATCTTTTGATCTTGCTTACAGCGGCATCGTGTAATGCAGCGCGTAGCTTTCTACACCGTCGTTGCTGCTGGCCAGGCCGGCGTTGGAATAGTGCGTCGCACGGATCCCGACTTCATGCCCGCCATTGAAGCGCAGGCCAAAACCGATGCGGTCTTCGAACTGGAAGGAGCCGCCGATGTTGTTGCTTTCATATTTGGTGTTGGAGAACGCTGCGACACCAATGCCCGCCTCAACATACGGCTTGACCGACTGACCGGCAAACTCGTAAACGAACACCGGCGAGAACGACAGGCTGTTGTTGCTGGAAGTCTTGTCACCCTCCCAATACGTGTAGGCACCGCTCCAGTAACCAGTCAGGCGACCGACGTCACTTTGCAGCCAGCTCTTGTCCCAATCGAAATTCATGCCCAGGCGATACGTCATGGTCGAATCGCTGGTCGCACCCACTGCAAATTCAACACCTGCAGCTTGCGCGGTAATACTTTGCCCCATCAGTGCGGCCGCAATCGCGGCCAAGCAGAATAGTCGCTTCACTTTGAAACTTCCTTTTCCGGAACGATCGTTTGGTTTTCTAGATAACTCATCGCTATAGAAGCTAGCGCCTGATTAGAAGTTCAGCTGTTTTTTTAGTTATTTCACATTTTTTTTACAAGCTGAATTTTTCGACGTCGCCGGCAACCTGACCCAGCAGGGGCAGGGTCTTGCGGAAGAACGCGGGGTCGGCACTGGTCCAGAATCTGACCGGGCGGTTCGGCCCTTCGGCGAGCAGATCACATTCGGCCAGCAACCGTTGCAGTTGCCGCGCTACGGCTGCGCCAGTGTCAATCAGGCTGATGCTGTCGGGAATCATCGTCTTGAGCATCGGCTTGAGAAACGGATAGTGAGTGCAACCGAGAATGATCGTGTCGCAACCGTTGGCCAGCAGCGGGTCGACGTAATGCTGCAGCAATGTGCGCAACTCGGCGCTTTGCAGATCACCGCTTTCAATCAGTTCCACCAGGCCGGGGCACGGCTGGGTGATGACGCGAACGTCGGTGGCGAAACGATCGAGCAACGCGGCGAACTTGGCGCTCTGCAACGTGCCGGTGGTGGCAAGTACGCCAACCACACCGCTGCGGGTAGCGGCAGCTGCGGGTTTGACCGCTGGCTCCATGCCAACGATCGGCCACTCGGGGAAATCCCGGCGCAGATCGGCAACAGCGGCCACCGTCGCCGTGTTGCAGGCGATCACCAGGGCCTTGGCGCCCTGCTCACGGAAAAAACCGGCCATCACATTGCAGCGCTGGCGGATGAACTCAGGGGATTTCTCGCCGTAGGGAATGTGCCCGCAATCGGCGAAGTACAGCAGTGACTCATGGGGCAGCAACCGCTGGATTTCGGCCAGTACCGACAAGCCGCCGACACCGGAATCGAACACCGCGATCGGCGCCTCACGCATGCTGCGAACCACAGACGCTGCAACCCGGATCACGCTTGACCCGCAATTCACGGAAGCGCGAACCCAAGGCATCGATCAACAGCAAACGACCCACCAACGGTTCGCCAAAACCGACCAGCACTTTCAACGCTTCAAGCGCCTGCAGGCTGCCGACCAGCCCCACCAGCGGCCCGACCACACCGGCCTCGCTGCAGGTCAGTTCGGCTTCGCTGCCATGCCCGTACAGGCAGTGGTAGCACGGACTTTCCGGGCGACGCGGGTCGAACACCGCCAACTGCCCTTCCAGACGAATCGCCGCGCCGCTGACCAGCGGCTTGCGCGCGGCCACGCACGCGGCGTTGACCGCTTCGCGGGTGGAGAAATTGTCGGAACAGTCGAGCACCAGATCCACCGCCGACACGGCGGCGGCAAGGGAGTCCTCGTCCAGCGCCTGACGGTGCGGCACCAGTTGAATCTCGGGGTTGATCGCGCCGAGGCGCTTGAGCGCCGAGTCGACCTTGCTCATGCCGACGCTGTCGGTGTCATGAATGATCTGGCGCTGCAGGTTGGTCAGGTCGACCGTGTCGAAATCCGCCAAATGCAACTCACCGACACCGGCCGCTGCCAGATACAGCGCGACCGGCGCACCGAGACCGCCGAGGCCGACGATCAGCACGCGGCTGTCTTTGAGCTTCAGTTGCCCATCGATGTCGATGTGTTGCAGCAGAATCTGCCGGCTGTAGCGCAGCAATTCCTGATCATTCAGCACGGCAGGCGCCCCAGGCTGATCCGTTGATGGCCGCCCAGATCGATGCGGCTGTGGACTTGTTCAAAACCGCGAGTGAGCAGCAGATCACGCACGGCCTCGGCTTGATCATAGCCGTGTTCGAGCATCAGCCAGCCGCCGGCTTCCAGATGATCCGGCGCCTGGGCGACGATCAGGCGCAGATCGTCGAGCCCGTCGACACCGGCCACCAGCGCACTGGCCGGTTCGAAACGCACGTCGCCCTCGACCAGATGCGGGTCGGCAGCGGCGATGTAGGGCGGGTTGCTGATGATCAGATCGAAGCGCTGGCCTTGGAGGGCGCTGAACCAATGGCTGCTCAGCACCGTGGCGTTGTTCAGGCTCAAGCGCTGGCGGTTGCGCTCGGCCAGGGCCACGGCTTCCAGCACGCGATCCACCGCCGTGACTTGCCACGTCGGGCGTTCGCTGGCCAGGGCCAAGGCAATCGCGCCGCTGCCGGTGCCAAGATCGAGGACTTTCGCCGGCGTTGCCGCCAGCAGCTCCAGCGCGGCTTCGACCAGCAATTCGGTGTCCGGGCGCGGAATCAGCGTGTGCGGCGCGACTTCCAGATCGAGTTTCCAGAAACCCTGCTGACCGAGGATGTAGGCCACCGGCTCGCCACTTCGACGCCGTTGCAGGTACTCGGTAAAAATCAGCACCGCTTCGCTGGGTACGATGCGCTCGGGCCAGGTGTGCAGGAAGCTTCGCGATTTGCCCAGTGCCGCTGCCAGGAGCAATTCGGCATCCAGGCGCGCCGTTGGCGAATCCGGCAGTTCGGCGGCACGCAGCAGACTGGCAATGATGGTCATTTATTCACCTATCGCTGCAAGCTGGTCGGCCTGGTATTCGGCCAGCAAAGGCTCGATCACCGCTTCAACGCCACCGGCGAGGATTTCATCCAGGGAGTACAGGGTCAGGTTGACGCGATGGTCGGTGACCCGGCCCTGAGCAAAGTTGTAAGTACGAATACGCTCGGAACGGTCGCCGGAACCGACCAGCAATTTACGCTCGCTGGCAATCGCATTGGCCGCTGCGGCGGTCTGCTGGTCGTTGAGCTTGGCCGACAGCCAGGCCATCGCCCGCGCGCGGTTCTTGTGCTGGGAACGTTCTTCCTGGCACTCGACGACGGTGCCGGTCGGTATGTGCGTGATGCGGATCGCCGAGTCGGTGGTGTTGACGTGCTGACCACCGGCCCCGGAGGAGCGGTAAGTGTCGACACGCAGATCCGCCGGGTTGATCTCGATGGCTTCCCGCTCGTCCGGCTCGGGCAACACCGCCACGGTGCAGGCCGAGGTGTGGATACGGCCCTGGGATTCGGTGGCGGGTACACGCTGTACGCGGTGCGCGCCGGACTCGAATTTCAGCTTGCCGTAAACGTTGTCGCCTTCAATGCGGGCGATGACTTCTTTATACCCACCGTGCTCGCCTTCGTTTTCCGAAAGGATCTCCACGCGCCAGCCACGCCGTTCGGCGTAACGCGAGTACATGCGAAACAGATCGCCGGAGAAGATCGCCGCTTCGTCGCCACCGGTACCGGCGCGAATTTCGAGAAAGACGTTACGCCCGTCATTGGGATCCTTGGGCAGCAACATGCGCTGCAGATCATCTTCCAGTCTGATCAGCAATTCCTTGGCTTCGCGGACTTCTTCCACGGCCATTTCACGCATGTCCGGGTCGCTGTCCTTGAGCAGCGCCTGGGCGCCTTCAAGATCACTTTGTACGCCGAGCAGCTTTTTATAACCTTGTACCACCGGATCGAGTTCGGCGTATTCCTTGGAATAAGCGCGGAATTTGGCCTGGTCGGCAATGACTTCGCCGTCGCCGAGCAGCGCGGTCAGTTCCTCGAAACGGTCCTGGAGGGTGTCCAGCTTGTTGAGCAGTGACGCTTTCATTGCGGTTTTTTATCCGAAAAACTATCCGGTGAGCCCTCGAGGGCGAAGAGTTCCTGGGCCATGGCCAGCGCATCGAGGCGGCCTTCGGCAGAAAGCTTTTTCAACTGCACGCTGGGCGCATGCAGCAGTTTATTGGTCAGGCCACGGGCCAGTTGCCCGAGCACGTCTTCGGCGTTGCCGCCGTTGGCCAGCAGGCGCAGGGCTTTTTGCAGCTCCTCGTCGCGCAGACGTTCACTCTGTTGCCGATAGGCCTTGAGCACATCGACGGCCGCCAGCTCGCGCAGGCGCACCATGAAATCGTCGGCGCCGACCGAGACCATCTCTTCCGCCGCCTGGGCTGCGCCCTGCCGACTCTTGAGGTTCTCGGCAACCACTTCGTGCAGATCGTCGACGCTGTACAGGTAAACGTCGTCGAGTTCGCCAACTTCCGGCTCGATGTCGCGGGGTACGGCGATGTCGACCATGAAGATCGGCTTGTGCTTGCGCTGCTTCAGCGCGCTTTCGACGGCGCCTTTACCGAGGATCGGCAACTGACTGGCGGTCGAACTGATCACGATATCGCTGCGCACCAGTTCTGCCGGAATGTCCGATAGCAGCACCGCATGCGCGCCGAACTGCTCGGCCAGCAGGCTGGCGCGCTCCAGCGTACGGTTGGCGACCACGATGCGCTTGACCCCCAGCTCGTGCAAATGGCGGGCGACCAGCGTGATGGTCTCGCCGGCGCCGATCAACAGGGCCTGGCTGCGCTGCAAATCACTGAAAATCTGTTTGGCCAGGCTGACGGCGGCAAACGCCACGGACACCGGGTTTTCGCCGATGGCGGTGTCGGTACGCACTTGCTTGGCGGCATTGAACGTCGCTTGAAACAGTCGCCCCAGCAGCGGGCCGATGGTGCCCGCCTCACGCGCCACGGCGTAGGCCGATTTCATCTGGCCGAGGATCTGCGGTTCGCCCAGCACCAGCGAGTCGAGCCCGGAGGCGACGCGCATCATGTGACGAACTGCCGCATCATCTTCGTGCACATAAGCGCTCGCGCGCAGCTCATCGAGGCTTAAATGGTGATAATCGGCCAGCCAGCGCAGAACCAGATCAGCGGAAATCTGATCCTGTTCTATATAAAGCTCACTGCGATTGCAGGTGGAGAGGATCGCAGCTTCGCGGCTGTCGGTGAGTCGGCAGAGCTGCTGCAAGGCCTCCACCAGCTGCTCAGGGGTAAAGGCCACGCGCTCGCGGACGTCTACTGAAGCAGTCTTGTGGTTAATACCGAGTGCAAGGAAGGCCATTCAAGGTCGCTGATGGTGACGTGAAGCCGGCAATTGTCCTACTTCGTCAGATTCAGAACAACTACCGCTGACTATTGTCCCAATTGTCGGCCACTATAAAGGCCACATTCGAGACTCGGTTATGTTTGACCGAAGGCTTGTGTCATGATGATCCGACCGCAGGTTAGTCGTCCTTCTCCTATATGAATAGATCTTCCGCGTTGCTCCTTGCTTTTGTCTTCCTCAGCGGCTGCCAGGCCATGGCACCCGTTTCGCCGGACGGTACCCCGCCGGTTGAAGACACCACGCCCGCGCCTGAAAAACCCAAGGTTTACAGCTCGTTCAGCGAGGAAACCGTCTTCAGCCTGCTGAGCGCCGAACTCGCCGGCCAGCGCAATCGTTTCGACATTGCCCTGGACAACTACGTGACCCAGGCGATCAACACCCAGGATCCGGGGGTTTCCGAGCGCGCGTTCCGCATCGCCGAATACCTCGGTGCCGACCAGCCTGCGCTGGATACCGCGCTGATCTGGGCAAAAAACGCCCCGGACGACCTCGAAGCGCAACGCGCCGCCGCCGTACAACTGGCCCGCGCCGGGCGTTACGACGACTCCATGGTCTACATGGAGAAAGTCCTGCAGGGCAAGGGCGACACTCATTTCGACTTCCTCGCACTGTCGGCGGCCGATACCGATCAGGAAACCCGCAACGGTTTGATGAAAAGTTTCGACCGTCTGCTGCAGCGCCACCCGAAGAACAGTCAGCTGATTTTCGGCAAGGCCCTGTTGCTGCAACAGGACGGCGACAATAAAGCCGCCCTGACCCTGCTCGAAGACAACCCGCCGGAAGAAGGCGAGATTGCTCCGATCCTGTTGCGCGCGCGCCTGCTGCAAACCCTGAATCGTGGCGACGAAGCATTGCCACTGCTGCGCAAAAGCATCAAGAAATACCCGGACGACAAGCGCCTGCGCCTGACGTATGCGCGCACCTTGGTCGAACAGGACCGGATGGACGACGCCAAAGTCGAGTTCTCCACCCTGGTTCAGCAATACCCGGAAGATGACGAACTGCGTTACTCGCTGGCATTGGTCTGCCTGGAAGCCAAGGCCTGGGACGAGGCCAAAGGTTATCTGGAAGACCTGATTGCCCGGGAAAGCCACGTCGATTCGGCGCACCTGAACCTCGGCCGCATTGCTGAAGAGCGCAACGATCCACAGGGCGCACTGATCGAATACGCCCAGGTCGGCCCGGGCAATGACTATCTGCCGGCGCAACTGCGTCAGGCCGACATCCTCATGAACAACGGCAAGACCGCCGAGGCCCAGAGCAAACTGGCGGCCGAGCGCGATGCCCAGCCGGATTACGCGATCCAGCTGTATTTGATCGAATCCGAAACCCTGTCGGCCAACAAACAGGACGACAAGGCCTGGAAAACGCTGGATAAAGCCTTGCAGCAATACCCGGACGATCTGAATCTGCTCTACACCCGGGCCATGCTCGCGGAAAAACGCAATGATCTGGCGCAGATGGAAAAAGACCTGCGCCTGATCATCAAGCGCGACCCGGACAACGCCATGGCGCTCAATGCGCTGGGCTATACCCTGTCCGATCGCACTACCCGCTATGCAGAAGCCAAGGCCCTGATCGAACAGGCGCACCAGATCAATCCGGAAGACCCGGCGGTACTCGACAGCCTTGGCTGGGTGAATTTCCGCATGGGCAATCTGGACGACGCCGAGAAGTATCTGCGTCAGGCTCTCGAGCGCTTCCCGGACCACGAAGTCGCCGCGCACCTGGGCGAAGTCCTGTGGGTCAAGGGCAATCAGCGCGAAGCCAAACAAGTCTGGGGCAAATTCCTCAAGGATCAGCCCGACAGCACCATCCTGCGCAGCACCATCAAGCGCCTGACCGGATCCGAGACTCTTTAACTCATGTTTTTGCGCCACGTTATTGTTTTCAGTTTCATCGCCCTGCTCGCCGGTTGCGCGGGCTTCGGTGCTCGCGAATCGGTCGAGGGCCACGGCAGTCCGGCTCAGTGGGCCGCGAACAAACAACAGCTGACCGGCCTCGACGGCTGGCAGATCGACGGCAAGATCGGCATCCGCGCACCGAAAGATTCCGGTAGCGGCACGCTGTTCTGGCTGCAACGCCAGGATTATTACGACATTCGTCTGTCCGGCCCGCTGGGTCGTGGCGCGGCGCGTCTGACCGGGCGTCCGGGCAAGGTCTCGCTGGAAGTCGCCAATCAGGGCCGCTATGACGCCGAGTCGCCGGAAGCGCTGCTCGAAGAGCAACTGGGCTGGAAGTTGCCCGTGTCGAATCTGGCCTGGTGGGTCCGTGGCCTGCCGGCGCCCAGCAGCAAAAGCCGTCTGACCCTGGATAACGACAGTCGCCTGGCCAATCTGGAACAGGACGGCTGGAAGGTCGAGTACCTCAGCTACGCCGAGCAGAACGGTTACTGGCTGCCCGAGCGGATCAAACTGCATGGCACCGATCTGGACGTGACGCTGGTGATCAAGACCTGGCAACCGCGTAAATTGGGGCAATAACCCATGACCGTTCCACGTCTGACGCTGCCGTCGCCGGCCAAGCTCAATCTGATGCTGCACATTCTCGGGCGCCGTGCAGACGGTTATCACGAACTGCAGACGCTGTTTCAGTTTGTCGATTACGGCGACGAAATCACCTTCGCCGTGCGCGATGATGGCGTGATTCATCTGCACACCGAATTCGCTGGCGTGCCCCACGACAGCAACCTGATCGTACGCGCGGCGAAAATGCTGCAGCAACAGTCCGGCTGCACACTGGGCATCGACATCTGGATCGACAAGGTGCTGCCGATGGGTGGCGGCATCGGCGGCGGCAGCTCGAACGCGGCCACTACCCTGCTCGGTCTCAATCACCTGTGGCAACTGGGCTGGGATGAAGATCGCCTCGCTGCACTGGGCCTTTCGCTCGGCGCTGACGTGCCGGTTTTCGTTCGTGGCCACGCGGCATTTGCCGAAGGCGTGGGCGAAAAACTGACCCCGGTCGACCCCGAAGAACCGTGGTATCTGGTGCTCGTGCCGCAAGTCTCTGTAAGTACGGCAGAAATTTTTTCCGATCCTTTGTTGACACGTAACACGCCGCCCATTAAAGTGCGCCCCGTTCCCGAGGGAAACAGTCGAAATGACTGCTTGCCGGTGGTTGCAAGGCGTTATCCAGAGGTACGTAACGCATTGGATTTGTTAGGTAAATTTACCGAAGCAAAACTCACCGGAACTGGAAGTTGTGTGTTTGGGGGCTTCCCAAGCAAAGCTGAAGCTGATAAAGTCTCGGCCCTTCTTACAGAGACCCTTACAGGGTTTGTAGCAAAAGGAAGCAACGTTTCGATGTTGCATCGCAAGCTACAAAGTCTGCTCTAAAAGGAATCAAGTGCCAGGCACTTGAAGCAACAGATACAGGGGCGTCGCCAAGCGGTAAGGCAGCAGGTTTTGATCCTGCCATGCGTTGGTTCGAATCCAGCCGCCCCTGCCATTTTCTATACTCATCCAGGTTACCCTCAGCCTCTAGGTACTGCGCGTGTCCAAGATGATGGTCTTTACGGGGAACGCTAACCCCGATCTGGCTCGGCGTGTTGTACGTCAGCTGCATATCCCTCTCGGTGACATCTCTGTCGGCAAGTTTTCCGACGGCGAAATTACTGCCGAGATCAATGAAAACGTTCGCGGTAAAGACGTTTTCATTATTCAGCCGACTTGCGCCCCGACCAACGATAACCTGATGGAACTGGTAGTGATGGCTGATGCCTTCCGCCGCTCCTCGGCTACTCGTATCACTGCTGTTATTCCTTATTTTGGTTATGCCCGTCAGGATCGCCGTCCGCGTTCCGCACGTGTGGCTATCAGCGCGAAAGTCGTTGCTGACATGCTTACCGTAGTCGGCATCGACCGTGTGCTCACGGTTGATCTGCATGCTGACCAGATTCAGGGCTTCTTCGATATTCCGGTAGATAACATCTACGGCTCCCCGGTTCTGGTGGATGACATTGAAGATCAGCGCTTCGAAAACCTGATGATCGTGTCCCCGGACATTGGTGGCGTCGTGCGTGCACGTGCCGTTGCCAAGTCGCTGGGCGTGGATCTCGGGATCATCGACAAACGCCGTGAGAAAGCCAATCACTCTGAAGTGATGCATATCATTGGTGATGTCGAAGGGCGTACCTGCATTCTGGTCGATGACATGGTCGATACCGCCGGCACTCTGTGCCACGCGGCCAAGGCCCTGAAAGAGCATGGCGCAGCCAAGGTCTTTGCCTACTGCACACACCCTGTGCTGTCGGGTCGGGCCATCGAGAATATCGAAAATTCCGTGCTGGACGAGCTGGTGGTGACTAACACCATCCCGCTGTCCGCTGCAGCACAAGCCTGTGCACGTATCCGTCAACTGGATATCGCACCGGTTGTTGCCGAAGCGGTTCGCCGCATCAGCAATGAAGAATCGATCAGCGCGATGTTCCGTTAAGGGCCCTGCCCTTCTCGAAATGTCTCGTTGACGAAAAGCGCCCCGCCCCGGCATACCTGTCGGGGCGGGGCTTTTTTGCCCATACCGTGTTTGGCGCTGGTCGCAAACGCCGCTCGGTCATGGCTATTTTGGAGATACAAAATGAACGATTTTACTCTGAATGCTGAAGTGCGTTCCGACCTGGGGAAAGGTGCGAGCCGCCGCCTGCGTCGTCTCGCCGCTCTGGTTCCAGCTGTTGTTTACGGTGGCGACAAAGCCCCTGAATCCATCAGCATGCTGGCCAAAGAAGTTGCCAAACTGCTCGAAAACGAAGCGGCTTACAGCCACATCATCGAGCTGAACGTTGGTGGCAAGAAACAAAACGTCGTCATCAAAGCTCTGCAACGTCACCCGGCCAAAGGCCACGTGATGCACGCTGACTTCGTACGCGTTGTCGCTGGCCAGAAACTGACCGCTATCGTTCCTGTGCACTTCATCAACGAAGCTGCTCCAGTGAAGAAAGGCGGCGAAATCTCGCACGTTGTTGCCGAGATCGAAGTTTCCTGCCTGCCAAAAGACCTGCCTGAGTTCATCGAAGTCGACCTGGCTAACGCTGAAATCGGCACCATCGTTCACCTGTCGGATCTCAAAGCTCCTAAAGGTGTCGAGTTCGTTGCTCTGGCACACGGCGATGACAAGGCAGTAGCCAACGTCCACGCTCCACGTGTTGCTCCAGAAGCTACCGAAGAAGGCGCAGCAGAGTAATTTCACTCTGTTCGTCGGAGTGAGTGAAACATCGCGGACTGGAACGTAGCGAGAAAGCGGGCGGGAACGCGGAGTTTACATTCATGGTAAATGAGCAATTTTCGTCCACTTTCGCCGCCTTCACTGATCGCGGCGATGTCAACGACCACTCCAAGGAAGGGCCCCTATCGTGACTGCCATCAAACTGATCGTTGGCCTGGGAAATCCAGGCGCTGAATACGAACAGACCCGGCATAACGCAGGGGCCCTTTTTGTTGAGCGCATCGCTGCCGCGCAAGGTGTGAACCTTGTGGCCGATCGCAAATATTTCGGCCTGACCGGACGCTATTCGCATCAGGGTCAGGATGTTCGTCTGCTGATTCCCACCACCTACATGAACCGCAGCGGCCAGGCCGTGGCGGCACTCGCCGGTTTCTTCCGCATCAAGCCTGAAGAAATCCTGGTGGCGCACGACGAACTCGATCTGCCTCCGGGCGTCGCCAAGCTCAAGCAGGGCGGCGGCCATGGCGGTCACAACGGGTTGCGCGACATCATCGCGCAACTGGGCAATCAGAATACGTTCTACCGCCTGCGGCTTGGCATCGGCCACCCGGGCGTCGCCAGTATGGTTTCAAATTTCGTCCTGGGTCGTGCGCCACGCGCCGAACAGGAAAAACTCGATGCCAGCATCGACTTTGCCCTCGGCGTGCTGCCGGATATCCTCGCCGGTGAATGGAACCGCGCGATGAAAAACCTGCACAGCCAGAAGGCCTGACTCTAATCCGAGGGGAAACACCATGGGATTCAATTGCGGCATCGTCGGCCTGCCTAACGTCGGCAAGTCCACCCTGTTCAACGCCCTGACCAAATCCGGTATCGCGGCCGAGAACTTCCCCTTCTGCACCATCGAGCCGAACAGCGGCATCGTGCCGATGCCGGATCCGCGTCTGGACGCTCTGGCGGCCATCGTCAATCCGAAACGCATCCTGCCGACCACCATGGAATTCGTCGACATCGCAGGCCTGGTGGCCGGCGCCTCGAAAGGTGAAGGTCTGGGCAACAAGTTCCTGGCCAACATCCGTGAAACCGACGCCATCGCTCATGTGGTGCGCTGCTTCGAAGACGACAACGTGATTCACGTGTCCAACAGCGTCAACCCGAAGCGCGACATCGAAATCATCGACCTGGAACTGATCTTCGCCGACCTCGACAGCTGCGAGAAGCAACTGCAGAAAGTCGCGCGCAATGCCAAGGGTGGTGACAAGGACGCAGTGGCTCAGAAAGCCCTGCTGGAGCAATTGATCCCTCACTTCACCGAAGGCAAGCCTGCGCGCAGCCTGATGAAGAACATGAGCGCCGACGAGAAGGCGATCATCAAGGGCTTCCACCTGCTGACCACCAAACCGGTCATGTACATCGCCAACGTCGCTGAAGACGGTTTCGAGAACAACCCGCACCTGGACGTGGTCAAGGCCATCGCCGAAGAAGAAGGCGCCATGGTGGTTCCGGTGTGCAACAAGATCGAAGCGGAAATCGCCGAGCTCGAAGACGGCGAAGAGAAGGACATGTTCCTCGAGGCCCTGGGCCTGGAAGAGCCTGGCCTGAACCGCGTGATCCGTGCCGGCTACGAAATGCTGCACCTGCAGACTTACTTCACCGCTGGCGTCGAAGAAGTCCGCGCCTGGACCGTCCGCGTCGGTGCCACCGCACCACAAGCCGCTGGCGTGATCCACACCGACTTCGAGAAAGGCTTCATCCGCGCCGAAGTCATCGCCTACAACGACTTCATCCAGTACAAGGGCGAAGCCGGTGCCAAGGAAGCCGGTAAATGGCGCCTGGAAGGCAAGGACTACATCGTCAAGGACGGCGACGTGATGCACTTCCGCTTCAACGTGTAAACGTTACGTCCAAGAAAAAGCCGCGTTTGATACGCGGCTTTTTTGTGCCTGAAATTTACTGCTGAACATATTTCCCCTGCTCGCGAAAAGGGAGTGTCAGTCACACCTCTGTGAATACCACACCGCATTCGCGAGCAGGCTCGCTCCCACAGTTGGAAATGGTGTGGGGTCAGGCCTTCTTGGTTCGTGGCAAGAAGATCGCCAGCACGCCAAACAACGGCAAAAACGAGCACAGGAAATACACGTACTCAATCCCGTGCACATCCGCCAGATGCCCGAGCAACGCCGCACCGATCCCGCCAAAACCGAACATCAAGCCGAAGAACACCCCGGCAATCATCCCGACGTTACCCGGCACCAGTTCCTGCGCATACACCACAATCGCCGAGAACGCCGAGGCGAGAATGAAGCCGATCACCACACTGAGGACAGAGGTCCAGAACAGATCGACGTGCGGCATCAGCAAGGTGAACGGTGCCACGCCGAGAATCGAAAACCAGATCACCGCTTTACGCCCGATCTTGTCGCCAATCGGCCCGCCGAAGAACGTCCCCGCCGCCACCGCACCGAGAAACAGGAACAGGTGCAACTGCGAACTGGCCACCGACAGGTCGAACTTCTCGATCAGGTAGAAGGTGAAATAGCTGGTAAGGCTGGCCATGTAGAAATACTTGGAAAACACCAGCAAGCCGAGCACCACCAGCGCACTGATCACCCTGCCCTTCGACAGCCCGTGAGTCGCCGCCTGCCCGGCCTTGAGCTTGAACAGGTTCAAGTGATGGGCGTACCAGCGACTGATGCGGTACAGCACGAACAGCGCAAACACCGCGAACAGACCGAACCACGCCACGTTGCCCTGACCGAACGGAATAATGATCGCCGCTGCCAGTAACGGGCCGAACGCGGAACCGGCGTTACCGCCGACCTGAAAGGTCGATTGCGCCAGACCAAAGCGGCCACCGGAGGCCAGCCGGGCAATTCGCGAGGCTTCGGGGTGAAAGGTCGAGGAACCGATACCGATCAATGCCGCCGCCAGCAGAATCAACGGGAAACTGCCGACCACCGACATCATCACGATGCCGATCAGCGTGCAGATCGAGCCTGCCGGCAACAGCCACGGTTTTGGATGGCGGTCCGTGTGGTAACCGACCCACGGCTGCAACAGCGATGCTGTCAGTTGAAAGGTCAGGGTAATCAAACCGACTTGGGTGAAGCTCAAGCCATAGTTGGCTTTGAGCATCGGATAGATCGACGGCAGCACTGACTGAATCAGGTCGTTGATCAAATGCGCCAGCGCCACCGCGCCGATGATACGCATCACCAACGGGCTGCTTTGCGGAGGAGAGGACGCCGAGGCAGCGGCGGTCTGAGCGTTGCTGATAGCCATGAAAGTTTCCGTACAGCAGATGGGTGCACGCGGGCAGGTCCGTCAATGTGCCATTTTTCGGTGCGCCAGCGCCATCCCCTTAGCCAGCTAACTAATCAACCGAATAACAAACCAATCTCTGTAGGAGCTGCCGAAGGCTGCGATCTTTTGATCTTTGTTTTTAAGATCAAGATCAAAAGATCGCAGCCTTCGGCAGCTCCTACATGGGATAGGTGATAGCGCAACGCCATGGTCTGAATCTTGCGTTGCTTCTCCCCTCGAACGCGGCGGCCTTACAAAGGTCGCCGAGAATGGGAAGTTTCGCTACAGAGCCGGCCTACCGAGCGGGCGAGAGTGAACTTTCGAGGCCTTTTAGCAGGGCACAACATCGAGGTCGCACGACCGCGATGCACGCCGTTGGTGCGTGGTGTCCAGAGGAGTCATGAGGCATGCAGGCTTTCCTTTCACCGGGGATCAAATTGCTGGGGCGGTTTGGCTTCGCGCGTAAATTCCAGCTGTTGTTTCTGCTGTTCATTCTGCCGTTGGCCGGTAGCCTGTTGATGATTGGTCAGGACTATCGCAACAAACTCAACCTGATTGCCGGCGAGCGTGCCGGCGTGCGCCAGTTGCTCAGCCTTGATGCGCTGGACAACCTGCTCGCCGCCCAGCGTGACCGCGCCGCCCGTTGGCGCGCCACCGAAACCAATCGCCAGCCGACCCCGGCCACCCTCGCCGCCATGGCGGCATTCGATGCCGTGCAACCGGCCCTCCAGCAAGCCACCAGCGATCTGGGCAACGCTCTGAACAAGGAAGGCGCCGAAGGTGAAACCCTCGCCCGCTATCAAGCCCTGCAAACCGCGCTCGGTGGTCTGGACTCGAAAAGCCTGAGCAGCGTCGGTTGGTGGCCGGACGGTTACGATCGTTTCACCAACGCCCTCAGCGCCCTGCAAGCGTTGCGCGAGCAAATCGTCATGGACAACCGCCTGACGCTGGCGCCATGGCTGGAAACCTATCTGCTGACGCAGATCTCCACACAGCACGCACCGGATCTGATCGAGCGCGTGGGCCGCCTCGCCGCCGTCGGCCAGGCTTCGGTGGTCTCGGGACAATTCACTTTGCAGAGTCGCTTGCAGTTGCGCGATCTGCGTGGCCGCATCGGCGACGCCCGCGAACAGCTTGTCAAAACCGCAGGCCTGCTCGAAGCGCGTCTGCCGAGCGATTTGCACACCTGGGCCGGTCAGTATCACGACAGCCTCAAGCGCCTTGATGCCGGGCTGAAGGTGCTGGATGACGGCGTGTTTGGCGGCAGCATCACACTCAAACCGGAAGACTTCGAACGCAGCCTCGATGCACTGTTGGGCGATCTCGCCTCATTGCGCCAGCAATCACTGCTGTCGCTGGATCAGCGCCTGGACGCTTACCACGGCTCGGCGATTCGCCAATTCATCGTGGTCGCCGCGGTGTTCGGTTGCCTGTTGCTGGCGGCGTTGTACCTGTTCGTCTGCCTGCAAGCCTCGATCCGCCGCAGCGCCAGCGGCATTACCCTGCTTGCCGAAGCCCTGCGTGACGGCAACCTGAGCCTGCAAGTGCCGGTGGTGGGCCGCGATGAGCTGGCGGCGATCAGCACCGCGCTCAACGTCGCGGTGGTGCAACTGCGCGCCAGCATGCTCGGGGTCGATCACGAAACCTCGCAACTGGGCCACGCGGTGCGCAGCCTCAACGATCATTCCAGCGGCGCGCTGAGCGAAGTCGAAGCGCAGCAGTTGCAGATCAGCCAGATCGCCGCCGCTGCGACGCAACTGGCCGCCACTTCGCAAGGTGTGGCGCAGAGTTGCGAACAGGCTTCCGGCAGCGCCCAGCACACCCGGCGCATCGCCGCCGACAGCAGCCGCGACAGCCTGCGCACCACGGCGAGCATTCAGCAACTCAATCAACGCCTGAACGACACCGCAGCGGCACTCGGTCGGGTCAGCGAACAGGGGCAGCAGATTCAACTGGTGGTCGACACCATTCGTGGCGTCGCCGAACAGACCAACCTGCTCGCGCTCAACGCCGCCATCGAAGCCGCACGCGCTGGCGAACAGGGACGCGGGTTTGCCGTGGTCGCCGATGAAGTGCGCAGCCTGTCGCAGCGCACCCAGTCATCCACCGCGCAGATCGCCGGCACCGTCGACAGCCTGCGCGCCACGGTCAACGAGGCGGTGAGCCTGATGGAAGCCGCCTGCGGCCAGGCGCAATCGGATGCCGACGCCGTGACCGGTCTTGGTGAACGTCTCGGCGAAATCGCCAGCGCGGTACAGAGTGTCACTGACACCCTGGCGCAGATCGCCACCGCCGTGGAAGAACAGGCAAGCACCGCCGATGAAGTCAGCGGCAATATCCAGCAGGTCGATCAAGCCGCGGTGCGTCTGCTTGAAGGTGCCCGCGCAGTGAATCTCGCGGCGGATACCCTGAGTCAGGGCAGCAAGGCTCTGAGCGACAACACCGCACGCTTCCGCCTCAGTTGATCACGGCTTCGGGGAAGTCCGCTTCCAGCTCGGTCTTCAGCCACTGGATAAACCACGCCACATCCGCCGACAGTTCGGCGGACGGCGTAAGGACCCGATAGCTTTCCAGCTTCACCTGCGCGTCCACCGCGCGCACCAGTTTGCCGGACTTGAGCTCCTCGCGAACCAGCACTTCATTGGCCAAGGCAATGCCCTGCCCGCTCTCGGCCACCGACAGCGCGTGATCGTTGTTGACGTAGAGCATGTCGGAATTGAGGTGAATATCCAGGTCGTGGGCAGCGAACCACAAGTTCCACCACTCGCCATCATCGACGTGGATCAGTTCATGGCGAACCAGATCTGCCGGGCTGACCACAGGCTCGATGCTGGCGAGGTATTGCGGGGTGCAGATCGGAAACACCCGCGGGCAGATCAATGCTGCACGGGAGTCGGCGTACTGCCCGTCAAGGCCATAGACAATGCCCAGATCGGCACTTTTGCCGTCGACTTCGGTGAAGGTCGAGTTTGGCTCGATCGCCAGTTTCAATCCCGGTCGCAGATGCCGCAGGGTTTCGATCCTTGGCATCAACCAGCGCTTGGCAAACCCTGGCACCACCATGATCCGCAACCAGCGCTCGGCATCTTTCGGCCGCGCCTCCTTGCCGGCTTCAATGATCAACTGCAACGCCGCGCTGATCTTGCGGTGGTACTTCTCACCCGCCGGCGTCAAATTGACCCCGCGCGAGGTGCGTTCGAACAGCTGAATGCCCAGCCAGTCCTCCAGCAACTTCACGTGCCGGCCAATCGCTGGCTGGGTCACGTGCAAGGCTTTCGAAGCCTCGACATAGCTGCCCAGGCGCGCGGCGGCATCAAATGCACGCACCGCGTTGAGCGGCGGCAAACGGTGGTCGGGCATGATTCCTGGCACCTTTGGCTGTTAAATTAACTAACAGCTGCCATGTTTAAATTGAAGTGTCGCCTCACGCAAGCACTGGCTGATAATCGAGCCACAGCAGAACAATAAAACAGCTGGTTTCACCCCGTACGCAATCTCGATCCTGCCCAGAAAAATAATATCCATGGCCCGACGACTTCGCTGATTCGCAGCGCAATCGCAGGCGATGGGGGAATCGGAGGTAACGCATGAATGCCCTGCATTCGCTGCAAACGCTGGCGGTGTCGATCCGCTCGGTGCGCAAGGTTTACGGTGATCCGGACACCGGTCCGGTGGCGTTGAAAAACATCGACCTGGACATCCGCGACAACGAATTCTTTACCCTGCTCGGCCCTTCCGGCTGCGGCAAGACCACCCTGCTGCGGATGATCGCCGGCTTCGAGTTTCCTACCGAAGGCGAGATCCTGCTGTACGGCGAAAACATCGCCGACCGACCGCCGTTCCAGCGCCCGGTCAACACGGTGTTCCAGCATTACGCGCTGTTCCCGCACATGACCATCGCCGAGAACCTGGCCTTCGGCCTCGAATCGCAGCCGATGGGCAAGGTGCTGAACAAGGCGCAAATCACCGAGCGCGTACGCGAGATGCTCGCGCTGGTGCAGATGGAGCGCTTCGCCAATCGCAAGCCGGCGCAACTGTCCGGCGGCCAGCAACAGCGCGTCGCCCTCGCCCGCGCCCTGGCTCCGCACCCGAAAGTATTGCTGCTCGACGAGCCCCTTTCCGCGCTCGATCTGAAGCTGCGCCAGGCCATGCGCGAAGAGCTGAAAACCATTCAGGCCAAGACCGGCATCACCTTCATCTTCGTCACTCACGACCAGGAAGAAGCGCTGACCATGTCCGACCGCATCGCCGTGTTGTCCGAGGGCGAAGTGCAGCAGGTCGGCCGCCCGGAAGATATTTACGAACGCCCGCGCAACCGCTTCGTCGCCGACTTCATCGGCGAAACCAATTTCATCCAGGGCACGGTGACGAAGATCGAGGCCGGCCAAGCCTGGTTCGCCGGGCCGGCCGGGCACCCGCTGCCGGCGCAAGCGTGCAGCGACGTGGCGGTCGGCGCCAGCGTGAGCTTGTCGGTGCGCCCCGAGCGCCTGCATCTGGTGCCCGCCGCGACCGAGGCCGCGCTGCCGTGCCGGATCGATGCGCAGATCTACCTCGGCACCGACCTGCAATATCAGGTCAGCCTCAGCGACGGTTCGCGCCTCACCGTGCGCACGCCCAACTGCGTCGACCAGAGCCTGCGCTTTGCCGTCGGCTCTCAGGCCGGTCTGCTGTTCGACCGGGGAAGCGCCAGCGTCCTGCACGATTGAGCCCGAGGAGTTGCCATGCACACCTTACCGATTGCCAACACGCTGGAACGCCGCAAGGCTTTCCAGAGCTTTCTCGGAGTCAGCCCGGCGCTGGTCGCCATTGGCCTGTTTCTGCTGGTGCCGATCCTGATCGTCATCGGCTATTCGCTGATGGAAGCCAACCCCTACGGCGGGGTCAACAAAGTCTTCAGCAGCGATGCTTATACCTCGTTGCTGTTCGAACGGCAGATGGACGACAGCCTGGCGTTCGCCGACTCCTACCTGATCATCGCCCTGCGTTCGGTCGGCATTGCCGGGCTGACCACACTCATCACGCTGTTGATCGGCTTCCCGGTCGCGGTGTGGCTGGCAATGCAACCGGCACATCGGCGTGGCCTGCTGATCTTCCTGATCACCGTGCCGTTCTGGGCCAACCTGCTGATCCGCACCTACGCGTGGATTCTGCTGCTGCGCAACACCGGAGTAATAAACAACAGTCTGCTGGGCATGGGCGTCATCCATGAACCGTTGCAGCTGTTGTACACCGACGGCGCGGTGCTGCTGGGGCTGGTTTATACCTACGCGCCGTTCGTGGTGCTGCCGATCTACGCCACGCTGGAAAAGATGGATATCCGCCTGCTCGAAGCGGCGCAGGATCTGTACGCCGGCCGCGTGCGCACCTTGCGCAAAGTGGTGTTGCCGATCGCCAAACCGGGAATTCTCGCCGGCGCCATCCTCACGTTCGTGCCGTGCCTGGGTGCGATGATCGCCCCGGAACTGCTCGGTGGCGGCACGCGGATGATGCTCGGCAACCTGATTTTCCGGCAGTTCAGCGATGCACGTAACTGGCCGTTCGGCGCCGCGCTGTCGCTGGTGCTGATGGCCGCCGTGATGCTGGTCTTGACCGTGTATGCCTTGCGCGCCGAGCGCCAGCGCATCGCCAAAGGAGGTGCGTAATGCTCGCGCTATTCAAACGCAAAGGGCTGGGCGTGCAGGACTTCCCCGGTTTCGGCGGCTTCAGTTTCCTGTTTTATCTGTACCTGTACGCGCCGATCGTGGTGCTGGTGGTGTTCTCGTTCAACGCCAACCAATCCGCGACGGTGTGGACCGGCTTCAGCCTCGACTGGTATCGCGCCGCGTTCGCCAATCAGGCCTTGCGCCAGGCCGCCGGCAACAGCCTGTTGATCGCGGTCTGCGCGAGCATGATCGCCACGGCGATTGCCACCCTCGCCGCCCTCGGCACCTCACGCGGAGCGAAGTTCAAGGGCCTGCAATTGTCGATGGGCGCGATCATGTTGCCGCTGGTGCTGCCGGAAATTGTCGTCGGTGTGGCGACGCTGGCGCTGTTCTCCACCATCGGCCTGTCGCTGGGCTACGGCAACCTGATCATCGCCCATACGGTGTTCTGCATTCCGTTCGCCTACCTGCCGATCCGCGCTCGCCTCAACGACATGGACCTGTCGCTGGAACAAGCCTCGGCCGACCTGTATGCCGGCCCGTGGCGGACCTTCCGCAAGGTGACCTTGCCGCTGCTGATGCCGGGAATTTTCTCCGGGCTGATGCTGGCCTTCATCGTCTCGCTGGATAACTTCGTGATCTCGATGATGGTCGCCCAGGCCGGTACGACAACGCTGCCGATCTTCATCTTCGGCCTGTTGCGCATGGGCGTGACACCCGACGTCAACGCCGTGTCGACCCTGATCCTCGGCGTCTCGGTGCTGTTTGTGAGCCTCTCTTACCTGCTGGGCAAAAAGAACGCCTGAACCTTCCAAGAACTGTGGGGAAATAGCATGAGCAAGTGGATAAAAAGCGTCGGCACTGCGTTGTTCCTGACTGTGCCGCTGGCGATGACCGGCAGCGTTCAGGCCGCGGAAAAACTCAATGTGGTGAGCTGGAGCGGATACTTCTCGCCGGAGATTCTCGCCAAGTTCCAGAAGCAGACCGGCATCGAAGTCACCGTCGATTCCTACGACTCCAACGAGACCCTGCTGGCCAAACTGAAACAGGGCGGCGCCGGTTACGACGTGGCGATTCCTTCGCACCAGTTCATCCCGATCCTGATCAAGGAAAACCTGTTGGAGCGCTTCGACCCGGTCAAAGAGCCGTACTACGCCAGCGTTGTGGATAACCTGAAAAAACCGAGTTGGGACCCGGAGGGCGCGTACTCGGTGCCATTCATCTGGGGCACCACCAGCGTAGTCCTCGACACCGCGCGCTACAAAGGCCCGACTGACAGCTACAAGGTGTTGTACGAGCCGCCAGCCGAGTTGCAGGGACGGATCAACATGTTCGACTCGACCAGCGAGATGGTCGACATGGCCAGCCTCTATCTGAATGTTCCGCTGTGCAGTGAAGACCCGAAACAGATGCAACAGGTGCTGACGCTGCTCAAGGCGCAGAAGCCGTTCGTAAAGACTTACAGCTCCAAGGCCGGCTCGATCCGCGAAAACCTCGCCTCGGGTGAAATCGACATGTCGATGTTCTGGGGCGGCTCATCGATGCGCGCCCGCGAGATGAAACCGAGCCTGAAATACCTGTACCCGAAAGAAGGCGTACTGGCCTGGGTCGACAACATGGTCATCCCCACCGGCAGCAAGAACCCGGCGAATGCCAAGGCGTTCATCGCCTTCCTCAGCCAGCCGGAAAACGCGGCGATGACCCAGAACTTCCTCAAACACCAGAGCCCGATCAAAGGCGTCGAACCGTTCCTCGATGCGGCGCTCAAGGATGCGCCGGAATTGCACATTCCCGAGGGCACTCACGTGGTGTTCAGCAAGACTTGCGGTGAAAGCGCGATTCGCCTCGCTGACCGTCTCTGGACCAACCTGATGCGTTGATTCCTGCCGCTCCGGCATGCGGCCGGGGCGTTTCTCCAGCCGTCTGAAAGGCGCCGTTGTCATGAATTCCAATAACATCAGCGAACTGGTCCTGCTGCAGGCCCATGAGCTCGCCGAACGCATCCGCCTGCGCCAGGTGTCCTGCCGCGAAGTGATGCAGACTTATCTTGCCCATATCGAACGCTTCAATCCGCAGGTCAACGCGTTGATCAGCCTGCAGGCACCGGATGTTCTGCTGGCCCAGGCCGATGCGCGCGACGCCGAACTGGCGCGCGGTGAATACCGTGGCTGGATGCACGGCCTGCCCCACGCGATCAAGGATCTGTCGCTGACCCAAGGCATCCGCACCACGCTCGGCTCACCGTTGTTCAAGGATTTTATCCCCGAGCGCGACGGCATCATGGTCGAGCGGATCAAGGCTGCCGGCGCGATCATCATCGGCAAGACCAACACCCCGGAATTCGGCCTCGGTTCGCAGAGCTATAACACGCTGTTCGGTGCTACCGGCTGCGCCTTTGACCCGAGCAAAACCGCCGGTGGCAGCAGTGGCGGCGCAGCAGCGGCGCTGGCGATGCATCTGGTGCCGGTGGCCGATGGCAGCGACATGATGGGTTCGCTGCGCAACCCGGCGGCGTTCAACAATATCTTTGGTTTCCGCCCGTCTCAGGGCCGCGTGCCGTTTGATGACAGTGCCGATCTGTTTTTCGATCAACTTGGCTATGAAGGACCGATGGCCCGCAGCGTGCGCGACGCGGCGTTGCTGCTGTCGGTGCAGGCTGGGGGCGATGCCCGGGCGCCGTTGTCCATCGCTGAATCCGGAGAGGTCTTTGCCGCGCCGCTGGAGCGTGATTTCAAGGGCACGCGATTGGGTTGGCTGGGAGACTTCAACGGTTATCTGCCGATGGAAAACGGCGTTCTGTCGCTGTGCGAGAAGACCTTTGCCGACTTTGAAAGCCTTGGCTGCCACGTTGAATCCGTTCAGCCGGGGTTCGCGCCTGAGCGGTTGTGGAGCAGTTGGCGGACGTTGCGGCACTGGATGGTCGCGGGGTCGCTGGGCGCAACTTATGCTGATCCACAGAAACGCGAGCTGCTGAAACCGGAAGCCTGCTGGGAAGTGGAAAACGGTCTGAAGCTGTCGGCGAGCGAAGTGTTCGCCGCGTCGGTGGTGCGCAGCGATTGGTATCGGGCGATTTCCCGGTTGTTCGAACGCTACGATTACCTGCTGCTGCCCAGTGCACAGGTCTTCCCGTTCGATAAAACCCAGCCTTGGCCGACGTCTATCGAGGGCGTGAGCATGGACACGTATCACCGCTGGATGGAGGTAGTCATCCCCGGCACGCTGTCGGGTTGCCCGGTGGCCAGTGTCCAGGCCGGCTTCAATGCACAGGGGTTGCCGATGGGGCTGCAGATCATCGGCCGGCATCAGGCGGACTTCGCGGTTCTGCAACTGGCGCACGCCTATGAACAGGCCAGCCGCTGGTTCGAACGCTGCCCTTCGCCCCTGCTGAGCCAGTAATTTTGATAAACGGTTGAAAGCGTAGAAAAAATTTTTAAATTTACGCTTGACGCTTTTCCATTTCAGGGGAATAATGCGCGCCACTTGGCTACATAGCTCAGTTGGTTAGAGCATAGCATTCATAATGCTGGGGTCCGGGGTTCAAGTCCCTGTGTAGCCACCAAGTACTAAAAACGGCTTACCGAAAGGTAGGCCGTTTTTTTATGCCTCGAAAAAACCTTCATCTGTGGTGAGGGGATTGATCTCCTCGCCACAATGCCAGGCCCGACCTATTCAGGTCTGCTCTGCCGACAGGGCCATCAACCCCTTCGCCCAAATCTGCCGCGTACGCAACCCGACCATCGCCCGCCAGTCCGGATCGGCCGGATAGAACTGCTCCAGCAGATTCAACTTGATCGCCCGCCCCTGCACATCCAGCGGATTGCCATGCAGGTGCAGCCAATGGTCATCGCGCAAATGCCGATGCACCTCCGGCCCCGGATACGTTCCGCACTCAATCACGAACGGCATCAGTTGCACACCCGGTAATGCGTTGAGCAACGCCTGCGAGGTGTAGCCGGTCGCCGTCGCCGCGACACCGGTTTCGCTCAACGTTTGTGCGCCGGTGTGCAAGGTGTACAGCCACGGGCCGTAGATCGATTGCGCTTGCGCCAGCGCCGGGTAAGGCGCTTGGGTGATGGTCAGCAACATCGGATGGCCGTACTCGCCAGCACCGGTGTGCAGGTCGAAGCACATCACGGTTTCAGCACCGGTCAAATGCGCGTCGATGATCTGATGCAAGGTGCGATTCGACCAGCTCGGTGCGTGGCCGCCATAGAACAGTCCATCGGGATGGCTATGCTGACCGCCCTCGACAATTGACATCACCGCCGGCCAGCCGTGTTCGGCAATCTGCGCTTCGAGCAAGGCATCGGTGCGCTTACGCTCGGGGCCGTGCAAATCGGTGCAGGCGTAGATCTCGTGCAACGTGGCGTAGGCGCGGTTATCCGGCAACGGGGCGGTGAAATCCAGATGATTGCGGTTGAGGTCGATATTGTCTTCGTTGACCCGGCGCAGCCACGCGGTGCCCCAGGGGTTGATCAGGTGAATCATCACTACCGCGACATCCTTGGGCAGCGAGCCCGGCACGAAAGTCTTCAGCCAGTCGATCTGGCAATCCGAACCGTAATAGCCCTCAACTCCGTGAGTGCCGCTGAGTGCCACCAAACGACGTTTGGCCTGCGGATCACCGAGCACAGCGACGTCGGTGCTCAAGGGTTCGCCGAAGGGGCCGCAACGCGGATGGGCGTACGAGGTGAGCGTGGCTCCGGCAGTTTGGGCGGCGGTCAGAAACTGTTCGCGCTGATCACGGTAACTGGATTCGGTGGGAAACTCGCTGTGCATTCCTGGCCTCATGTTGGTTTTGTACTTGTGGGAGCGAGCCTGCTCGCGAAGCGGTCTTTCATTCAATATTCAGGCTGGCTGATACACCGTATTCGCGAGCAGGCTCGCTCCCACAGGGGCGTATTTCAGTTCGATGAGTTTGACGTTGACCCTAGCGAACATCCGCCCAGAAAAGAAAGACAAAAATGCCCACCGGTTTGCGTCGCGACCGGCCGGTCGATAAAGTCCGTCAGACCTTTCACCCCACGGACGGAGAGCCCCACGTGTTTCCAGCCCTGCCCCTGAGCCGCTTTCGCCTGCCTGCCCTGACGCTGATCATTAGCGCCCTGACCCTCACCGCGTGCAACGCCCCGCCCTCCTCGACCTTGCCGCTGGCACCGGAAGCCGCTTCCGGTTACCGCACCGATCTGCAGACTCGCCACGCCCGTCAACACATGGCCGCAGCCGCCAACCCGCTGGCCGCCGAGGCCGGTCGCGAGATGTTGCGCAAGGGTGGTTCGGCGATTGATGCAGCGATTGCCATGCAAGCAGTGCTGACCCTGGTCGAGCCGCAATCCTCCGGGATCGGTGGCGGCGCGATGATCGTGTTGTGGGACGGCAAACAGGTGCGTACCTACGACGGTCGCGAAACCGCACCGGCGGGTGCCACCGAGAAGCTGTTCCTGCAGGCCGACGGCAAACCGATGCCGTTCCCGCAGGCACAGATCGGTGGGCGCTCGGTGGGCACGCCGGGCGTATTGCGTGCACTGGAGATGGCGCACAAGCAACACGGTCGGCTGCCGTGGGCCACGCTGTTCGAACCGGCGATCAAACTCGCCGAGCTGGGCTTCGCGATTTCGCCGCGCCTGCATTCACTCTTGGAGTCCGACCCGGTGATCGGTAAATCGCCGGATATGGCGGCCTACTTCCTCAACCGCGACGGCAGCGTCAAAGCCGTCGGCACGCGCCTGCAGAATCCGGCGCTGGCCGCCGTGCTCAAACGCATCGCCCACGAAGGTCCGGACGCGCTGTACAAAGGACCGATCGCCGAAGAGATCGTCGCCAAGGTGCAGGGCCACGCCAACCCCGGCAGCTTGTCGCTGAATGATTTGCAAGGCTACAAGGCAAAAGAGCGCGCTCCGCTGTGCACCGACTATAAACGCTGGCAGGTCTGCGGCATGCCGCCGCCGTCGTCGGGCGGGATCGCCGTGGCGCAGATTCTCGGCACCCTGCAAGCGCTGGAAAGCCGCGATCCACGCCTGTCGCTGACGCCGCTCAAACCCGTGAAAACCAACAAACCGGCCGGTATCGAACCCGATCCTCAAGCCGTGCACCTGATCGCCGAAGCCGAGCGCCTGGCCTACGCCGATCGCGCGCAATACATCGCCGACACCGACTTCGTCCCGGTGCCGGTCAAAGGCCTGGTGGATCCGGGCTATCTGGCCAGCCGCGCCAGCCTGATCGGCGAACGCAGCATGGGCAGCGCCAAACCCGGCACACCGCCGGGCGTACAGGTGGCCTACGCGCCGGATCGCTCACCGCTGCGTATCTCCACCTCGCAAGTGGTGGCGGTGGATGACCTCGGTGGCGCGGTATCGATGACCACCACCATCGAAGCGGCATTCGGCTCGCACCTGATGGTGCAGGGCTTTTTGCTGAACAACCAGATGACCGACTTCTCGTTCATCCCCGAAGAGAACGGGCAGAAAGTCGCCAACCGCGTCGAACCCGGCAAACGCCCACGCTCGTCGATGGCGCCGACGCTGATCTTTGACCGCAACAGCGGCGAATTCCTCGCCAGCGTCGGCTCGCCGGGCGGCTCGCAGATCATCGAATACGTGGCCAAGACCACCGTCGGCCTGCTCGACTGGAACCTCGACCCGCAAAGCGCCATCAGCCTGCCCAACTTCGGCAGCCGCAATGGCCCGACCGAACTGGAACAGGGCCAGTTCAGCCCGGCACTGATTCAGGCGTTGAAGGACAAGGGACAGGTTGTGAATGAAATCGACATGACCAGCGGCACGCAGGCGATCGTGCGGGTCAAGGATGCGCAGGGTAAAGCGTCGTTGGAGGGTGGCGCGGATCCGCGGCGTGAAGGGGAAGCGTTGGGGGATTGAGATTACGCAGGAAAAAACAAAAGGCTTACTGCGAGGTAAGCCTTTTTTGTGCCTTTTAAATTGTGCTCCTCTGCCGCAAAAGGCTCGCGAATCAAACCGACAGGATTTTACCGTCCACCGCATCGCCAATCGTCAGGAAATGCCCGCCGGCCACGTGGTGCAGCGTACGCAAGCCGTCGTGCCCGTCGAAGTGCCAGCGGCCGTCGCTGAAAACACGTTCATCGGCCTGAGCGGCGATGACTTCGGCGAGGAACAGGTCATATTGTTCGTGATTGCGCGGTTCGGGCAGCAAGCGGCATTCGAGCCAGGCCACGCAGCCTTCAAGCAACGGCGCTTCGAAGGTTTCACCGGTAAAGGTTTGCAGGCCGTAAGCCTGAAACTTGTCCTGCCCCTGACTCTGCTGGATCTCCAGCCCCGAGGTATTGCCGACAGTTTGCACAATGTCAGCCTGATTGACACACGGCACGTTGAGCACAAAAGTGCCGGACGCTTCGAGCAACTGCCGGGTCCAGGTGGACTTGTCGAGGACGACGGCCACTTTCGGCGGTTCGAAATCCAGTGGCATTGCCCAGGCGGCGGCCATGATGTTGCGCTGGCCGTCATGGGCCGCGCTGACCAGCACGGTCGGCCCGTGATTGAGCAGACGGTAGGCTTTGTTCAGGGGCACCGGGCGGCGGTGGGAGGCGCTCATGGGGATCTGCTCCGGGGAAAAGGAACAGATTGTAGCGCCAGCTGCTGGTGAAAACCTGTAGGAGCTGCGGCACGCTGCGATCTTTTGATCTTGATGTTGATCCTTGAAATCACATCAAAAGATCGCAGCCTCGTTGCACTCGGCAGCTCCTACAGGTATTGGCGGGGGAATCAGTTAGAGAGTTGATTGGCAAACTGCCCGACCGCATCCACCACTTTCTGCGCGCCGTCCTGAATCTCGACGATCACCGTGCCCGCCTCCGCCGCCAGCGCCAGGCCTTGTTCAGCCTGCAGCTTGCCATCGGTCATCAGGGCCACGGCGTTTCGCGCCATCTCCTGGTTCTGCCGCACCACGCCGACGATCTCTTCGGTCGCCTGACTGGTGCGCGAAGCCAGTTGTCGGACTTCGTCGGCCACCACCGCAAAGCCCCGGCCCTGCTCGCCGGCGCGGGCCGCTTCGATGGCCGCGTTGAGCGCCAGCAGGTTGGTTTGCTCGGCAATGCCGCTGATGGTTTTGACGATAGTCCCGATCACCTGCGATTGCTCGTTCAGTGCCTCGATGCCCTCACCGGCCGCCTGCATGTGGCGTGACAGATCACGCATCACATTCACCGCCTCGGTGACCACCGTGGTGCCACGTTGCGCGGTGCTGTCGGTTTGCTGCGAAGTGCTGTAGGCAATGCTGGCCGCGTCGGCAACCGCTTGTTCACGGTTGACCTGATCGGTGATCACCGTGGCGAATTTCACTACTTTGTACAGTTTGTTGTTGGCATCGACCACCGGGTTGTAGGACGCCTCCAGCCAAACCGTACGACCGTGACTGTCGACCCGTTTGAAACGGTCGGCGACAAATTCGCCATTGTTCAGGCGACGCCAGAAATTCTGGTACTCGGTGCTGTTGTACTCCTCAGGCGTGCAGAACATCCGGTGATGTTTGCCTTTGATCTGCGCCAGGCTGTAACCCATGCCCTGCAGAAAACGCTCGTTGGCATTGAGCACGTTGCCGTTGAGGTCGAATTCGATCACCGCTGTCGAACGCACCAGAGCGCCGATCAGGTTTTCGTGTTCGCGTGAGGCTTCGATGGTGCGGGTCAGGTCGCTGGAGAAGATCGAGAAATGCTTGATCCGCCCGTCCGAAGCACGCACCGGCTGCACGATGGAGCGCAGCCAGGCTTCTTCGCCATTACCGCGCAGCAGGCGCACTGCACCAGCGAAATGTTCGCCACGGGTCAGGGCGGCCTTGAAACGATGGTGAAAGTCATCGGCCTTCACGTGCGCCGGAACGATGTCTTCAATGGCGCGCCCCACCAGATCCTGGCTCTTGTAGAGCATTTCGCCGAGGAAGTTCTGGTTGACCGACTGAATCCGGCCATCGGGTTCCAGGGTCAGCACCAGCATCTCGCTTTCCAGGCTTTCCTTCACCTGCAGCAGGCTGGAGAGTTCTTCACGAAGAGTGGCCAGCTCTTGCTTGAGGTGTTTGTTGAACATGGGCAGATACCGATGGAAAGAAAGCGGGATGCAGACTAGCCATCGGCCTTGAATTTCTTTTCTGAAGAGCGCTTGAGACCCGTCGGTCAAAAATAGTTCACGGGCGTGCGATCAGACAGTTCCGGCCACTTGGCATTGCCCTGTACGCGGCATTCGCGAGCCAAAATACAGCGCACTCAACAGCCCCACCACGCCCATCACCGCACAGAACATCACGCAGATCCACGGGCTCCACGGCATCAGACCGATCAGCAACAGCGGTGTGATGCTCGCCCACGCGGCGTAGGCAATGTTGTAGGTGAAGGAGATGCCCGATACGCGAATTCGCGCCGGGAACAACCCGACCATCACCGACGGCACCGCCCCCACCACACCGCAGGCCAGGCCGGCGATGGCGTATGCCAGCCCGATCCAGTGACTGCCCATGATCAAGCAGCTGTAAAGCACGCCGATTCCCAAGGGCAGCAGCAGGCTATAGAGCATGACGGTACGCCAGGCCCCCAGACGATCGACCAGCAGCCCGGCGATCACACAGCCGATGTTGAGGAAGACAATGCCCAGCGCACTGAGGGCGAAGGTATGGCTGGCGGTCATGCCGAAGGTTTTCTGCATCATGGTCGGCGTAATGACCACGAACACCACCACTGCCGAGGTCAGCACGCAGGTCAGCAGCATGGCCGGCAACATCGCCAGTCGATGCTCGCGCAGCACCGTACGCAGCGGCAGTTCGACCCGCGCTTCACGCTGCGCCTCCATGGCCATGAACACCGGGGTTTCGCTCAACCAACGGCGCAGGTACACACCGATCACGCCGAACACGCCACCGAGCAGGAACGGATAACGCCAGGCGTAATCAAGGATTTCCGCCGGGCTGAACACGTGTGCAAGGAAAGTCGCGGTCAACGCACCAATCAAATAACCGAAGGTCAGCCCGGCCTGCAAAAAGCCCAGCGCGTAACCGCGATGTCCGGCAGGCGCGTGCTCGGCGACGAACACCCAGGCACTCGGCACCTCCCCTCCAACCGCTGCGCCTTGCAGGATGCGCAGCGCCAGCAACAGCAGCGGCGCGAAATAACCGATCTGGGCATAAGTCGGCATGATCCCGATCAGCAGGCACGGCAGCGCCATCATCAGGATGCTCAGGCTGAAGACCTTTTTCCGGCCCAGGCGATCGGCGAAATGCGCCATCAGGATCCCGCCCAGCGGACGCGCCAGATACCCGGTGACGAAGATCCCGAAGCTTTGCAGCAGCCGCAGCCATTCGGGCATTTCCGGCGGGAAGAACAACTGGCTGAGGGTCAGGGCGAAGAACACGAAAATGATGAAATCGTAGATCTCCAGCGCCCCACCAAGTGCCGCAAGGCCGAGGGTCTTGTAATCGGAACGGCTGAACGGCGCCGGTCGGGCTGGGGATTGGGCAGTCATGGCAAAGCACTCTGGCAGGCAAAAAACCAAGGCGCTCATGGTCTACGCAAATCCGCCTCGGGACAACCCGTTAGACCATAGTCACGGTTTGGCAGAACCTGCTCACAAAATGGCGGCGGTTGATTTACTGTTTAAGCCTGTCCGGAGGAACCAGGTCAACGCCGACTGACCGGAGTGACCCCGTGTGGGAGCGAGCCTGCTCGCGAAGGCGTCAGCCCAGCCAACTTCGATGTTGAATGTGCCGACCTCTTCGCGAGCAGGCTCGCTCCCACAGGGACCTCTGTGTTGTCGGGATGGGCGACCGTTCCTGCAGACCCACAATAACCATAAAAATCCGAGGTACTCCCTGTGGCCGTTGATATCGAAGATAGCCGCTCCGCGCGCTTTGCCTTGCGCTGTTCAAACTTTGCCGAACGCTGGTTTCCCGACTCCTGGGTGTTCGCCGCGTTGGCCGTGATCATTGTCGCGCTGGCCACGCTGGCCATGGGCGCGAAACCCACCGATGCCGCGATGGCCTTCGGTGACGGGTTCTGGAGCCTGATTCCGTTCACCATGCAAATGGCCTTCGTGGTGATTGGCGGCTACGTGGTCGCCAGTTCGCCGCCGGCGGTCAAACTGATCGACAAACTGGCGCGCATCCCGAAAAACGGCCGCTCCGCCGTGGCCTGGGTCGCGCTGATCTCGATGGTCGCCTCGCTGTTGAACTGGGGTCTGTCGCTGGTGTTCGGCGGTTTGCTGGTGCGCGCCCTCGCCCGCCGCACCGATCTGAAAATGGATTACCGCGCGGCCGGTGCGGCGGCGTATCTGGGCCTCGGCGCGGTCTGGGCCCTGGGCCTGTCATCATCGGCGGCGCAGTTGCAGGCCAACCCGGCCAGCCTGCCGCCGGCGATCCTGTCGATCACCGGGGTGATTCCGTTCACGCAGACCATCTTCCTCTGGCAATCCGGCGCCATGCTGCTGGCATTGATCGTGATTTCGATCATCGTCGCTTACGCTACCGCGCCCGGCCCGAACTCTGCGCGCGACGCCAAGGATTGCGGCATCGACCCGGCGTTCAATCTGCCACCGCTGCAACCGCGCACCCGGCCCGGCGAATGGCTGGAGCACAGTCCGCTGCTGATCATTCTGCTGGTATTGCTGGCGGCCGGCTGGCTGTTCCACGAGTTCTCGAGCAAACCGGCGATCACCGCGATTTCCGGGCTCAACACCTATAACTTCCTGTTCATCATGCTCGGCGCGCTGCTGCACTGGCGCCCGCGCAGCTTCCTCGATGCAGTGGCCCGCGCGGTGCCGACCACCACTGGCGTGCTGATCCAGTTCCCGCTGTACGGCTCGATTGCTGCGCTGCTGACCACGGTCAAAGGTGCCGATGCGCAGACGCTGGCGCATCACATCTCGACCTTCTTCGTCAGCATCGCGTCCCACGACACCTACGCGCTGTTGATGGGCGTGTACTCGGCGATTCTCGGTTTCTTCATCCCGTCCGGCGGCGGCAAGTGGATCATCGAAGCGCCGTACGTGATGCAAGTGGCCAACGATCTGCAATACCACCTCGGCTGGGCGGTGCAGATCTACAACGCCGCCGAAGCGCTGCCGAACCTGATCAACCCGTTCTACATGCTGCCACTGCTGGGCGTGCTCGGCTTGAAGGCGCGGGACCTGATCGGCTTCTCGTTCGTGCAATTGCTGGTGCACACGCCGCTGGTGCTGTTCCTGCTGTGGGTGCTGGGGACGACATTGGCGTATACGCCGCCGGTGATGCCATAAATCTGATCTGACAGGCCAAGTCATTCCCGCGTGGGAGCCAGCAGACTGGCTCCCACCTTTGTTTCACAGCAACTTTAAGCTGTAACCCAACCGTCATATTCCCTTGCTAGCGTCCGCCCGAAACAAACTGAAACAATTAAGCAAAACGGGCTGACAGATGAAAGACGAAACAGACAGCACTGACGCACCTGAATCCGACACCCCCACCGACACCAGTCGCCGCCGCTTCCTCGGTGGAGTTGCCGTCCTCGGTGTGGGCGCGACGTTGGCCGGTTGCGGTAACGCCAGCAACCCGCCGGGCAAACCGGCCGAGCGCCCGCTGACGTCAGCCGAGCTAGACAAGGCCCTGCGCGATCAAGTGAAAACCGTGGTGGTGATCTACGCCGAAAACCGCAGCTTCAACAACCTGTTCGGTGATTTCCCCGGTGTCGAGAAGCCGCTGTCTGCGCTCAAACCTGCCGATTACCAGCAACGTGATCGCGACGGCAGCCTGTTGCAGACGCTGCCTCCCGTCTGGGGCGGCGTGTTGCAGATCGGCCCGCAAACCCTCGATGGCGTGACCTACCCCGCCGCCACGCAGTTTCAGGAAAACCTGCCCAACGCACCGTTCGCCCTCAAAGGCCCGAACGGCGAAGATTTGCCGTTTGGCTTGGTCACCCGCGATTTGTGGCACGTGTTCTATCAGAACCAGATGCAGATCAACGGCGGCAAGAACGATGGCTTTGTTGCCTGGGCCGATTCCGGCGGGCTGACCATGGGCCATTACGCTCAGAGCCGTTATTCCCTGCGTCTGTGGGACGTGGCTCAGGAATTCGTGCTGTGCGATAACTTCTTCCAGGGCGCGTTCGGTGGCTCGTTCCTCAACCACCAATACCTGATCAGCGCCACCGCGCCGTTCTATCCGGACGCGGCCAATTCGGTCGCCAAGTCGCAGATCGCCGCGCTGCAAAGCGCCGACCCGACCGATCCGCGCCTCAAGCCGCTGGAGGCATCGCCGGCCAGCGCCATGAGCGGCCCGCCGCAGTTCGGCCCGAGTGCGCTCACGCCGGACGGCTACGGTGTCAACACCCTTGCCCCGCCGTACTGGCCAACATGGATTCGCGACCCGGAGCGTCCGGCGTATTCCAAACCGGATCTGCCCAACGTGCTGGTGCCGCAGACCCACGAGCACATCGGCGACAAGCTGTCGAAGAAGAATGTCGATTGGGCCTGGTACGCCGGCGCGTGGCAAGCGACGCTGGATCAATACAAGGATTCCGGCGGGATTCCGAAGATCCCCAACTTTCAATATCACCACCAGCCGTTCAACTATTTCCAACAACAAGGCCCGGAAAACCCGCAGGAGCGCAGCAAACGCCTGCGCGATGCCGGGCTGGGGGATGAGTCAAGCACCAACAAATTCTTCGCCGACGCCGAGGCCGGCAAGTTGCCAGCGGTCACGTTCTACAAACCACAAGGCAATCTGAATATGCACGCTGGATATGCCGACGTGGCCTCCGGTGACCGACACATCGTCCGCGCCCTCAAAGTGCTGCGCGAGAGTCCGCAATGGAAAAACATGGTGGTGATTGTCACCGTCGATGAAAACGGCGGCTGGTGGGACCACGTGGCACCGCCCAAGGGCGATCGCTGGGGGCCGGGATCACGGGTGCCGGCGCTGGTGGTGTCGCCGTTCGCCCGCAAAGGCACGGTGGATCACACGGTCTACGACACGGCGTCGATCCTGCGCCTGATCACCCGGGTGTTCCAACTGGAAACACTGGACGGCCTCAAGCAGCGCGATGAGGCAATGATTGCCCGTGGCCAGAAACCCATGGGCGATCTGAGCAACGCCCTGCATTTTCAGGCGTGAGCCGAGTGCGGCGGGCTGACGAAAAAATCCGCGAATGACAGCTTCACTGTGCAACACGGCTGATCCAATATGAAGCGCCCCAAACTCCGGGGAACCCACGCTGAAAAGGATCTGAGCATGTTCAAACTCGCAGGATTTACCCCCGCCGCGCTGACACTCGCCGCGCTCACATTGAGCGCGGCGGCCCACGCCGATGTCGATCTGAAGCTGGGCAGCACCGAGCGCGTCACTCGCCTTTTTGCCTACCCCAACAACTGCAGCGTGATCTGCTATCGCAACTGGTCGCTGGAGCAGACGGTCGCCCACTATTTGAGCCAGAGCGTGCAGCGCGATGGTTACGCCAATGCCAAGGTGCTGGTAAAGAACGATAACGGGCAGATTTACGTTGAGATCAGTGGCGTACCAAAAGGCTACGACAAGCCGCTGTCGGCGCTGCTCGACGCCGGTGATCTGGCCTATACCGGCGCCAGCAAGCTCAATGCCGATGGCAAATGGGCGTACAGCTGGTACCTGTTCCTGCCGTTGGGCATGGCCCTGGAAAACCGCAAGAGCGTCGAGCTGCTGCACTTCCCGCCGGATTACTCGCTGACCCAGGCCCAGGATTACCTGCGCTCGAACACCACGGATCGCTGGGCCACGCTGTTGAGCGCCAACGGCATCCCGGCCGACCAGACGCCGGCCTATCAGACCATCATCGACATCGCCCCCATCGCAGCGCCGTCCAATGCCGGCAGTGACCTGGAAGGTGTCTACGACTACTTCAAGGATTATCAGACCACGCTGGTCAAGCAGTTCAGCCAGACCAGCGCCGGCACCACCCTGCCGATGGTCGCGTTCGGCGCACCGGTGCGTAACTGGATCAAGCAACAATATGGCCCGACCGTCGCCGTACTGGGTCTGGCGACCATCAGCCCGAGTGCGGGGGTGAACGTGCCGGTGCTGGGTTCGAACCATCCGAGCTACATCTGGTACGCCGCCGATCCGGCCAGCTACGACGGCGATGAAACAAAAGCCGATGCCGCCGGCTTGAAGGTCATGGGCCAGGACTTGAGCGCGGCCTGCTGGCAGGCCGGGATGGGCAGCAAGCCCGGCACCGATGCGAAAACCCTGCTCAGCAGCTGTACGCAAACCTGGCAAGTGACGCAAAAGGGCAAGACCTGCGAGCTGTTCTACACCTCGATCCGCAACCTGACCCCGGCCCAGGCTGCCGCCAAGTGCTCGACCACGCCGATCAAGGCACAACTGCAACAGCTTCAGGGCGAAATGCCGGACACCACCGTTCCCGCGCCACACCTCTGATGGGCTGAAAGCCTTCCCGTGTCAGTCGATGCTGACACGGGAAGCAGCCGATCACGCCTGTCAGATCTGACAGTAGACGCTTTGGCGTTTACGCGAGAGGATCGGATCCAAACATGTTGCAGCGCTGACAGGACGTCAGATCAAGGAAGTCGCAGCATTTGCCGACAGGGATCGTTATGAACAATCAGGCCCATCAGCATCACATCCCCCGCGACGCACCCGGCATTTACCCGTTTGCCGGATTGCCCGTGCGCCTGGGTTTCCCATCCAGCGAGGACTTCGAAATCGTTCAGCACGACGATGGCCGCGCGTCGGTGGTGGTGCGTCGGGCATTCCTGCGGATCACCCGGATGTGTCGGGTGTCCGGGCAACTGCTGCCCTATCGCTGCCGCCAGACTCGCCAGCTACTGGCCGGCATCCATCTCTACGATCCGCGTTTTTGCGGATTGCTCGAACATGCCTGCGACCCGAATGCGTTCCTCGACATGAGCGAACTGTGGCTATGGGCGCTGCGCGATATTCAGCCGGGAGAGCGCCTGACCATCGACTTCGCGGCCACCGAAGACCGTTTGCTGCAACAGTTCGCCTGTACTTGCGGCTCGCCGCGCTGCCGTGGGTGGATCACCGGTTACGATGAACCACCCACGATCGAGGGCCAGCACTTTTTGCAGCGCTGGCGACATCCAGACTGAGTTACAACGCTCCGACCGGGCGCAGACGGTACTGCGGCGGCAGTTGCTCGAAGCCGCTGATGGTGGTGTTCAGGCTTTTCCAGCGACCGTCCTTGATGCCGTAGATGCAACCGTGAATCGACAGGCTCTGCCCGCGATGCCAGGCGTTCTGGATGATGCTGGTATGGGCGACATTGGCCACTTGCTGGATAACGTTCAGTTCGCAGAGGCGGTCGACCTGTTCTTCCTCGGTCGGCAGCTTGGCCAGTTCTTCACGTTTTTCGTAATACAGGTCACGGATCGAGCGCAGCCAGCCATCAATCAGGCCGAACTGGCGATCCTGCATCGAGGCACGCACGCCGCCACAGCCATAGTGGCCGGTCACGAGAATGTGTTTGACCTTGAGCACGTCGACCGCGTACTGGATCACCGACAGGCAGTTGAGGTCGGTGTGCAGCACGACGTTGGCGACGTTGCGGTGTACGAACAGATCGCCCGGCAGCATGCCGACGATCTCGTTGGCCGGCACCCGCGCGTCGGAGCAGCCGATCCACAGATATTCCGGGGTCTGCTGGCGCGCCAGTTTGGCGAAGAACTCCGGATCTTCCTTGGTGATCGCGTCAGCCCAGCGCTCGTTGTTATCAATCAGGTCTTGTAAGTCGTGCATGGTTAAGGCCTCAAGAAAGATGCGCTGGTATGACAGACGACCACCCGTCGGGGTCACGCAAGGGTCGCAAGTGTTTTCGTTGGAATTCCTGGGTGTGCGGTGAGTCCACTTAGTAAGGCCCACAGTATGAGGATTTGCCATGACTGATTCACGACGTCCGTACGATGCGGTGCAACCGGAACCGATCGATGATAACGAGGACCGCATGGGCTCGGTGCATGAACTGGATTTTGATGAAGACGAACCCAGCGCCAGGATTGGTGACGAGATCCCGGCGCGAGAACGCGAACAACTGATGCCCAACGAGCGCGTGCGTGAGGCCGGGTTTACGGGTGCATCGACGGCGGACCATGAGCCGACCGACGATGATCTGAGCCCGGAAACGCTGATTCGTGAAGACGGTGCGCGCGATGCCGAAGAGGCTGGCGCAGGCAATCAGGCCGATTGGGACCTGAGCATTGTCGACGAGGGCGATATCGGCGGCGGCAATGGTCTGGATGAGGCGGAGCTGGCGCGGCGTGATCCGCTGGATGGCAATCGCTGATTGCTCCTGATGTGATGCGACTCACTGTAGGAGCTGCCGCAGGCTGCGATCTTTTGATCTTGCTTTAGATTTTACGAAAACAAGATCAAAAGATCGCAGCCTGCGGCAGCGCCTACAGGTATTCAGTCGACCAACGTGCAGGCCATCACCACGGCGTCTTCGCGCCCGCCCACCGCCGGATAATAATCCCGGCGCCGGCCAATTTCGTTGAAGCCATAGCGCTCATACAGCTTGAACGCCGCGGTATTGCTGTCACGCACTTCCAGAAAGCATTCCCGAGCGTCAGCCTTGTAGGCAATCGACATCAGATGCTCCAGCAACGTCAGCCCCAGCCCTCGCCCCTGATTCTCCGGTTTGACCGTGATGTTGAGCAGGTGCGCCTCATCAAGAATGATCTGCACCACGCCGTGGCCGACTTGCTGCTGGCCTTCGAACATCAGCCAGATCTGGTATTTGCCCAGCCCGTCGAGAAAAATCCCGCGCGTCCAGGGATGGCTGTACGCCGCGTATTCGATCTTCAATACCGCGTCCAGGTCCGCCTCGGTCATCGGGCGGAACGATACAGCTTCACTCATTCGATGGTTTCCAGCGCGCCATCAGCCGACGCATGGCTTGCCACACAGCGGCTTTGCGCTGTGGCTCTTCCATTAACAATTCCAGACCGGGAATGGCCCAGGCCAGGCCCAGGCCTTCGATCTGCAACTCACTGTTGAACGCTTCAGCGTCCGCTTCACCGGCAAAGCGCACCGCCGGCAGGCCAATCAACCACAGGCAGGCGCAAGGTGCCGCTTCCATCTGTACCGAGAGGAAACCCTGAACGAAGTCGCGTGCCGCTTCCGGGCCCTGATCCATGGTTCCGCGGTTCAGCCAAGGCCAGCGCACCGGCTCGCCGACAATTTGTGGCGCATCCGGCAGACCGGCGGCGCGAAGCATGTCTTTAAGCAGCAGATAAGCTGGATCGCGGCTCTGGAACGCCTCGCCTGTGGGTAACTCGACCAGCAGCAGGCAAGCCCCGGCACGCAGCAATTGCAGGGCGAAACGCGGGGGCGGCACCGGCGCGGGTCTGGCGACAACTGGCGCCTCTTCGACCTCTTCCACCGGTTTGGCGCCATTGCGCGTACTGGCGAGCGACGGGCGCGGCACTTCGATCTTCGGCCGTTCGACCGGACGGGCGGCAGGCTGCGCCGGAGCTTCGGCCTGCACAACCGGCATCACCGCCACCTCTGGCTCAGGCTCGGGCATGTCCAGCAGCTCGGGCCGCGACGGGGCGGCGAAAGGCAATTCGGTGCGCGGCAGCCAGTCGACCACCTGCATGGCGTTCAAATAGGCGCGGCGGCGGGACTCGATTAGCAAAGGGTCGGCCACTTGTGGATAACTGAAAGTGGGCTGATTCTACCGCCCTTCGTTCAAGATCGCTTGCTGTTGATCGATAGCCTTTACCTGGGCTCGCTCCCTTAGAAAATGCGACAGCCCGTCCCGAGAGTGAATCGCATCCCTCCTGATGCAGTACAATCGCGGCTTTTAATCGCCAACCAGCCGGCCATTCCGATGATCGAACCCAAGCGCGTCTTGCGCGCCCTCGCTGAACACTGGGCACTTCTTGAGCCACTGTGCGAGCACTTCGACCAAGGCACCCTGAGCCTCAACGAACTGCGCACGCAACTGGCCGCCCAACAACTGGACAGCACGCCGCAGGACATCACCAGCCTGCTCGACGTGTGGATTCGCCTCGACATTCTGGTACCCGTGGCGAAAAGCCCGAACCGTTTCGAGCTCAACGCGCAAATTCACGACTTCCTTGCCTACCTGCGCCGGGAACATCGGCTGGGCCTGTGCCTGGAAATCGAAGCCTATCTGCGCCACCTCGAACGGCTGGCCGGCTACATTCAGGACGCGTTCGACGTGCGCGACGGCAACGACCTCGCCCGTCAGCTGCGTTTGCTCGACATGCGCGTACGCGACGTGCTGAAGAAACTCGACAACGACGAACAGGCGCTGGTGGCCGTCGCCGAACGGGCCAAGACCAGCGACCGGCAGATTCCGCTGCGTCAGCGTTACGCCGAAGTCCTGGCGACCTGGGACGAATACGTCGAGCCGATGATCGATCTGGTGAACGCCGACGGTGCCTTCGAGCAAGGCGTGCGCAAGGTCGAAACCGTGCTGCTGAAAATGCTCAGCGAACAGCAGCGCCTCGGCCATCTGGTCGATGACGACATGCTGCTGCGCACCCACGCGCGCATCCTCGAAATGCAGACCAGTGCCCAGTTGACCCTGCGCCACGCCCGCGAACTGCTGCTGCCGCTGCGTGAAGAGGCGCGCCGGCACAACGCCGTGACCCGTGGTGCCGCGCTGGCGCTGGCGGCGATCCGCCGCAAAGGCATCGACGCCGTGCCGCAAGCGGCGATGCCGCTGTTCACCCGGCCGCAAAGCACCTTCCTCGGCAGCGCCAGTCAGGTCGAGGCCTACGTCTACGCCCTGGCGCGTTTCGAGCCGAAACCGGCGCGGTTCCCCAAGGCGCACAAGACCCAGAAATCCGGCGATGCGCCGCGAGCACCGCGCACCGTGCGCGAGATGGTCGAGCGTTGCGAAGAGTCCCTGCCAATGCCGGATCTGATGACCTGGCTGCTGGAACAGGAACCGGACGGCGCCACCGACGAATTGCTCTACTGGTTCTCGCGCCTGTCGCGGGAAAAACGCTTCACCCGCGAGCGTCTGGAACGCCGCGAATACCACACTCACGAGCATCAGGTCAGCCTGCGCTCCTTCGCCCTGCTCTCGGCCCGCGACCCTGCCGCCGCCGAGGATTCTGCGAGCATCCCCAATGCATCTTGATCTATCCGAACTGTCCCAACTGGCGCCGATCTTCCGCGAGCTGTTCAAGGGCTACCACGTCAGCCGCCGCGACCCGGAGCTGTACGCGCAACTGTCGAACTTCCAGGATCAATACCGCACGCTGTTCAAGGCGCTGGGGTTCGAGCTGGTCTGCGACACCCGTGGCTTCTACTACTTCGTGCCGGACATGGCCGCTGCGGCGGTGAACAAGACTGCCCAGCGCCTGGCGCTGTTCACTTTCATCCTCGTCGAGCATCTGGCCGATCAGGGCCGCGACCCGATCGCCGTGCTCGACGGCGGCAGTCTTGGCCGTGAAGAGCTGCCGTCGTTGCTGGACAAATACCGCGACCTGTTCATCCAGGCCGAAGTGCAGACCGTTGAAGAGCTCGAAGAAAAAATCATGCGCCGCATGACCCAGCTCGGTTTCGCCAGCGAAGAAAACGGCGTGTACCGCTTCCTGCCGCCGATGCACCGTTTCCTCGACGTGTGCCTGTCGGTGCAGCAAGACCGCGATCTGGCAGCCAGCGTGCACAGCGTTCTGCCACTGCCGGCACCGGTGCTGATCGACGAAGAGGCTGAAGCCAGATTCCTCGAGACCGACGATCCGCTCGATCTCAGCGAGTTTGAGGAAGAAAGCGAAGAAGACGCACTGGCCCGCGCCATTGCCGAAGAACAGGAGTCCGACGCATGAGCCAGGAACGCTACGGCATTCGCCGCTTTGCCCTTTTGAACACCGCCGGCTACAGCCTCGGCCTGTTTCCGCTGGAAGAACCGCTATCGGTTTACGGCGCGAACAACCTCGGCAAATCCGCCTCGATCAACGCCTTGCAGTTTCCGATTCTGGCGCGCATGTCGGACATGAGTTTCGGCAAGTACAGTCTGGAACAATCGCGGCGCTTCTACTTTGCTTCCGACACCAGTTACATCCTCGTCGAAGTCAATCTGCCTCACGGCTCGCACGTGATCGGTGTGGTTGGTCGCGGCCCGGGCGGTGGTTTCGGTCACCAGTTCTTCGCTTACGCCGGCAAGCTCGACCTGGCGCATTACCAGAAAAACGACACCTGCCTGCGGCAGAAAGAGCTGTTCAGCAACCTTGAGAAAGAAGGCCTGAAAGCCTACGAACTCAAGCCTGATGAATTGCGTCGTCTGCTGGTGGGCGGGCACACCTCGATCCCGCTGGACCTGACGCTGATTCCGCTGCGCTCCACCAGCGAGCAGAGCCTGAAGACCTTCCGCGCGTTGTTCATCAACCTGCTGCACATGCGCGAAATCACTGCGGCCAAGTTGAAGCAACTGTTCCTCGATGCCTTCGAGCACAGCCTGCGTTCCGGCAGCGTCGATTACATTGCTGCGTGCGAAGAAGCCTTCCGCGACGTGCGCCGCATGGAACAGGACTACAACTCGCTGGTCGCCGCCGGCCCACTGGTCGAAGCCTTGGCCAACGGCGTAAAACAGCGCGACGTGCTGCGCGGCAAACTGCATCGCCTGTCGCCGCTGCTCGACTCGTTGCTCGGCACCTGGTCGGACTACGCCAATGCACGCAAGGAAGAACTGACGATTCAGGCCGAACACTACCGTCGCGAGCAGGACGACCTGCAAAACGACCAGCGTGGCGGCACCCAGGAGCTGATGCGTCTGGAGCGGGAAATCTCCGGCATTCAGCGCTGGCTCGGCGAGTTGTCGGTGCTGAAGAACCGCTTTGCGCTGGTCGATGACGTCAAAGTGCTGGAGCAACAGCTACTCGCGGCCAAGGACGCCCACGACGAATTGGCCGGTGCGCTGGCACAGTCCCGGCAGTTCAGCGCCGAAGATCTGGAAGAGCGTCTGCGCGATCTGGAAAAACGCCTTAAGTCGGTGAAGCAGCAACTCGATCACGCCGACAACAACAGCTATGCGCGTCTGCGTGAGGAGTTCTCGCAGCAGGACGTCGAGCGCCTGATGCGCCTGTTCAACAGCGCGCTGTTCAGCCTGCCGCTGGGCGAGCACGGCATCACCCTCGACGAGGATGGCGAGTGGGTCAAATCGGTCGAGCTGATTCTGGATGGCTTCAAGGGCGAGCGCTTCGAAGTGCCGGGGTTGTCGATCGACATCTCGCACATCGAGCCGCCGGCTCTGCAAGCGCTGGCCGACCGCGCCGCGCTGCGTGACCAGAAAGAACGTCTGGAAAAAGAGCTCAAGCAGCTCAAGACCCAGCAAGCCGTGGCCGCCGACCGCGCCGCGAGCAAGACCCAGACCGAAGCGCTGTACCAGCAAGTGCTGGATGCGCAGAAAGCCCTGGAAGATTTCCGTCGCACTCAAACGCTGAGCGCCGAAGAAGGCGACAAGCTTGAGCAACTGGCGCAGATGGAAGCCGCGCAGGACGAACTCAAGCGCTCCAGCGATGCGTTCACCGAACGCGTCCAGCAACTGTCGGCCAAGCTGCAACTGGTTGGCCGGCAGATCGCCGACATGGAAGCCAAACAGCGCACCCTCGACGACGCCCTGCGCCGCCGTCAGCTGCTGCCGGCGGACCTGCCGTTCGGTACGCCGTTCATGGATCCGGTCGACGATTCGATGGACAACCTGCTGCCGCTGCTCAACGACTATCAGGACAGCTGGCAGGGCCTGCTGCGCGCCGACGGGCAGATCGAAGCGCTGTACGCGCAGGTGCGCCTCAAAGGCGTGGCCAAGTTCGACAGCGAAGACGACATGGAACGCCGTCTGTCGTTGCTGATCAACGCTTACGCGCACCGCACCGACGAAGCCCTGACGTTGGGCAAGGCGCGGCGTGCGGCGGTCACCGACATCGCCCGGACCTTGCGCAACATTCGCAGCGACTACGACAGCCTCGAGCATCAACTGGCGCTGTTCAACCGCGAGATCAACAAGCGTCAGGTCTCCAACCTGCAGAGCTTCCGTATCGTCCTCGCGCCGAACAAGGAAGCACTCAAGCATATCGACCAGATCATCCACAGCGCCGGTCAGTACGAAGAAGGCGAAACCCTGTCGGTGTTCGATCTGAGCCAGAGCGCCGAACAGGACAACAAGAACGAAGAGGCCAAGGAATACCTGGCACGGCTGGTGGCGGCGAACCACAACCAGCTCGGCCTCAAGGACTTGTTCGAACTGGCGTTCGAGATCACCAAGGTCAACGGTCAGCCGGTGATTCACACCGACATCGACGGCGCGGCGTCCAACGGCACCACCATGACCATCAAGGCGCTGACCAACATGTACTTGTTGCTGCACCTGATGGATCGCGACCTCGCTGGTCGCGTGCGCCTGCCGTACTACCTCGACGAGGCCGCAGACATCGACGAGAAGAACCAGGCCGCTCTGCTGGAAACCAGCCTGCAATTGGGCTTTGTGCCGATTCTGGCGAGTGTGAAGCCGCAGGTCTGCGCCAGTGTCGCCATCGACCTGGAAGGCGGCAGCGGCCCGGCGGGGATCTACATCGATGAGGCGGACTGGAAGTACATCCGCCGGCATGATGTGGTGAAGGCCACCGTCAACGTGCAAGCCGATGAGCCGGAGCTGGATGAAGTTTGATCTGCTTTAGCTGAAAACCAAAAAGGGCCGCGATCTGTTGGGATCGCGGCCCTTTTTTTATGGCTTTGGGTTTGTGCTGAGCTTTGAGGCCTCTTCGCGAGCAGGCTCGCTCCCACAGGGATTAGCGTCGAACTTGATTTTGTGTACACCACCCATCCACTGTGGGAGCGAGCCTGCTCGCGAAGGCGTCTTTGCAGACGCCACATCAATGACGGGTTATTTACCGAGCGAAATCTTCGGCGCCCAGGTCAGCCACTCATCCTCGAACTTGTCGAACAGCGGGAACGTCTGTTCCGCACGCGCCGGGTTGCCCATCCGTTCACCGTCCGGGGTAGCGAAAGCGATGCCCCCCTGAATCGCCGTCTCCAGCGACTCTGTACGCACTGTCAGACCATTGAACAAGCCGATGTCGAAACCAACGCCGCTGGTGTTCCAGAATCGGCTACCGCTGCGCACCAACGGCGCGTATTTCGGCTCGATCAGAATGTGCACCAACACCCGGTCGGCCGTCTGGCCCAGTTCATAACCGGTGACCTTGCCCACGGTGATTTCCCGGTAGGTCACGGGTACGCCCGGTTTCAGCGAGCCACGACGGGCGGCACTCAACACCAGACTCAAACCGGCCTCTTGCTTGACCACCTCCGGCGGACTGGCCAGCGCGACGAAGTTCTTCTGCGGGCCAAGATTTTTCGCCGCCGGCTGCACTTCCACGTACTGCCCGGTGACCAGGGTTTCCAGATTCTGGGTCTTGATCAGTCCCAACTCCGGCTTGACCACCCAGAACTGACTGCCGACCCGGGCAATCTTCTCCGGCACTTCAGTGATCCGCGCAGTAATCATCACAGCTTGCAGATCGTCGGTCAGATCGACGTCTTCAATCTTGCCGACATCCAGGCCTTTGAAACGAATCGGTGTGCCCGGGCGCAAACCATCGGCGCGGTCGACCTTGATCGTCACCAGCGTGCCTTTCTGGTTGGCCTCGTCATGGTTGGCGAACAGACGGAAGCGTGGAATACGCTTCTGCAGCGGCGCCTTGGCTTGCGGGGTTTCGAAAGCGATACCGCCGGCCATCAATGTCTGCAACGACTCGCTCTTCACTTGAATCCCGCCCGTCAGACCACCGGTGAGGGTGATGCCGCTGACATTCCAGAAGCGTGTCGAGGCGTTGACCAGATTTTCGTATTCCTTCTCGATATGCACACCAATGACGATTTGCTTTTTGGTCTTGGAGAACTGATAGCTCTGGACCGAACCGACCTTGACCTGCTTGTACAGAATCGGACTGCCGACTTCGATCGAACCGAGAACGTCGGTGAACAGCACCAGGTGCAGACCCGGGGCGCGCAGATCCAGTGGCGGAGCTTTTGGCCGTGCCTCGAATTCGCGTTTCGGCGCAGCACCTTTGTCGCCCGGGCGCACGGCGATGTAGTTGCCTTTTACCAACGCTTCGAGCCCGGTAATACCGGCCAGGGAAATCGACGGTTTGACCACCCAGAACTGCGTGCCTTCGACCAGGTAGTCTTCGGCCAGAGGATCCAGCGTCAGTTCGGCCGTGGCGCTGTTCAGATCCGGATCGATTTTCAACGCTTTCAGGTTGCCGACCTGAATGCCTTTGTACATCACCGGCGTGCGACCGGCTTGCAGGCCTTCAAAGTCACTGAGTTTGACCTTGACCCGAATGCCGGCAGCGGCGGCGTCGAAGTCCTCATACAAACGGAACGGCAGGTTTGGATCGGTGGGTGGACTGTCCTTGCGATTCTCCGGAGTGGCGAAGGCGATACCGCCGGCGACGATGCTCGCCAGGGACTCGCTGCGCACTTTCACCCCCGACAGGTTGGCGTCGATACTGATGCCGCTGGCATTCCAGAAACGCGTGTGTTTGCGCACCAGTTTGGCGTAGGTCGGTTCGATGAACACTTTGAGTTCAACGGTGCTCTGGTCTTCAGACAGCACGTAGCTTTTGATCTGACCGACTTTGATCTGCTTGTAGAACACCGGGCTGCCGCGATTCAACGAACCCAGGCGATCGGCCTTGATGGTCAGGTGCAGACCGGGCTTGGAATCCGACAATGGCGGCTCTTCAGCCAAGGCCTTGAACTTGCGGGTCGGCTCGCCTTCACCCGGGCTGATGGCCACATAGTTCCCCGAGACCAGTGTTTCCAGTCCTGTGATGCCGGCCAGGGTGACGCTTGGTTTCACCAACCAGAAGCGGGTGCTGGTCTTGAGGTATTGTTCGACATCCTTGTTCATCTCCACAGTAGCGATCACGCCTTTGGAATTGCCTTCGTCGTCGAGCTTGAGCGTCTTCACCTTACCGACTGACATGCCTTTGTACATGACCTCGGTCTTGTTGGCCTGGATGCCTTCACCGCTTTCGAAGCGAACCTGAATCTCGATACCGGTTTCGTTATAGGCACGCCAGCCAAGCCAGCCGCCGATGATCAGGGCGATCAGGGGCAGTACCCAGATGGCAGACCAGTTGGAGGCCGGTCGGGTTTTCGCTACAGGCAAATCAGTCATGGTCGTCGTCCGACTCCGTGTTATCCCAAATCAGTCGGGGATCGAAAGTTACTGCGGCAAGCATCGTCAGAATCACCACACTGGCGAAAGCGATGGCGCCAAGATTGGCTTCGACACTGGCAAGCCGGCCGAAGTTGACAACCGCCACCAGAATGGCGATCACAAAAATGTCGAGCATCGACCAGCGACCGATGAACTCGATGAAGCGGTACATCCAGATGCGCTGCCGTGCAGACAATGGTTGACGGCGCTGTACAGAAAACAGCAACAGCGCGATACCGACCAGTTTAAACGTCGGCACCAGAATACTGGCGATGAACACCACCGCGGCAATCGGGATCATGCCGTGCTGCACCAACTGGATCACGCCGGACATGATCGTGCTGGGGTCGCCCTGACCCAGCGAGCTGACCGTCATGATCGGCAACACATTGGCCGGGATGTAGATAATCGCAGCCGTGATCAGCAGGGCCCAGGTTCGGGCCAGGCTGTTCGGACGACGAGCGTGAACCAGCGCACCGCAGCGGGTGCAGGTTTGCACGTCGGTGTCCGTATCCTGTCTGTTCAATTCATGGCATTCGGTACAGATCAGAATGCCCGCATCAATCGCCCGCATGGGCATCCTCTCCTGATAACGCCTGCCAGATCTGATGCGGTGACATCACCACTTCCAGCCAGACCTGAACCAACAACAAGCCGATGAAACACGCCAGACCGAGGCCGACGGTGATGGCCGCCATGTCTGCCAGTTTGACGATCGCCACGAGGACGCCCATGAGGTAGACCTCGAGCATCCCCCAGTCTTTGAGGTGGTGATAAATTCGGTAGAGCAATAAGCCGTAACTGCGTCCGGCGTTGAATCGAATCGTCAGCAAAACGAATAACTGGCACAGCAACTTCAGCAACGGAATAGCCATACTGCACAGGAATACAACGATCGAAACGCCCCGCATGTCCGTATTGAACAAGCCGAGCACGCCGCTCCAGACCGTATCCTGCGAAGATTGTCCGAGAATATTGAGTTGCATGATGGGTAAAAAGTTTGCCGGGATGTACAGCAATAATGCTGCGATCACCAGGGCAAGGCTGCGCTGCACCACGTTATGGCGGTGGGCGTACAACTCGTAACCGCAGCGCGGGCAGAGCGCTTTCTCGCCATGGGCAAGCTTGGGCTTGCGCATCAGCAGGTCGCACTCGTGACAGGCCACCAGGTCTTCCAGCGGTAAATCTGACAGCCCTGAGGCGTCAACCGGATCTGACATAAAGGCTCTGGCTCCGAAAAAGGTGGGGCTATTCTAGTGTTCTGATTCGAAAATAACTGTGCAAAATTGTTCGCTGGCTAAGTAAAAAT
>NZ_CATKPO010000009.1:0-75985 GCF_949768395.1 Pseudomonas sp. IT-P260
CTGGCAAGGCGACCACCTCGTCGCCGAAACCAGCAAAACCCACCACCGCAGCTACGTCTACGAACCCGGCACCTTCCGCCCGCTGGCGCTGCTCGACGGCAAAGGCCCGAGAAAGGCCTGCCCGTTCTACTACCAGCTCGACCACCTCGGCACCCCGCAGGAACTCACCGATTACAGCGGCGAAATCGTCTGGTCAGCCCAATACGACGCCTACGGCAAGGTCGCGGCGATCACCCTGGCCGGCGAGGACTACCTCGACCAGCCGCTGCGGTTTCAGGGGCAGTATTTCGATGCGGAGAGCGGGCTGCATTACAACCGGCATCGGTATTACGACCCGAGGTTGGGGCGGTATTTGACGCCGGATCCGATCAAGTTGGCCGGTGGGTTGAATCAGTACCGGTATGTGCCGAATCCGACGGGGTGGGTGGATCCGTTGGGGTTGAACTCCAATTGTCCACCGCCGAATAAGCCAGGTTGTTCATCACCGGACAGGGTTGATGGTTCGATTGTTGATGAGGCTAACCCTACGCTCCCAAAACCAAATTCCCGCCCTCAAGATTTTGGAAGTGACGAAAAGCTCTTAGGCCATTTTGAAAAGCATGGCGCAGAATTCAAGGCGATGAACAAGGAGGAATATTTACTCGTCGCACGAGAAGTAGTGAATCAAGGTACTCGTGTGGAGTATTTATACAAAGGCGAGGTGCGATCAGGGTACTTGCTATTGATGGGAAATAATCGGAAAGGTGAAGCAAAATTTGCTTTCGTGGGCACCAACACGAATGATGAAATTACGACGTTACACACCAAAAGTGGAAAGGAATTTTGGCGAACAATCAATGGCAACGCACAAGATAAAACCGTGAGACCTGCTCATGACTAAGACATACAAAGCATTAGTAGTCGGAATAGATCAATTCGTAGAAGACGCTGTTGACTTGGTAGTTGAGGGCTTTTCGCTGAAGTGTTTCGTCAGCTACAGCCCGTCAAAAATAGTGGTGGGAAATACTTACGACGTGGAGTTCGAAATGCTGTTGCCTGATGAAGAGTGCGTGATAGCGACCGAACGCGAAAAACAGCAGATTGAGATGCTTGACGGCGGGTTCTCTTGTGACATTTATGGCTACTTGGATGGAGACACCTTCCGATCGTTTGTAGATTTTTCGGACCAGGATATCCACTACGAATATCCCCAACTGAATGGGCGCTTCGTTAAAGTCAGCGCAGACAGGATTGATGTCTCTTTTTCTGTTCAATAGCCAATTAAACGATGCTTGGGGTGGCACTTGCGCTTGCAAGCCCTCTAAGAATCAAACGATGACCACTACTCCTCCGCGTTCTAATCCTCCAACGGCAACTCACCCCGCCCCAAAGGATCCGTAGGGGAAGACAGCGGATACTCCGGCGTTTGATCGACATCGTCATCCTTCTGCTCACCACTCATCTCACAAAGGGCCTGACCGAACCCAGGCCCTAACATTCTGAAGTATCACTACCAAGCAGGATCAAAAGAACAAACAATCACTGCTCATCCTCCTCCTCTTCATAATCATCCAAAGCCTCATCCGCATCATTCAACGGCACCGTCGCATCATCCATCAGCGACCCCGGATCCTCGTTGCCCGGATCATTGATAAACGGCAAACCGCTCGGACCTTTTTCTTCCTTGCCTTCGGTTTCGGGCGTCATGGCAAACCTCTACGTCTGGTGGGTTGTATAACGTTCGAAAAGCCCTACAGCCAATCGTTCCAGTGTCCGACCGCCAGACACGAAAAACCCGGCACCAGGCCGGGTTTCCTTTCGAATATTCAATCAATGATGGCGGTTTTTGTGTTTGTACTTGTTGTGCTTGTGACCACCGCCGGAATGCCCGCTTCCACCGTCGTCACCCAGGTTATTGCCCACCGCACCACCCGCTGCGCCGCCCAAACCGGCACCGATGGCGGAGCCGGTGGAGCCGCCCAGGCTATTACCAACCACCGAGCCGCCGGCAGCGCCGAGACCACCGCCGATGGCGGCTTCGGTGCGATTGTGTTTATTCGCTCCGACCGCGCTGCCTGCTGCGCCACCGACGCCTGCGCCCACTGCAGCACCGGTGCTGCCGCCGAGCTGGCCACCGACCACGTTACCGAGCACACCGCCCAGTCCGCCACCGACGGCGGCGCTACCATCGCCGGCGGCCATCGCACCTTGGGCGACCAGTAATCCGAAAAACAGTGCAGATAATGACAAACGCATTTGAACCTCACAGTTCCCGAATCGGGACGGTATGCCCACAGGGCCTATGTCAGATTGGAGACATTTTTCGGAAAAACGTTCAGCCATGAAAAAGCCCGGCGTCGAGCCGGGCTTTTTCTGACAAACATTCGCAATCAGTGACGCTTGTGACCTTTGGACAGGTTGGCGCCGACGGCACCACCCGCAGCGCCACCCAGGCCGGCGCCAATGGTCGCGCCATTTCGGCCGCCCAGGCTGTTGCCGATCACCGAACCACCGGCCGCGCCGACACCACCGCCGATAGCCGCCTTGGTGCGGTTACCTTTACCGGCGGCCATCGCACTGCCGGCCGCGCCTGCAACACCGGCACCAATCGCCGCGCCGGTGCTGCCGCCCATTTTCTGGCCGACCACATTACCCAGCGCACCACCCAGACCGCCGCCGAGTGCCGCAGTGCCTTCACCAGCCACCGCACCTTGAGCAACCAGAAGCCCCAGAACCAGAGCGGGCAATGTTAGACGCATGACAAAAACCTCAAAAATAGGGAGATCGAAAGGGGCCGAGATTGAAAGCTGCCGACGCGCTGAAGTCCAGAAAAATCAGCTTCCGCCGAGCACTTGGCGCCGATTGGACAGCGATTTGGCAAAAGGTTTTATCGCAGGCAAAAAAAAGCCCGCTGGGGAGACGGGCTGGAGACTTGCTTTCTAACGGATGGCTTCACCCTACGTCCGTGGACGTGAAAAGTTTGTGAAAAAAAAACCGAATCTGCCCGATCACTTGTAGGAGATTTCCTTTCATAAACATCAGGCATAAAAAACCCCGTTCATAGACGGGGTTGTTTGGTCTCACCTTACTTTCTTGACCGGGCCGAAACCTTCGGAAGGAATTTGGCTTTAGGACCTTTGGGCACCGCGGACTTGATCTTGCCAGTCTGCACCGGGTCCTCGCCAAAGCCCGATTGATACTCCGTCTGGCCGCAACGGACGCAGTTATTGAATGAAAACTCGGCTCCATCGTCTTCGATATACGGATCAGTCATAGCCTCTCCCCTTTGCAATAGATCGACACCGGCAAAGCCCTTTTGCCTGAAAAAATATCGACCTCCAAGGCTTTTGAGACTAGCCGGTCATTACCGGACTTGCGGTTCAGTTCGACCGATGCCCGACGAATGGCCTACACCTCTTCAACATCCCATTACCCGAAGACGCCCTGAAGCTTGTGGGATCCAAGCTATGGCGCTGACCTGCACAACCTCAACGCAACTTGACCGCTGTGCCGGTCGCGAACACCACGACCATGCCGCCCTTGCCCGCCTGCATGCTGATCTCGAAATCCAGCCCGACCACCGCATCCGCCTGCAACGCTCGAGCCCGCTCCTTGATCTCGTCCGTCGCCTGAACCCGCGCCTCTTTCAACGCACGCTCCAGCGTCTGCGAGCGCCCACCGAAAAAGTCGCGCATGCCGGCAAACAGGTCACGAATCACATTGACGCCCTGCACCGACTCCGCGCTGACAATGTCCAGGTACGCGGTGATCTGGCGGCCTTCGATGGCGTGGGTGGTGGAGATGATCATGGGAACCGTCCTTTTTCTGCGGATAAAGTGGCGATTGTAATGTGCGATGGGAAATCAGACCGGGCACTTGCGCACATGACTTCCGTGACGGATTAAAATCCAGACGCCAGAAACCACAAAACCCCTGATCTCTTTCGAAATCAGGGGTTTTGTGTATTGAATGTGGCGGTGAAGGAGAGATTCGAACTCTCGATACAGTTTCCTGTATACACACTTTCCAGGCGTGCTCCTTAAGCCACTCGGACACTTCACCGTATCTCTTCAAACATGTTCTGTCTGTCGAGGCGCGCTAATGTAGTCGAAAGCTTTTCTGATGGCAAACTTTTTTTCAGAATTTTCATGCGCTTAAGGCATAAAGGCGTTTCGACCCGCCTTGGGCGATGGCAAACCGGACAATCTCTGGTGACGGCCACCCTTCTATATAGAAGCAGAACGGTGTGCTACGCCGGGCGCGGCCGGAAACGGTGACTGGCGGGTCAGTCACGGCGCTTTACCTGGCCTGCGGTGGTGGGTAACGTCTGCCCATCTTTCTTACAAGGAATAGCGTCATGAGTGAGTTGATTGCCTACCACCTCGAAGACGGTATCGCGACCCTGACCTTGAACAACGGCAAGGTCAATGCCATTTCCCCGGACGTGATTGCGGCGTTCAACGCGGCGCTGGATCAGGCGAAGACTGATCGTGCCATCGTGATCATTACCGGTCAGCCGGGAATTCTGTCGGGCGGCTACGACTTGAAGGTGATGACCGCCGGGCCTAAAGAAGCCGTGGCACTGGTCACTGCTGGCTCGACCCTCGCCCGCCGCCTGCTCTCTCATCCGTTCCCGGTGATTGTCGCCTGCCCTGGTCACGCTGTGGCCAAAGGCGCGTTCCTGCTGTTGTCTGCCGATTACCGCATCGGCGTCGATGGCCCGTTCAGCATCGGCCTGAACGAAGTGCAGATCGGCATGACCATGCACCACGCCGGCATCGAGCTGGCCCGTGATCGCCTGCGTCGCTCGGCGTTCCACCGTTCGGTGATCAACGGCGAGATGTTTGATCCGAAAAGCGCGGTGGATGCCGGTTTCCTCGACAAGGTGGTGGCTGCCGAAGAGCTGCAAGGTGCAGCCCTGGCAGCAGCGCGTCAGCTGAAGAAGATCAACATGAACGCGCACAAGAACACCAAGCTCAAAGTGCGCAAGGCACTGCTCGAAGCCCTCGACAACGCGATCATTCAGGATCAGGAGCATCTGGGTTAAACCCACGCTTCCCGAGCCGAAGAAAAGCCCGACCGTCGTGTCGGGCTTTTTCCTGCGCGTTTGGTTAATCAAGCATCAACGGCTCTAGGACGGGTCTGACGATCGACTCGGAAACATGCGCTTAAACATCGCCTATCTCCGCACTCTATAGCAGCAATTGCCGAAAACAGTGCACATCCGTACACTGCGCCACCTTTTGTCCCGGTGGGGCCTGAAAATGCTGTTTGTGTTTCGTATGTTATTGATGGGCCTGCACTTTATTCTGGCCGGCGTGCTGGGCGTGATCCTCGGGCTGTGCCGTCCGTTCAACCCGGACAACAGCCGACTGTGCGCCCGCCTCTACGCGCTACCGGCCATGTGTATTTTGCGTTTGCGTGTGAAAGCTGAAGTCGGCCCGTTGATGAACAAGCCCGACAGCTGCGTGATCGTGGCCAACCATCAGTCCAACTACGACCTGTTCGTGTTCGGCAACGTGGTACCCCGCCGGACTGTGTGCATCGGCAAGAAGAGCCTGAAATGGGTGCCGCTGTTCGGGCAACTGTTCTGGCTGGCGGGCAACGTGTTGATCGATCGTGGGAACGCGCACAAGGCACGCAAGTCGATGCTCACCACCACCCACACTTTGCAGCACGAAGATACGTCGATCTGGGTGTTCCCGGAAGGCACGCGCAACCTCGGTGAAGAACTGCTGCCATTCAAGAAAGGCGCGTTCCAGATGGCGATCGCCGCCGGTGTGCCGATTGTGCCGGTATGCGTCAGCAGCTACATCAAGCACATGCGCCTGAACCGCTGGCGCAGCGGGAAAATTCTCATACGCTCGCTGCCGGCGATTCCTACAGCCGGGCTGACCATGGATGACATGCCCATGCTCATGTCCCAGTGCCGCGAACAGATGCGCGAATGCATCGCCGCGATGGATCAGCAGCTGCAAGCTGCGTGAAAAACCAACCCGCCTCGTGCGGGTTTTCTTTTGCCGGGTGAACTGTGCAGATTTCACTGACTCTCAAGCAGCGACACGGCTAAGCTGAAGCCTTGTATTCCCTGCCATCTGCCAAGAAGAAGTGAACCACCACCATGGGTCGAGTTGTTGCTGCTGCGGTTTACAGCGCCGGTAAGAAAGTCACCAATATCACGCTTGACGAAGGCGCCGCCTGGGCCGCAAAAACCGGGCATTTTGTCTGGATCGGCCTGGAAGAGCCGGACGCTCAGGAGCTGGCCAATCTGCAACGCCAGTTCAACCTGCACGAACTGGCCATCGAAGATGCCCTGGAAAAACACAGCCGGCCAAAGCTGGAAACCTTTGGTGACGCCTTGTTTATCGTCACCTACTCGCCGATCCGCGAGCATGGGATTTTGCAGTTCATCGAAACGCATATCTTCGCCGGCAAGGGCTACATCATCACCGCCCGCAACGGCCACTCGGCGTCCTATGCGCATGTCCGCCAGCGCTGTGAGGCGCGGCCGCTGTTGCTCGAGCACGGCGAAGATTTCGTCCTCTATGCACTGCTGGATTTCGTGATCGAAAACTACCAGCCAGTCGGCGAAGCAATTCATGCCGAGATAGATGAACTGGAGCGCAACGTGCTGTGCAGTGCGTTGAACGAGCATGACATCCAGAAACTTCACGGCCTGCGCCGCGATGTGTTGCGCCTGCGCCGTTATGCAGCGCCGATGGTGGAGATTGGCGAGGAGCTGCAGAAACTGAGTTTCCCGTTCATCGACAAGAACATGCGCCCGTACTTCCGCGACGTGCAGATTCACGTCACGCGGCAGATGGAAGACCTGACGACGCTGGCAGACATTGCCAGTCAGACCATCGAGATCGGCGTGTTGCTGGAGGCGTCACGGCAAAGTGTGGTGCAACGCAAGTTTGCCGCGTGGGCGGCGATTCTGGCGTTCCCGACGGCGGTCGCGGGGATTTACGGGATGAACTTCCAGAACATGCCGGAGCTGAGCTGGCATTACGGCTATTTCGCCGTGCTGGGGTTTATCACGGTGGGGTGCGTGAGTTTGTGGGCGAGTTTCAAGAGGTCGGGGTGGTTGTAGGGAAGCAAAAGCAAAAGATCGCAGCCTGCGGCAGCTCCTACATTGGGATGGTGTACACCCTGTAGGAGCTGCCGCAGGCTGCGATCTTTTGATCTGCTATCAAGCAGCTTCTGGCTTGTGCGCCACAAACCGCATCATCCATTCCGCCACCGTGGTGCCATGGTGCTCCTGCTCCAGGCTGGCCACGCCTTTGGAATAGATCTGTGACCCCAGCGCGTCCTGGCGCAGATCCAGCAGTGCCCGCGAATAGTCGTGGATGAATTCCGGGTGGCCCTGGAAGCACAGCACCTGATCGTTGATGTGGTAAGCGGCAAACGGGCAGAAATCGCTGGAGGCAATGACCGTGGCGTTTTCCGGCAACGCCGTGACCTGATCCTGGTGGCTGATCAGCAACGTCAGCTCTTCCCGCACCGGGCTCATCCACGGTGCCTTGGCCGCCAGTTTGTAGTTGTGGGTGCCGACGCCCCAGCCCTGAGTGGCGCGCTCACTCTTGCCGCCCAGCAACAGCGCCAGCAGTTGATGGCCGAAGCACACGCCGAGCAGCTTGTCGCCACGCTCGTAGCGAGTCAGCAGGTATTGCTTGAGAGTCTGGATCCACGGGTCGGTGCCGAACGAATCGGCCTTGCTGCCAGTGATCAGGTACGCATCGAAGGTCAGATCGTCGCTTGGGTATTCGCCCTGCATCACGTTGTACACGGTGAACTCGGCGGCAATCGGTTGCTGTGAGAACAGGCGCTGGAACATCTGCCCGTAACCCTGATATTGATCGACCAGTTCCGGACGCAGGATGTCGGTTTCCAGAATGCAGATGCGTAGCGACATAAAAAATACCTGACACGTGATGGGAATAATGAACACCCCAGAGCCTGCCTTGAAACACCCCGGCAAGGCAAGCCCCGCAGCGTTCAGCCGATCACTTAAAACAGCTCGCCTTTCGCGGCTTTTTCCAGCAGCAGCGCCGGTGGCGCAAAACGCTCGCCGTACTGCTCGGCCAGATACTGCGCGCGTGCGACGAAGTCCTGCACCCCGTACTGATTGATGAACTGCAACGCACCACCGGTCCACGGCGCAAAACCGATGCCGAAGATCGAGCCGACGTTGGCATCCGCCGTTGAGGTGAGCACGCCCTCCTCCAAGCAGCGCACGGTTTCCAGGGTCTGGACGAACAACAGCCGGTCACGCACATCCTTCGGCGAAATCTGCCCGTCGGCCTTCTCGAAACACGTCTTCAATTCGGGCCACAGATGCTTCTGAGCGCCGGCCGGGTAATCGTAAAAACCACCGCCGGCGGCTTTGCCCGGACGCTTGTATTCGTTGAGCAGCAAGTCAATCACAGCGAATGCCGGATGATCTGTCAGCGGTTTCCCTTCCGCTTGCAGGTCTTTGGCCGTTTGCTGACGGATATGGCTCATCAGGCTGAGGGAAACTTCGTCGGAGATCGCCAGCGGCCCGACCGGCATCCCGGCCTTGCGCGCTTCGGTCTCGATCATCGGCGCGCTCACACCCTCGCCGAGCATGGCGATGCCTTCGTTGGTGAAGGTGCCGAACACCCGCGAGGTAAAGAAGCCACGGCTGTCGTTGACCACGATCGGGGTTTTCTTGATCTGCAGGACGAAGTCGAAACCACGCGCCAGGGTTTCAGCACTGGTCTGCGCACCCTTGATGATTTCCACCAGCGGCATTTTGTCCACCGGGCTGAAGAAATGCAGACCGATGAACTTGCTCTGATCGGGTACTGCCGTCGCCAGCCCGGTGATCGGCAACGTTGACGTGTTGGAGGCAATCACCGCGTCAGGACCGACAATCTTTTGCGCTGCAGAGGAGACGTTGGCCTTCAGTTCACGGTCTTCGAACACCGCCTCGATGATCAGATCACAACCCGCCAGATCGGCATCGGTCTCGCTGGCCTGGATCCGCGCCAGCACCGCCTCGCGTTTTTCAGCCGTCATCTGCCCACGGGCGACTTTCTTGTCCAGCAATGCCGCCGAGTGGGCCTTGCCCTTCTCGGCCGCCGCCAGGTTGATGTCCTTGAGTACCACGTCGATACCGGCCGAAGCACTGACGAAGGCGATCCCGGCGCCCATCATCCCCGCGCCCAGCACACCGACCTTGCGCGTGACATATGGCGCTACACCCTGCGGCCGCGAGCCACCGGCGTTGATTTCGTTGAGCTGGAACCAGAAGGTGCCGATCAGGTTTTTCGAGATCTGCCCGGTGGTCAGTTCGGTGAAGTAACGGGTTTCGATCAGGTGCGCGGTGTCGAAGTCGACCTGCGCGCCCTCCACCGCCGCGCAGAGGATTTTCTCCGGCGCGGGCAGCGTGCCCTGAGTCTTGCTGCGCAGGATTGACGGCGCAATCGCCAGCATCTGCGCGACCTTCGGATTCGACGGCGTGCCGCCGGGAATCTGGTAGCCCTTCACATCCCAGCGCTGCACTGCGCTCGGGTTGGCGACAATCCAGGCGCGCGCCTTGGCCAGCAACTCGTCACGATCCGCCGCCAACTCATCAATCAGACCGGCCTGCAACGCCTGCTGTGGGCGGATCTTCTTGCCTTCGAGCAGATACGGCAGGGCTTTTTCGATACCGAGCATGCGCACCATACGCACCACCCCGCCGCCGCCCGGCAACAGACCGAGGGTCACTTCCGGCAGACCGAGTTGCACCGCCGCATCGTCCAGCGCCACCCGGTGATGGCACGCCAGGCAGATTTCCCAGCCTCCGCCGAGTGCGGCACCGTTGATCGCTGCGACCACCGGCTTGCCGAGGGTTTCCAGGGTGCGCAATTGCCCCTTGAGGCTCAGCACCATGTCATAGAAGGCTTTGGCTTCGGGTTTGCCGACCTTGATCAGCTCATTGAGGTCGCCGCCGGCAAAGAAGGTTTTCTTCGCCGAGGTGATGATGACCCCGGCGATGCTGTCTTTTTCCGCCACCAGCCGCGCAACGCAGGCGCCCATGGCCTGGCGGTACACGGCGTTCATGGTGTTGGCGCTCTGGCCCGGCATGTCGATGGTCAGCACGACGATGGCGTCCTGACCCTTTTCGTAACGAATGGCTTCGCTCATAACAAGATTCCTTGAATTCGGGGCTCAAAGGCGTTCGATGATGGTGGCAATGCCCATGCCGCCGCCGACGCACAGCGTCGCCAGGCCATAACGCAGGCGCCGGGTTTCCAGCTCATCGAGCAAGGTGCCGAGGATCGCGCATCCGGTGGCGCCCAGCGGATGGCCCATGGCGATCGAGCCGCCGTTGACGTTGACCTTGTCCGGGTCGACCGCCATGTCCTTGATGAACTTGAGCACCACCGAAGCAAACGCCTCGTTGACCTCGAACAGGTCGATGTCTTCCACGCGCAAACCGGCCTTGGCCAGCGCCTTGCGGGTGGCCGGCGCCGGGCCGGTGAGCATGATCGTCGGGTCAGTACTGGTCACCGCCGTGGCGACAATGCGCGCCCGAGGCTGCAAACCCAGCGCACGGCCCTTGGCTTCGGAGCCGATCAACATCAGCGCCGCACCGTCGACGATCCCGGAGCTGTTGCCCGGCGTGTGTACGTGGTTGATTCGCTCGACGTGGCTGTAAACCCGCAGCGCCGTGGCATCAAACCCCATCTGGCCGATCATTTCGAAACTCGGCTTGAGTTTGCCCAGGCCTTCCATCGTCGATTCGGCGCGAATGAATTCGTCGTGGTCGAGCAGGATAATGCCGTTCTGGTCCTGCACCGGCACCAACGACTTGTTGAACGAACCGTCGGCCCGTGCCCGCGCAGCTTTTTGCTGCGAGTGCAACGCATAGGCATCGACATCCTCACGGCTGAAGCCCTCAAGGGTAGCGATCAGATCCGCGCCAACGCCCTGCGGGGTGAAGTGGCTGTGCAGATTGGTCTGCGGGTCCAGCGCCCAGGCGCCGCCGTCACTGCCCATCGGTACCCGCGACATCGACTCGACGCCACCGACCACCACCAGGTCTTCGAAACCGGAGCGGACTTTCATCGCGCCGAGATTTACCGCTTCCAGACCGGAGGCGCAGAAGCGGTTGATCTGCACACCGGCGACGCTGACGTCCCAATCCGCCACCTGCACCGAGGTTTTGGCGATATCGGAACCTTGATCGCCAATCGGCGTGACGCAACCGAGTACCACGTCATCGACCTGGCTGGTGTCCAGCGCGGTACGGCTCTGCAGCGCGGTCAACAGCCCCGCGACCAGATTCACCGGTTTGACGCTGTGCAGCGCGCCATCGGCCTTGCCTTTGCCGCGGGGCGTACGTAGCGCATCGAAAATCAAAGCTTGGGTCATGACGTCCTCGAACCTGTGCGGTGAGTGAATTTCGTGGTCTCACTGTTGTCCCGCGCCGTCGAGGATTCAATGACCACAGCGCTCAATGATGTTGACGCGCACGCTCAGACGGACGGTCATCCACCCTCAGGTGAACCGGTTCAGGTCAGCGAGTTGTCTAGCAAGCGGGCGGCGAAGAAGCTGGCAATACGCCTCATGTCTTTTTTATTGCCAGCAGCAGCAAATACATACGAAATGGATCTAAGCCGCGCGTGACGCGGGCTCTAAGGTAGTACATGTACGTCAGGGTCGTCGGGTTTTGCCGGGGCCGACGTTCTTCTACAGGAAGTGCAGCGTTTGCCGTCATGGATATGCAGGCAAACATCAGGAAATAACAATAAAGGCGGTCAAGCCATGTTCAAACAACCGAAAGTTCGTCAAGCCGGGCTCATTCTTTTCGCCACCACGCTGTTGCTGATTTTGCCGAACCTGACCAAGGTCATCGGCTGACTCGCCGGCGGGTTGCATTTCATTGCCATCAACAATGTGACTGGCCCGCTTCCCGGGCCAGCGTGGCTGTGCCAACCTTTGCGCACTTCCACGACATGGACGGCGATCATTTGAAAACGCTCATTGTGTTCTGGGCCTTGCTGCTGAGCATGCCCTTGTCTGCGGCACAGCTGGATCTGCAGCTGGGCGCAACTCGTCACACCTGGCAGACCGAGGAATTGCTCAAGCACCCTCAGGTACAAACCCTGACCATCAAAAATGATGTGTCTTACAAGAAGGACATGACTTATCGTGCCGTCCCGGTCGCGGCGCTGCTCACGGGCATCAAACCGGACGATCATCTGCAAGCGGTGGCGCTGGACGGCTTTGCCGCCGAGCTGAGCGCTGCACCGTTGCTCAATACCAAAGGCGCACGGGCCTGGCTGGCGATCGAAGACCCGGCGCAGCCGTGGCCGCCGCTGTCCGAAGGCAAGCACAGCGCAGGGCCGTTCTATCTGGTATGGACCGACCCGCAAGTCGGCAATATCAGCCCGGAACAATGGCCGTTCCAGGTGGCAAGCATCAAGCGCATGGCGCCAGTGGCCGAGCGCTTCCCTGCCCTGTTGCCGGATCCCGCGCTGAAGGCGAATGACCCGGTGAATCAGGGTTTTGCGCTGTTCCAGAAGAACTGCCTGGCCTGCCACCGCTTGAACGGTGCGGGCGATGCGCAGTTCGGGCCGGACCTGAACATTCCGTACAACCCGACCGAGTATTTCGGCGCGGATTTCCTCAAGCGCTACATTCGTGATCCACAGAGTTTGCGCCAGTGGCCGCAGGCGAAGATGCCGGGGTTTTCGGCGGAGGTGTTGCCGGAGGGGGATTTGCAGTTGTTGATTGGCTATTTGCAGCACATGGCTGGGCGCAAGGTGAACCCCTGACGCCACTCCGTATGTGGGAGCGAGCCTGCTCGCGAAAGCGGAGTTTCAGACATCTCATTGCTGACTGATAAACCGCTTTCGCGAGCAGGCTCGCTCCCACAGGGTTTTGTGTGCAGCCAATTACTGTTGCTGGACGGAGATAACCGGCGTCGGCGTCGGCGACACCAACACCTTCGCATGCATCTGCTCGCTCCCCCCGCCCCGGCGCATGCCGCGCACCGGGCAGGCATCCAGATAATCCAGGCCCACCGCCAGTTTCAGATGGCGCTCCGGGCGGGCCAATTGGTTGGTCACATCAAAGCTGTACCAGGCGTCGTCCAGCCATGCTTCGGCCCAGGCATGGCTGGCCAGATGCTCGGCGTCCTCGCTGTACAGATAGCCGGAAACGTAGCGTGACGGGATCCCCAGGCTGCGTGCACAGGCGAGAAAGGCATGAGTGTGATCCTGGCAAACCCCGGCGCGCCCGGCAAAGGCTTCGGCGGCACTGGTGTCGACTTCGGTGGAGCCCGGCGTGTAGGTCATGTGCTGATTCAAGCCGTGCATCAGATCGATCAGGGCGGTGCGATCACGTCGCTGCTTGCAGGATTTTTCGGCAAACGTACGCAACGCTTCGTCCGCCTCGGTCAGGCGAGTGAAGCGCAGGAACGGCAGCGCCGACTGGCTCTCATGCTCAGCCTCGCGCAATTCGTCGATATCGACCTGGCCACGGGCGCCGATGATGATCGCTTCGTGCGGCTCATCCATGGTCAGCACGTGCAGGATATTGCCGAACGGATCGAGCTGGGCGCGCACCGGACGCGGCAGGTCAAGCTGCCAGCTCAATACGTGCTGACGCTCGCTGTCGTGCGGGGTCAGGCGCAGATACTGGATGCTCGCCCGCACCTGATCTTCATAGTGATAGGTGGTCTCGTGGCTAATGGAAAGTCTCATGCAGCCTCCAGGTATGAACTGTGAATCGCGTTGCCCAACTGGCGCACCAGCGGGATGAATTCGGTGAGCCAGGCGTGCAGGCCTTCGGCAAGGATTTCGTTGATGCCGGTGTAGCGCAGACGCGCGTCCATCTCAGCGGCCAGACGTTGCGCCGGACGGCCGTTGGCGCCTGGCAACTGGGCGAGGATCTGGTCGATTTCCTCGGTGCAGGCACGCAGCGAGCGCGGCACGTCGGCGCGCAACAGCAGCAGCTCGGCGACATGCCGGGCGCCGGGGGCGTCGCGGTAGATCTCGGTGTAGGCCTCGAAGGACGACAGCGCCCGCAGCAGCGCACTCCATTGATAGTAAGCGTGGGCGGTGCCGTCACTGACGGCCTCGGCCTGATCGCCGGCCATTTCATAGCGCGCATCAAGCAGGCGCAGCGTGTTGTCCGCACGCTCGATGAACGTCCCCAGACGAATGAAGCGGAACGCATCGTTGCGCATGATCGTGCCGTAGGACGCGCCACGGAACAGGTGCGAGCGCTCCTTGATCCACTCGCAGAAACGGCTCATGCCGTAACGGCTGAGGCCCTGCTCGGCAATGCCGCGAATCTCCAGCCAGGTGGCGTTGATGTTCTCCCACATGTCTGCGGTGATTCGTCCACGCACCGCGTGCGCACTGGCCCGCGCCGCGCCGAGACAGCTGTAGATGCTCGCCGGGTTGGCCGCATCGAGGGCGAAAAAATGCAGCAAGCGTTCGGCATGGAGTTCGCCGTGACGCTCAAGGTAATCGTCGAGGGTGCCGGTAATCAGCAGCGGCATGGCCAGCTCGTGCAGACCGTCGCCGCGACCGTCCTGCGGCATCAGCGACAGCGAATAACTGACATCGAGCATCCGCGCGAGGTTTTCCGCCCGCTCCAGGTAACGCGACATCCAGTACAGATCCGAGGCAGTTCTACTTAACATGGCAAGCTTCCTTCAATCCTCGACCACCCAGGTGTCCTTGGTTCCGCCACCCTGGGAGGAATTCACCACCAGGGAGCCTTCACGCAGGGCGACACGGGTCAAACCTCCGGGCACGACCCGGGTTTCGCGGCCAGACAGTACAAACGGACGCAGGTCGATATGGCGTGGTGCAATGCCGTTTTCGACAAAGGTCGGACAGGTCGACAGTGACAACGTCGGCTGCGCGATGTACGCGTGGGGTTTGGCTTTGATCCGCTCGCGGAATGCATCGATTTCCGCCGCCGTCGCCGCCGGCCCCACCAGCATCCCGTACCCGCCGGAGCCTTGGGTTTCCTTGACCACCAGATCCGGCAGATTGGCCAGGACGTGGGAAAGTTCCGAGGGGTTGCGGCACTGCCAGGTCGGAACGTTCTTCAGGATCGGCTCTTCGTCGAGGTAAAAGCGGATCATGTCGGTGACAAACGGGTACACCGACTTGTCGTCCGCCACGCCGGTGCCAATGGCGTTGGCCAGCACCACGTTGCCCGAGCGATAGGAAGACAACAGTCCCGGCACGCCGAGCATTGAGTCCGGGCGGAACGCCAGCGGGTCGAGGAAAGCGTCGTCGAGACGCCGGTAGATCACGTCCACCGCTTTCGGCCCGTCGGTGGTGCGCATGAAGACCTTGTCGTCACGCACGAACAGATCCGCGCCCTCCACCAGCTCGACGCCCATTTCCCGGGCCAGAAAGGCGTGTTCGAAGAACGCACTGTTGAAGCGCCCCGGCGTCAGTACCACCACGCTCGGGTCGTCGATCGGGCTGGAGCTTTTCAGGGTGTCGAGCAACAGGTTCGGGTAGTGATCGATGGGCGCGATGCGCTGGGCGGCGAACAGCTCCGGAAACAGGCGCATCATCATCTTGCGGTCTTCAAGCATGTAGCTGACGCCGCTCGGGGTACGCAGGTTGTCTTCGAGCACGTAGTAGGTGCCGTCGCCGTCGCGCACCAGATCAACGCCGGAAATATGCGAATAGATATCGCGGTGCAGGTCCAGGCCCTGCATCGCCAACTGGTACTGCTCGTTGGCCAGCACCTGTTCGGCGGGAATGATCCCGGCCTTGATGATGCGCTGCTCGTGATAGAGGTCGGCGAGGAACATGTTCAGCGCCTTGACCCGCTGGATGCAGCCGCGCTCGACGATCCGCCATTCGCTGGCGGGAATACTGCGCGGAATGGTGTCGAACGGAATCAGGCGCTCGGTGCCCTGCTCGTCGCCATAGAGCGTGAAGGTGATCCCGGCCCGGTGGAACAGCAGGTCGGCCTCGCGCCGCCGTTGCGCCAGCAACTCGTCAGGCGTGTCGGCAAGCCAGCGGGCGAACTCCCGGTAATGCGGGCGGACCTGGCCGCCGGCATCGTACATTTCATCAAAATAGGTGCGGATCATGCCGTACTCCTTGTCACCCGGACCTACAGGCCTTCGCAAGGCCCGTGCCATCGGCATAAACGCTTTGATTTCAATCGGTTGGATAATCAAGCCGCAAACACCGCACCATTCCTGTGCGGCAAATGCTCCAACAGGATTGCCCCCGCTTCATTGCGACGCACTGCATCGCCTATCACCAGCATAGTCAGAGTTGATTTCACTGCTTGCGCCGGGCTGCGGATAATCGGCGCATTCGCTGAAAACTTCCCCACTGAAGACTTCAGCTCCACTGATCCGGACTGCCCGCGCAGTCCCCGCAGGCCGTAACCCTGACCGGTTTCCTCTCCTTATCGGTCTTCCCTTTTAGCCACCCTCTCCGGTGGCTTTTTTTTGCCTTTCTGAAATGTTTTGAAAGTAAAAAGCAAAAGATCGCAACCTCCGGCAGCTCCTGCAGGTGATTGGTGCAGGAGCTGCCGGAGGTTGCGATCTTTTGATCTTTGAAAACGACAACGGCCAACCCGAAGGTCAGCCGTTGCTCAATACCTGAAACCAGAGATCAGTTCAGACGATGGCGGTTGCGCACCTCCTGCTTGACGCCCCAGCCTTCGATGATGCCGCCCAGCGGCTCGACCACGGCAGAAAAGCCCTGCTCGAAATCGCCAATGTCGTCATAGGTCGCGTGCATCACTTTGCTCAGTTCCAGTGACCAGGCGCCATCTTCGCGCGCACTGACCTGGGCATTGATGGATTCACCACGAAATTTGCCCGCCGCCCTGCGCGCCCGCTCCTCGTCCGGGAAAATGGCGTAGAACTCGATGGGATGGAACCGGGAAAAGTCGAAACCGCCTTCTTTCATGCGGCGCAGTACATTGCTGCTGATGTCTTCTTGATAGGCTGTGCTCATGAAACGTCCCCCTCGGATAGATGGATAGACTTTCCGTATTCCCGCCCCGGGCCTTACAGGCCAGAAGTACATCGGCAAACCGGTTGCCGGCGGGAAACAAGCATGTAGCTGACAAGACCAGACCTTAGCGATTCGTTCGCTGATCTCGCTTGCAGAGTAGCCCCAAGATAGAGCTGCTGCCAAGGCCTGGTTGTTGCGGATGAAAGGAAGATTTTCAGATTGGAGTGATGCTGCGGATCTTGATGCTGTTCTGGGTTTCGAGGCTTTTGACGCCAGCATCAGGGGTTCGCCCTTCCAGATCGTTCAGATCCAGTTTGGCGGCCACCGGCAGGAGCCGTTCCTTGATCAGGCGTGCAGCCTCGTCATCACTGGGGCATTCCGCGCGCTCGAACACCTCATCGACAATTTCACCATGATCGTCCACGAAAGTGACTTTCCACTTTTGCATCGGTGCCTCCTCGATCAAACCCGCAAATGGGCTTACTACTATCTCGACTTTTGGCGAGATTGATCGTTCAAAAGGTTTGCAGCGCACGAACATGAAAAAAAATACATCCACTGTAGGAGCTGCCGCAGGCTGCGATCTTTTGACTTTGATTGTTTAAAAAGCAAGATCAAAAGATCGCAGCCTGCGGCAGCTCCTACAGGGGTTTTGCAGGGCTTTTAGTCGTTGCTTGGCTTGTTGATCGCCTGCAGCACGTACTGTGGCAGCGCGAACGCGCCGATGTGGATTTCCGGGTTGTAGTAGCGGGTGACGATGCCGCTGCCGATGAAGCGCTGCTGCAGGGTTTCACGGCTCAGCTTGCGATAGGCCGGGTTGGTCGAGCCCCAGGCGAAGGTCATCGAACCGCCAATGTAGGTCGGCACGGCCGCTTGATAGAAGTGCCAGTCCGGGAACAGGCTGCGCAGGCGACCGGCGGTGGTTTTGACTTCGTCGATCTGCATGAACGGCGTGCCGTTCTGGGTCACGAGGATCCCGCCTTCGTTCAGGCAACGGTGACAGGCCTGGTAGAAGTTCTCCGAGAACAGCACTTCGCCCGGACCGATCGGGTCGGTGGAGTCGGAGATGATCACGTCGAATTTTTCTGTGGTGGTGGCGACGAAACGCATGCCGTCGTCGATCACCAGATTCAGGCGTGGATCGTCATAGGCGCCCTTGGAGTGGTTCGGCAGAAATTCCTTGCACATGTCGACCACGGTGCCGTCGATCTCGACCATGGTGATGTGCTCGACGCTGGCGTGTTTGGTCACTTCGCGCAGCATGCCACCGTCACCGCCGCCGATGATCAGCACGCGCTTGGCGGTGCCGTGGGCGAGGATCGGCACGTGGGTGAGCATTTCGTGGTAGATGAATTCGTCGGCTTCGGTGGTCTGGATCACGCCGTCCAGCGCCATCACCCGACCCATGCGCGGGTTCTGGAAGATCACCAGGTGTTGATGTTCGGTGCGCACTTCGTGCAGCAGTTTTTCCATGCGAAAACGCTGGCCGTAGCCTTCGTAGAGGGTTTCCAGGTACTCGCTGGTCTTGGTGACGGTCATGGTCAAGTGCTCCGATGAATGCGCGGGCGTCGATCGTGGGGATGATTGCCCGGGAAAGGCGCGCATTCTACGTTGCCGAAGATGACAGGTCGAACCTCTGTTCATCGACAATCCACAATCCATGTAGGAGCTGCCGAAGGCTGCGATCTTTTGATCTCTGTTTTAAAAAAAACAAAGTCAAAAGATCGCAGCCTTCGGCAGCTCCTACAGGGGTATTACAGTGTTCTTCAGACCCGCACATTGCCCCGCGGCCCGGCAATCGCCCAGATGATCAGGCCCAGCACTGGCAGGAGGATGATCAGCAGGACCCAGAGGATTTTCATCCCGGTCTCGGCACCGCTTTTCAGTACGTTGATAATGGCCCAGATGTCGAGGGCAAGAATGATCAGGCCAATCAGCCCGTTGAACGTGGAACCCATGGTGTCACTCCAGATTAGTGGCATGCACTTTTAGGATAGACGGTCGCGCGCAGGGTTCCCTTTTATTGCGCTCAGACGTGAACGGCGACTTTCAGCGCTTCCAGCGACGGCGCCGCCGCGATGCCGACTTCGGCACACAGCTCCAGCACTCGTGGCACGTCGTTGCCGTAGACCAGCACCACTTGCAGCTCGTCATCGAGCAACTGACTGAAGTTCATCAGCGTGTAACCGCCGTTTTCCTTGTTCAGGCTGCTCATCTGCACCTGAATGCGGTTGAGTGCGGTCAGTGCCTCGGTCTTGGCCAGTTGCTTGGGCTTGAGGTTGAATTCGACGCCCGGGCCAAACGAGGCGACGATCTGCGCGAACAGGTCAACGTAGGTGTCAGCCTGAAACAGCACGGTGTCCGGCAGGCTGCCGACCACCACCCACTCACCCAGCGGAATCGGGAAAGAGTCGTCGTAGTTGATGTCCGGGTTGGCTGCCAGAAAGGCATCGGCATCGACGTAGGCCTGCGCCGCTTCGTCCGCCACGTTCAGGATCTCGTCCTCGCCCATGCAGCCGGAGCTGATTTTGCTGATGAGTTCGACGAGTGCGGCTTTCATGAGGGCGGATCCTGTGGAAGGTTGAATTTGAGGGCGCGGAGGATAGCGCACAAAGCAAAAGATCGCAGCCTGCGGCAGCTCCTACAAGTTCCGCACCCATTTGGCGAACGAATGTGAGACCTGTAGGAGCTGCCGCAGGCTGCGATCTTTTGACCTTATCAGGCCTGCAGCTTTTCCAGCTGCGCCGTGGTATCGACCGCCCCCATGGTCCGCGCCGCGTCCAGCGCGGTGATGCCATTGGCATCTTTGGCTTGCGGATCCGCACCTTTGCCGATCAGGTAATCGACGATTTCAACGCGGTTGAACATCGCCGCCATCATCAACGCCGTGCGCCCGTCAAAGGACGAACCTTCGATCTCGGCCCCCGCTTCCACCAGCGCCTTGACCACCGCCAGATCGCCTTTGAACGCGGCACCGGCGATCGGGCTCTGGCCGTTGCCGTTACGCATTTCCGGGTCGGCCTTGTGCTTGAGCAGCACCTGCACCGCGTCGACGTGGCCGTAGTAACTGGCGAGCATCAAGAGCGTGTCGCCCTTGCTGTTTTTCAGGTTCACCGGTAAACCGGCGCTGATCAGCCGATCAAGCATCAGCGCATCACCTTCGCGCGCCTTGTTGAAAACCTGCTCGGTGAATTCGGCAGCTTCTTCAGGGGTCATCTGGCGGCTTTGGTCAGACATTGGGCAACTCCACTTTCGGTTATTCGCAAAGCCGACAGTTTCCCGAGCGCGACGATAGCTGTCACCCCCTTTTTCTCAAGTCCTGCCATAGCCAATCTCAATAGCGGTACTTGCCCTGATGAATATCGGTCAGCACCTGATCCGTCACCTGCACGTAAGTCTGAGTGCCGGGCAACCAGGCATAGATTGGGTCATCCCCCGTCTGGGCGGGGTCGAAGCCCTCATTTTTCAAACGGGTCTTCTGGTATTTGAACGTCCCGGTGGTTTCCATTTTCACCTTCACCCGCAGGAACAGCGGCACCGCATACGCCGGCATACGCTGACGGGCGAATGCGAGCAATTCAGTGAAATCCAGGGTCGCCAGTGACTCGGCGGGCGTAATGGCGGCCATCCCGGCGCGACCGTTGGTGTTGCGCACTTCCACACCGTAGGCCACCGCCTCGGAAATGTGCGGATGCTGCAACAACAGGTTTTCCACTTCCGTGGTCGAGACGTTTTCGCCCTTCCAGCGGTAGGTATCGCCGAGGCGATCGACAAACTGCGCATGGCCGAAACCGATATTGCGCAGCAAGTCGCCGGTATTGAAGAAGCGGTCGCCCTTGCTGAACACATCGTGCAGCACCACTTTGGCGGTTTTCTCTGGGTCGGTGTAGCCGTCCAGCGGGGCCTTTTCGTCGATCCGTGCCAGCAGCAAGCCCTGCTCGCCCTTGCCGACCTTGCGCATGAAGCCGTCGGCGCTGCGCAACGGCTGCCCGCTGTCGTAGTCGTAAGCCACCAGTTCCCAGGCCATCAGCGAGAAACCAATGGTGTTGTCGAAGTTGAGAATGTTGCTGAAGCCGATATTGCCGTCACTCGCCGCGTACAGCTCGCAGATGTGCTCGACGGCAAACCGGGTCTTGAACTCGGCCCAGGCGCCGGGACGCAAGCCGTTACCGATCATCTTGCGCACGGCGTGACGGCTGTCATCGGCGCTGGGCGGTTGATCGACCAGATAGCGGCACAATTCGCCGACATACCCGAGGGTGGTCGCGTTATAGCGACGCACGTCCGGCCAGAACTGGCTGGCGCTGAACTTGCGGCGGATGGCGAACCCGGAAGCACCGTTGATCGCCGAGCCCCAGCACACGCAGAGGCCGGTGGCGTGGTACAGCGGCAAGGTGCAATAGACGACGTCGTCGGGCGTCATGTTCAGGGCGATCATGCCGAAGCTGGCCGAGCTGCGCATCCAGCGGCCGTGCTTGAACACCCCGGCCTTGGGCAGGCCGGTGGTGCCGGAGGTGTAGATGTAAAAACACGGATCGTTGAAGAATACTTCGCCGCTGCTGGGCGGGTTGTCACCGGACGCATCGGCACTGGCACTGATCAGGTTGATGTAGCCATCGGGCGCAATGCCCGGGTGGCTGTAGGTGTCGCGGTCAGCGATAAACCAGGTGCGCTGCGCCGGGATCGATACCTGCTCGCGGATCGCGGCAAACGCCGGCTGCAGTTCTTCACCGAGCACGATCGCCACTGGCGCCACCAGATTGATGCTGTGAATCAGCGTATCGCGAGTCTGCGAGGTGTTGAGCAATGCGCTAACGGCACCGAGCTTGGCCAGCGCCAGAATGGTCACCAGCAGTTCCGGGCGGTTTTCAATGAACACCGCGACCACATCGCCCTTGCCGATGCCCTGCGCACTCAAATAGTGGGCGATGCGATTGGCCCATTGGTTGACCTGCGCGTAAGTCAGCAAGACGTTGTCCTGCAGGATCGCCAGGCCTTCAGGGTTACGCAGGGTTGCCTGCTCGAAGGTCCAGCCGAGGCCACACGTTTGGGTCGGATCCGTGACGTTGGCGACTTTCATGCCCTTGACCACCCGCGGGATGGCTTTGGCGATTGTCGGCAGTTTGCGGAGCATCATGCTCCAGGTAATCGTGTCGCTCGGCGCGTGACTCATGGCAGTTCCCCGTTCGACCTGACTGGCCGGTTTCTTATTGTTCGGGCCGTGGCATGACCTGCGTTGCGGGCAAGGTCGGGATCGAAAATACGACAGCGCTTCTCAAGCTGTACACGCGGTTTTTGCAATGTTTTGTATCCGCCCGCTCATGCCTGGCAGCGGAGATTGCGCCTTTGCGATTTGGTTCCGTTCAAGTGAAGAGAATCCCGCAAAATGCAGGATGCACGATGGCCATTCATGCAGTTTGCACGACCCGTGCAAATTTCATGATTATTAACCAATTGATTTAAAAGGATTTTTTATTTTTCAAATGCTGGCACAATCGCTGCAACCTCCTCTGCATGCTTGCCCTTCAAGTGCATACGGAGCTGAAAGACATGAGCCTGATTCAAGAAAAATTTACCTCCCTGTTCTCCAACTTCAACGTCACCACTGCACCGCGTCCTGATGGCGGAATTTTGCTGACCTTGCGCAGCAGCGAAGGCAAAGTGTTCAAGCGCGCCTTGACCTACCAGCAAATGCACAACGCCGACCAACTGTCGTGGGCAATCAGCGCCATCCGTCGTGACCTGGCAGAAGAAGCCAGTGAATTGCCGCAGATTGCAATGCTGCAAAGCCAGCAGCGTTTTGCCCTGCCGACGTATCACTCGCTGTAAAAATGTAAACGCATTAAACAAAAAAGGCCGTGGAGCATCTGCTCTACGGCCTTTTGTTTGTGCGCGGCTTTTATGTAGGAGCTGCGGAACGCTGCGATCTTTTGATCTTGATCTTTAATACCAAATCAAGATCAAAAGATCGCAGCCTTCGGCAGCTCCTACAGGGGTTGTGCGTGGTTAGAAGGCTTCGGGTTCGATGCCGGTGAAGCTGTCGACGGTGATATGGCTTCCCAGTTCTCCACCCTCGCGGGCCAGGCCACAGGTCTGCAAACCGGCAGCCTGCGCGGCATCCAGTTCCTCGACGATATCCGACAGAAACAGAATCTCCCCCGGCTCGACGCCAATTGCCTGTTGGATGTTGCGATAGGACTGTTCTTCGCGTTTAGGCCCCGACGTGGTGTCGAAATACCCGCTGAACAGCGGTGTCAGATCCCCCGCCTCGGAGCAGCCGAAGATCAGCTTCTGCGCCTGGATCGAACCGGACGAATACACAAACAGTTGATAACCGGCCTGGTGCCAGCGCTTGAGCGCTTCAACGGCATCCGGGTAAACGTGGCCTTTCAACTGCCCGGCTTGATAGCCCTGCGCCCAGACCATGCCTTGCAGCGCTTTGAGCGGCGTGGCTTTGCGATCTTCCTCGATCCAGCTCAAGAGAATTTCAACAACCCGTTCAACATCGGCCTGCGGTGCATTGCTGTCGCGACGTACGGCGGCGATCTGCTCGGCGACATCGGCGCGCTCGGCATTCTGCCGCACGAAGTCCGGCAGGTGTTTGGCGGCATACGGGAACAGCACGTCGAAGACGAAACTCACCGCGCTGGTGGTGCCTTCAATGTCGGTGAGGATGACTTTGATCGACATCGGCTCAGTCCTCCAGACGCGGGAAGCGCCCGGCGATGTCTTCGCCGGTGAAGTTGGCAACCCAGCCTTCCGGGTTGTTGAACAGGCGGATCGCCACGAAGTGCGGGTGCTCGCCCATGTCGAACCAGTGCTTGGTGCCGGCTGGCACCGAGATCAGGTCGTTCTTCTCGCACAACACCGCGTAGACGTAATCGTCGATGTGCAGGGTGAACAGGCCACGACCGGCGACGAAAAAGCGTACTTCGTCTTCGCCATGGCGGTGTTCTTCAAGGAACTTGGCGCGCAGTTCGGCTTTTTGCGGGTGGTCGCTGTTGAGGCTGATCACATCGACGGTGATGTAACCGCGCTCGGTCATCAGTTTGTCGATCTGCTCCTGATAGGCGCTGATCACCTCCTCCTGGCTGGCGCCGGGCTGGATCTTCGTCGCGGCTTGCCAGCGGTCGAAGCGCACGCCCTGCTCGGCGAGCGTCGAGGCGATGTCTTCGAAATGGGTCAGCACCTTGTTCGGAATCTCGGGGCTGGATACGTGATAAACGGACAGGCTGCTCATGGGCAATTCCTCGGTAACGGCCTTGCCCTCCGGTTCTTGCAGACCGGTCGGGCAGTGCATTTCATCAGGCAAATGGGCGGCTTCGGGTGAAGTCAGCCTTGGCGGTTCATGACGCTGCGGGTTTTCAACTCGCATTCAAACAGAAATTCAAAAGCCTCGATCTGCCGCAGGGCATCGCTCATCTGCGCACCCCAAGTGTAGAGGCCGTGGCCGCGAATCAGGTAACCGACGCAATCGGGATGGGCGTCGAGCCAAGGCTGCACCTTGGCGGCGAGGCGCGCAATGTCCTGATCGTTGTCGAAGATCGGCACGCGCACCCGCGATTCGTGGGTGGAGATGCCGCTGAAGGCTTTTTGCAGTTCGTAGTCTTCGAACTCGATAAAGTCTTGCGGTGTCAGCCGCGACAGCACCGTGGCGTTCACCGAGTGGGTGTGCAGCACCGCACCGATTTCCGCGCGCCAGCTGTAGAGCTGAGTGTGGAGCAGGGTTTCGGCCGAGGGCTTTTTGCCCGGTTCCAGGCTGTTGCCGGACAGATCCGTGGCGAGCACATCGTCCAGACCCAACTGGCCCTTGTGTTTACCGGACACGGTCAGCAGCGCTTGGCTCGGCGACAGGCGCGTCGAGTAATTGCTGCTGGTGGCCGGCGACCAGCCGCGACCATAAAGAAAACGCCCGGCGTCGACGATTTGCTGGGCGAGCTGTTCACGCGTAAGGCTCATGGCCTGTCCTCTTGCATACGTGTGGCAATGATAACGGCAGCAGCGAGCGCCGCGAGACTGGCAATACTAAAGGTCAATGTCGCGCCGAGGGCATTCCAGCTGTAACCGGAATACAACGCGCCCAGCGCGCCACCGGTGCCGGCCAGCGCCGCGTACAGCGCCTGGCCCTGACCTTGCTGGCGCGCGCCGAAACTACGTTGCACGAAAGCGATGGCAGCCGCGTGAAAGCTGCCGAAGGTCGCCGCGTGCAGCACCTGGGCCAACAACAGTACCCAGAGGAATTCGGCGAACGAACCTAGCAGCAACCAGCGCAGCGCCGCCAGCAGAAAACTCGCCATCAGCACCCGACGCAATGAAAAGCGCACGAGAATCCGGCTCATCGCCATGAACATCAGCACTTCCGCTACTACACCGACGGCCCACAGCATGCCGATCACACCACGGCTATAACCGAGTCGCTCAAGGTGCAAAGTCAGAAACGTGTAATACGGGCCGTGGCTCATCTGCATCAGCGCAACGCAAGCGTAAAACGCCAGCACACCGGGGCTGCGCAGCTGCTTGAGGAAACCTTCGCCGCTTGGCCGGTTACCTTGCGGGGGTTGCGCGTTCGGCACCCACAGGCTGCTGAGGACGATGCCGGCCATGATCAGCACCAGCGCCGCCGGGTAGATATCGAGACTGAGCCATTCAAACAAGCGCCCCAGCGCGACCACGGTGATGATGAAACCGATCGAACCCCACAGGCGAATCTGGCTGTAGCGCGAGGTTTGTCCCTGCAAATGCGCGAGGGTGATGACTTCGAATTGCGGCAATACCGCATGCCAGAAGAACGCATGCAGCGCCATGACCATCGCCAGCCAGGCGTAGGTCTTGCTGACGAAAATCAGCGAGAACGTCAGCAGCGTGCACACTGCGCCGAAGCGTACGATGGCCAGGCGTTTGCCGGTGTAGTCACCGAGCCAGCCCCAGATGTTCGGCGCCACACAGCGCATCAGCATCGGGATCGCCACCAGTTCGCCGATGCGCGCGGGGCTGAAGCCGAGGTGATTGAAGTACAGCGCCAGAAACGGCGCTGTCGAACCGAGCAAGGCGAAATAGAACAGATAGAAACTGGACAGCCGCCAGTACGGGAGCGCCGCCACGGTCAGGCCGCGACGGCTTGGCGATCAACCATCAAAGCTGACCCAGCACCGGGGTGCTGACGCGCACGTCGGCGTTCTGCCCACGGTGACGCAGCAGGTGGTCCATCAGCACGATCGCCATCATCGCTTCGGCAATCGGCGTGGCGCGGATGCCGACGCACGGGTCATGGCGGCCCTTGGTGATCACGTCCACCGGGTTGCCGTGAATGTCGATCGAACGGCCCGGGGTGGTGATGCTCGACGTTGGCTTCAACGCCAGGTGCGCAACAATCGGCTGACCGGACGAGATCCCGCCAAGAATGCCGCCAGCGTTGTTGCTGAGGAAACCTTCCGGGGTCAGTTCATCACGATGCTCGGTGCCGCGCTGAGCGACGCAGGCGAAACCGGCGCCGATTTCCACGCCTTTCACCGCGTTGATGCTCATCAACGCGTGCGCCAGTTCAGCGTCGAGGCGATCGAAAATCGGCTCGCCCAGGCCCGGCATCACCCCTTCGGCGACCACGGTGATCTTCGCTCCGACCGAGTCCTGATCGCGGCGCAACTGGTCCATGTACGCTTCCAGCTCCGGGACCTTGTCCGGGTCCGGGCTGAAGAACGCGTTCTGTTCCACCGATTCCCAGGTCTTGAACGGAATTTCAATCGGGCCGAGCTGGCTCATGTAGCCGCGAATGACGATGCCCTGGGTGGCGAGGAATTTCTTCGCGATGGCCCCTGCCGCTACACGCATGGCGGTTTCCCGGGCCGAGCTGCGACCGCCGCCGCGATAATCGCGCTCACCGTATTTGTGGTGGTAGGTGTAGTCGGCGTGCGCCGGGCGGAACAGATCCTTGATCGCCGAGTAGTCCTTCGACTTCTGGTCGGTGTTGCGGATCAGCAGGCCGATCGAGCAACCGGTGGTGCGGCCCTCGAACACGCCGGAGAGGATTTCGACTTCGTCGGCTTCCTGACGCTGGGTGGTGTGGCGGCTGGTGCCCGGCTTGCGCCGATCGAGGTCGCGCTGCAGGTCTTCGAGGGAGATCTCCAGGCCCGGCGGGCAGCCGTCGACAATGGCGACCAACGCCGGACCATGGCTCTCGCCAGCGGTGGTGACAGTGAACAACTTGCCGTAGGTATTGCCGGACATGCAGGACGCTCCGTGAAATCAAACCCGAATTCGTGATGCGCGCCAGTATACGCAGGCTAACCGAGTAGTTCATCCTCGAACCTTAGTGGTGTTGGTGAGTCCAACCGGCACCTTGGCGAATGATGGCGTGATGATGCTGCGAGTTCTGATCTTGAGTCTTACCCTGTTTACCGGCTTTGCCCACGCGACTGTCCTGCAGCGCCCGATCTCTCTGGACACCGGCAACGGTGAACTTTTCGGCTCGCTGTTGCTGCCAAAATCCGACAGCCCGGTGCCGGTTGTCCTGATCCTTGCCGGCTCCGGTCCTACAGATCGTGACGGCAACAACCCCGATGGCGGGCGTAATGACAGCCTGAAACGGCTGGCCTGGGTGCTGGCCAAACACAACATTGCCAGCGTGCGCTACGACAAGCGCGGTGTCGCTGCGAGCTTCGCGGCCACGCCTGACGAGCGCAATCTGTCGGTGGAGGCCTACGTCAACGATGCTGTGGCCTGGAGCCAGAAGCTGAAAAGCGATCCGCGTTTCGGCCCGTTGATTCTGCTCGGTCACAGCGAAGGCGCCCTCATCGCCACCCTCGCCGCCCCGCGCACGGAGGCTGCTGCGCTGATTTCCCTGTCCGGCAGCGCAAGGCCAGTGGATCAAGTGATTCGCGAACAACTGGCGCGCAACCTGCCGCCACCGTTGATGCTGCGCAGCAATCAGCTGCTCGACAGCCTCAAGGCCGGCCACACCGACGCCAACGTGCCGGCGCCGCTACAGCCGATTTTCCGCCCGAGCGTGCAGCCGTACCTGATTTCGCTGTTCCGTCAGGATCCCGCCAAGGCGTTTGCACAGTTGAAGATGCCGGCGCTGATCGTTCAGGGCAGCAACGACATGCAGGTCGGCGTCGGCGATGCACAGGCGCTCAAAGCGGCCAATCCCAATGCCGAATTGGTGGTGATCGACGGCATGAACCACGTCATGCGCATCGTCGCTGCCGATGTGAAGCGGCAATTGGCCTCCTACAAGGACCCGAATTTGCCACTGGCGGCGGAGCTGGGCGGCAAACTCATCGAATTTATTGACGGACTTCGCAGCCGTTAAACGGTGTTTACCCTCCAGTCCTGAAAAAAACGGCCGATAAGCCTTTGTCGCCAGCGAACCGGCTGGCGACAAGCAGGGCTTGGACAGGATCTCGCCGTTATGACTGATACCCCGACTTCACCCGACACCACCGCTGAAAAAGACGCACCGCCAGCGGTCGAGCTGCCATGGGCGGACGTCAGCGTCGAGCACCACAAGATGCTCCGCCTGGCCCCGCTGCAGACTGACCGTCACACCGGTGGCCGGCCGTTGCGTTTTGTCGAATTCGGCTATGCCGAGCGCAACAGCAAAGAGCACAGCCTGATGCGCATGGCGATCAAACTGCCCGGCCAGCGCGTGCGCAAAGAGCAGAACCATCTCGATGTGTGGGTCAATCACACCAGCAAGCGTGTGCATTTCGGCCCCGACAGCGGCTTGCAGATCGAACCGCTGAACCGTGGCATCGGTCGCTTCCTGGCCGCGCAAGGCATCAATTGGGCGAAAAAACGCTGGCCCGCCTACACCGTCGACGGCATGGACTTGAACAACAAGGACGCGCTGAACGAAGACACCCGCCTGCGTCGCGATCACTTCTTGCGCGTGCATGGTTTTGACGTGGTTTACGCCGATGCCCAGCATTTGAAGGGCAGCGTCAAAGAGGTGCAGGTCGGTGACTTGCTGGGCGACTGGAACAGCGAGAAGCTGCAGATCGTCGAGATTCTCGAAGCGGCGCAGATGCTGCAGCAGGCCGAGCAGAACCTGGCCGAGCAGGAAGTGAAGCTGAAGAAGCAGGAAGAGAAGGTCAGCAAGTTCAAGCGTGAAGATGCTGGTTTGCGTTTTACCATTACTTGCCTGGTGGCATTTGCGGTGTTTCAGGCGGGGTTGTTGATCTGGATTGCCACACACCGCTGAAATCAGCGATGACCTGTGGCGAGGGAGCTTGCTCCCGCTCGGCTGCGAAGCAGTCGTAAAACATGCACATGCGGTATGTCTGGTGCACCGTCATTGCATATTTTGGGTCTGCTTCGCAGACCAGCGGGAGCAAGCTCCCTCGCCACAGAAGTCAGTCAGGTCAGACGCGGGAAGCGAACAAGGCCTGATGAGCGCGGCACTGCTCTGCGGTCAGCATGAACACGCCATGCCCGCCGCGCTCGAAATCGAGCCAGGCGAAGTCGACTTCCGGGTACAGCGCTTCGACGTGCACCTGGCTGTTGCCCACTTCCACGATCAGCAAACCCTTCTCGGTCAGATGATCCGCCGCTTCGGCGAGCATCCGACGTACCAGGTTCAGACCGTCATCTCCGCAGGCCAGACCCAGCTCCGGTTCGTGCTGGTATTCGTCCGGCATGTCGGCGAAATCTTCAGCATCAACGTACGGCGGGTTCGAGACGATCAGATCGAAACGCTGACCTGGCAACCCGTCAAACCCATCGCCCTGCACGGTGTACACACGCTCATCGACGCCATGGCGCTCGATGTTCTGGTTGGCCACCTCCAGCGCTTCGAACGACAGATCGGCCAGCACCACTTCAGCGTTCTGGAACTCGTAGGCGCAGGCGATGCCGATGCAACCGGAGCCGGTGCACAGGTCGAGAATCCGCGCAGGTTCGTCACCGATCCATGGGGCAAAACGGTTTTCGATCAGCTCGCCAATCGGTGAACGCGGGATCAGCACGCGCTCATCGACGATGAACGACATGCCACAGAACCAAGCTTCGCCCAGCAGGTAAGCGGTCGGAATGCGCTCTTCGATGCGCCGCTTGAGCAGGCGTTGCAGGTTGACCAGCTCGTCGTCTTCCAGCGCGCAGTCGAGGTAGCTGTCGGCGATCTCCCACGGCAGGTGCAAGGCACCGAGGACCAACTGCCGGGCTTCATCCCAGGCATTGTCGGTGCCATGGCCGAAAAACAGATCCTCCCCATGGAAGCGGCTGACGGCCCAACGGATGTGGTCGCGCAGGGTACGAAGTCGGGAAGTGATCACGGGGCAGAACTCCAGAAAAAACGACTGGCGATTCTACCAGCCAAAACGCGCGCCGACGACGCAGGAAAATCAGCGGAGCGACTGTAGGACCTTTCTGATTTTTGCATCAGCTATTGAACAGAACGTGTAACTTGACAAGGCTGCAGGCCAATAACGACGGCGCCTACGATGGTAGCGGTTCACAGAAGCGCTCAGCCAGAGGACAATGCCGCAAAAGCCCCACCCCAAGGAGCCCCAGAATGTCCGTTCCAAAAACGATGTTTCAACTCAGCGGCCGCGGTTACGCAGCGGCCACACTGAGCCATGCCACCGTGGTCATCATCGATGCCCAGAAAGAGTACCTCAGTGGCCCGCTGGCCCTGAGCGGCATGGACGCGGCCGTCGCGAACATCAAACAACTGGTCGCCGCGGCCCGTGCAGCCGGTCGGCCGATCGTGCACGTGCGTCATCTCGGCACCGTCGGTGGCCTGTTCGACCCGCAGGGCGAACGCGGCGAATTCATCCCCGGCCTTGAGCCACAAGGTGACGAAACCATCATCGGCAAACTGCTGCCGAGTGCGTTTCACGGCACCGAACTGCTGGACCGTCTGCAGAACCTCGGCTCGCTGGACCTGATCGTCTGCGGCTTCATGAGCCACTCCAGCGTCAGCACCACCGTGCGTGCGGCGAAGAACCTGGGTTTCCGTTGCACGCTGGTCGAAGACGCCTGCGCCACCCGCGACCTGCCGTTCAAGGGCCGCGTGCTCAGCGCCGCCGTGGTACAGGAAGCAGAAATGGCGATCATGGCCGACAACTTCGCCACCCTCGCCCTGACTCAGGATCTGATCTGATCTGCTCTGATGAGCGGCTCAGCACGCCGCTCATCCGCAAAAGCCTCGCATTTGCTTCAATTGCCTTAGCCTCAGGAACAACCCGGTCAACTCCCGGTCGAAGGGCCGATACCCATTGAGGAAGGTCGGAATGAAGTTATCCGATGGATTTGACGCACGCCGCTTGCGGCCCAAAGGCCAAAGTAACTGGCGTTTTCGATTCGGCGCAGCGATCGCCGCCATTCTGGCGACGTTCGGTGTGCTGCTGGCGATGGCCGGTGCCGCCAGCCTGCTGGGACGCCCGCCGGCGCTCGGCGACTTGAATGCCACGCCGATGGGTTCGGCGATCATTCTCGCGGTCGGCTTGTTGTTCCTGTACTTCGGCGTGGCCCTGTGGCGTCGATGCCGGCGTCGCGCCCGGCAATCGCGGGAACTGAACATGTCCCCGCACCTGATGAAAAAACACGACTGACTCCACGGCCTGGCTTTTTGCCGGGCCGTTTTGTTTCGACTTGGGTAAACTGGCCGCCCTTCGCGGAGGCTGACATGCAAGACGACGATTTTTCCCTGTTCAAAAGTGCGATCCAAGGCGTCAAGCCGATCAAGCACGACCGCGCCGACACCGGCAAACCCAAGGCTGACCGCGCGCAAATTGCCAAGCTGCGCCAGTCCGCCACTGTGCGCACCGACAACACCACCGTGGATGGCCTGTCCGATCAGTTCGTGATCGACGTCGGCCCCGAAGACGAGTTGATGTGGGCCCGCGACGGGGTGCAGGAAAGCCAGATGCGCAAGCTCAAGATCGGGCAGATCCCGTTCGAAGGCAGCCTCGACCTGCACGGCATGAACGTCGAAAAAGCCCGCGAGACCCTCTGGGCCTTTCTCGCCGAAGCGACCAAATTCGAAATCCGCTGCGTGCGCGTCACCCACGGCAAGGCCGTGCGCCTGGACGGCAAGCGGCCGATGATCAAAAGCCACGTCAACACGTGGCTGCGCCAGCATCCGCAAGTGCTCGGTTTCTGCTCATGTCAGGCAAAACACGGCGGTGCCGGTGCGGTGTACGTGATGCTCAAACGCACCATGATGGAAGGCCGCGACGAGTAAGGTAGCTAATCGAGTTGAAATAACTGATGTGCGGGTGCCACTCTCATCCAAAGCTTCGTAATCACCTGATCGCTACGCAAAACTTATAGAAAAGGCTGCTTTATCGTTACCCTGCACCAACTGGAGTCATACAGATTGACCACACGCCTGCGGCCACAATTCTTTTTCAACGTGGATTAGCCTTTTTTGTCGAGTTTTTAAGTTGTGATGGGAATATTCAAAATATTAGTGCTTTAGTGTATTTTCACTACTAAGATGGCATCATCCAATCGGTATTTTCGCTTGCTATGCTGCTCTCTAATCAAAATTAGACGCCAGCAGATTGCCTACCTGCACCTTAAAAAGCTCCATTTGGGCACAGATTAAATAAGGAAAACTCTCTATGAGCACCGAAAGCAGAGCAGTCAGCATCAGGCCCAACACTAGAACTCTGATCGCATTTGCTACTCGATGGGGAGCCCAGTTCGGCGGTATAAATAGCTTCAACCTTGACATGATTAGTGCTTTTGCCGCTGCTTGTTATGAAAAGGTTAAAACAATATGCGTAGTACTGAATGCGGAAAGACATGAGTATGAAAGCGCATTAAACGAGCAAGTTCATTTAGTATCACTAAATATTCCAAGTCAAAAAAACTTTTCGAAGGAATTAGAAGACTTAGTCTGGCGCAAGCTGCAAGAGTTGGATCTGCACTTAAATTGTGATCATGCCGTTTGGTTGGGCCACGACAGAATCACTGGTGAAATCGCGATTGAGTCCGCAAAAAAACGTGGAGGCCGATCAGCTTTAATTCACCACATGAGCTATAGCCGCTATGAGTCTTTCGCTGAAAATAGTAAGACATCAAAAGATAAGGAAAACGAACAACGCAAACTATTCAATACAGCAGATTTAGTCATGGCTATTGGTCCGTTGCTAAGTGACTCGCTATCCGATATGCGAAACAATCAGGACATTATTACATTAATACCTGGACTTCCAGATATAACCGTTAGAAACTCACCAAAAATCTTTAAGGGTTTTCTCAGTGGAAGACTGAGTGAAGATGCAAGCAAAATAAAGCAAGCTCACCTTGGAGTTGCATCCTTCGCTGACTCAATACGGCAATCGGATGAAAACTCTGGCCTGCCAAGCTCTCTACGAGGAGAAAATGAACCGGCGTTAATTCTGCGAGGGGTAGATTTCGAAAAGACCCATATTGAGAACCTTTCAGACGTCGAGCATGAATTAAAAATCTTTGCCGAAGAATATGCTGGCCGCATGTTCAATTTACAAGCACTCCCTTTTACTACCGATCGCAAGGAATTGTTTGAGGATCTTAGTAGAGCCAGTGTAGCCATGATGCCTTCTTGGCACGAAGGCTTCGGATTAGTTGCATGGGAAGCAATTGCTGCCGGCGTACCGCTTATTGTTAGCAAAAAAAGCGGCGTATTTCGTCTATTGAGCAATTTCAATGACGGCCTTTACACAAGCTGCGTAATTCCGATAGATGTAGCAGGAAGTAGTAGTCCTCCGTACTTTCTAGCCAGAGATGTAACAGAATTAGCCCAAGCCCTGATTAGCGTTGCAAAAGACCCTCAAACCGCACGCCAAAAAGCGGCGCGTTTACGCGAAGCTTTTATCAGCAAATTTACATGGGCAGATTGTGCAAGACAGATGGCAAATCATTTTGGATGGCAAACCATTGAGCACTTGACAAATCCAAGTGAAGCAACCATCAACTCAAGACCGTCGATTGAAGAACCAAATATAATTTTTCTCGACCTTCCTGTTCCACGCTGGAGTGCAACGGCTGGGCTGAGCATTAGTCAACTTCTACGCCCGGAGGAAGCGATAATTCCTTTCGATCAAAAACGCTCCCCCTTCTTAAAACTCCAACTCGACTGGACCGCTTCCGCCTATCCGATTGCAGTACGACTTTTGACTGGTGCAGGTGGCGTTGGCAAAACTCGACTAGCGTTGGAAATGTGTTTACAACTCACTAGTCAAGGCTGGCATGCGGGTTTTTTACTTAGCGATTGTGGAATAGAGCAGGGCGAGCAATTTGCCCAACAACTAGTAACGGTCAACCGCCCCTGCTGCGTAGTAATTGACTATGCAGAAACTCGCCAAGCCGTTTTGCTCGTTATACTTTCAGCATTACTAAAAGCGAACATTACGAATCCCGTACGCATACTTTTATTGGCGCGAGATGGTGGGGAGTGGTGGACAGCATTACCCTCTAAAGAAGCAAGTTGTGAAGCCCTCCTAGAAGGAGATGCATGCAGCGGTCCTTATATATTACCGCAATTGCATGATAGTCTAATAGAACGAGAGCTGGCTTACTTTACAGCCTTACATACGTTTTCAGACTTGCTGAAAATAGCACCAGACCAGCATATACCGAATATGGCCGACGCATATTTTTCCCGTCCTCTATACGTGCAAATGGCGGCCTTAATGGCTCTTCGTGGTGAAAGGCCAAGATCAGCAGAATCTCTTCAACGTGCAGTTGTAAATCACGAAAAACGTTACTGGGGGAAGATACTATCAATCAATCCAAGTGATAGCATTGAATATGAGCATCAAGCAGCCCTATTAATGACTTTCGCGACATTTGCTAATGGTGTCACTACTGAACGTAGTATTGAAAACGCATGGAAAGCTGCCGGAGAAAACAAATCGCAACTTCGTAGAATTTTTACGTCCCTGTCATCACTTTATCCCGACCGACAAGGTCTTCAAGGATTACGCCCCGACTTGATCGGTGAGGCCTTGGTTGCTCAAAGCTTGCTTACGAGCAACGGCCCAAGAATCTTAGATATCGTTTTAAGCGGAGACAAACGACTCCGAAGATCAAGCTTGACAATTCTCGCAAGGCTATTACGCAACCGAGCAGATCTAGCTTCACTAGTCGAAGATGCGCTGAGCCGACGCTTCGTTATTTGCATTGACGAAGTTATTGCTGTTTGCATTGAAACACCTAGCCCCTTGCCTGAGCTATTTCAAAGCGCCTATGAAAATCTAAAAAAACCGGAAAAGCTTCAGGCTGCTGGAATTCTAGACAAGAGACTTCATCACGAGGTATTACAGCTTACCAGCTTGGACGTACTTGTATCAAAGACAATAGCAGACAAAAGATCAGATCAAGCAAAGCGAAATAGAGAAGAAGATATTGTAAATTACGCCACCGCGCTAAATAACCTATCGGTCGCCTTATATCGAGATGGAAAAAGTGATCAAGCGCTAGCCTCTGCTCGACAAGCCGTGGAAATTCACCGAAAATTCAAAAACCCAAAAACACTATCATTCAAATCCTGCCTCGCCAGCTCATTACTTACTTTTGCGATTCGACTTGAAGAGCTAGGACAAAGCGATGATGCTCTGACGGCAGCAACTGAATCCATTGAAATCTATCGACATTTAAATAAAGCCCCAGTTCAACCTTACAATTTTGAATTGGCCTCAGCCATAATTAGTTTTGCCAAATCGCTCAGTAGCTTAGGCAGAAATGATGAGGCCATCATTGCCGCCAAAGAATCTTTGGATATTTATCAATCATTAAATCACGAATCGCATGACGGCTTGACGGATAGAATAGCAACAGCACTTAACAACTATGCCACATACTTAGACTCCGAAGGAAGAACTGACGAAGCCGCCGAGACAGCAAAAAAAACCATGGACCTCTCTTTGGAATTAGCAACATCAAGTCCAAATCGCTTTCAAGCCAAATATGCCATGACACTTTATAACCACTCAGAGTACTTATCAGCACAAGGAAAAATCACTGAAGCAATAAGCTCTTGTGAGCAAGCGCTGAGGATTTATCGAGACCTGGCAGAAGCAAGACCAGATCGCTTTGAATCCAATTTAGCTAGAGTAATTAGAGGCTATGGTGAACGTCTTTACGATGCCGGCCGATTTCAAGATAGCTTAGCCGAATTCAAAAAGTCTCTTAATATTTGTCGTAATCTGGCGGATGCAAACCCCATAAGATCGAAGGCGGAATTAACATTCTCATTAATTTGGCACGCTCAAGGCCTAGCTAATATCGGGACTTACAATGAAGCAATTTACAATATAGAGGAAGCCATCGATTCACTAGATGAGCTAGTAAAAATAAACCCAGGCTATTACTTAGCTGAGTTAGAACACCGCTGCTTGGACAAGCTATTCTGGCGCTGGCTGAGCACTCGTGATTACCAGGTAGAAGACATCCAATCTAATTTACAAAATATCAAGAATATCAACAGCCGAAAGAGTGTCGAGTTTCATCAGATGTGGTTAGCCGCCTGCCTTAAGAAAGATACAGAATCAATTCTGAGTACACTAAAATTCTTCACTTCACTAAATAGCAGCCAACAACGAGCAGCAATTTCGAAGCTTTTCATACTCGTCAAATTATATATGAGCCTATCTAGAAAAAATGAGCCACCCCAACAACTTCATGACATATTAAAAACTTATCTTAAAAAAACAAATGGTGTATTTCCCCACTGGGTCATAGCAATAAGCAATAAATACGATTTCAGCATCTAGCACTTTTCACCCTAACCCTCTACATCACTAATTTACAACACTCTCTCTGCCAGAAAACTTTTAAGAACTTTCTGCGTCAGAGAGAGAACCGCTTCACAATTCGCAACAAGCAAGACCCTTCCTATACCCAACAATATTGACAAGCAGTTCCAGCAAACCTCCACCTACATAATAATCGCCTTAATTGAACTACGCTCCTCCGAACACAACTATGGAGAATTATTTTTTTGTAATCACGCATTACTCAAAGAGGTAATTCGAACGTTGAGAATTGCACAGCAAACGAGGGGGGGGGGGCGGGGAGTTGGAACGACTTAGCTTAAACCAGAGAACCTTGCATACCATAAATACAACCAGGCATCAAGCACCACTCATCAAAAAACTTGTAACCTGACTGATTAAATTACGGACGGAGACAAGTCAGCAATATAACTCCCAACACACTTACGCTACCATGTACAGGAGTCGGGTATAATTCCTGCATTTATTACCAATCTCACTCACACTACTGATGAATGGCAGTGATGGGTAAAGCACCAGCACTGACTGGGGTAAACTCGGTAAGCTCGAAAACAGCTTGATTGGTACAAAATTGGTACAGACAGAAACAGTACCCCCTCTGAAACCCTTATGGAATCAGCCCCTGTGACACTGGAACAGAATTACACCGCGATTCTCGGCCAATTGGGCGAGGACGTCTCCCGCGAGGGCCTGCTCGACACGCCAAAGCGTGCCGCCAAAGCCATGCAGTACCTCTGCCGCGGTTATGAACAGACGCTCGAAGAGGTCACCAACGGTGCCCTGTTCAGCTCCGACAACAGCGAAATGGTGCTGGTCAAGGACATCGAGCTGTACTCGTTGTGCGAACACCACCTGCTGCCGTTCATCGGCAAGGCGCACGTCGCGTACATCCCGAGCGGCAAAGTGCTGGGCCTGTCGAAGGTCGCGCGGATCGTCGACATGTACGCCCGCCGCCTGCAGATCCAGGAAAACCTCAGCCGCCAGATCGCCGACGCGGTGCAGCAAGTCACCGGTGCGCTGGGCGTGGCCGTGGTGATCGAGGCCAAGCACATGTGCATGATGATGCGCGGTGTCGAGAAACAGAATTCGTCGATGATCACTTCGGTGATGCTCGGTGAGTTCCGCGAAAACGCGGCGACTCGCAGCGAGTTCCTCAGCCTGATCAAGTAATCGGCTGCAGAAAAAAACCGGCGTTGATCGCCGGTTTTTTTCGTCCGTGAAAAATCGGGTAAGCTGCGCGCCCTTCTCTCTTTGCACCGTGAGGCTTTCAACGTGTTCGTAAAAGCGCTTCGTGTCGGCCTTGGCCAACTGATTATCTTCATTGACTTCATCACCCGCCCGGGCAAGAAACAGCGCCCCGCCGAGGCACAGGCGCAAGTCAACGCCGCCGCCAAAGGCCTGACCCTGTATCAGTTCCACGCCTGCCCGTTCTGCGTGAAAACCCGCCGCACCCTGCGTCGCCTGAATGTGCCGGTCGCACTGAAGGACGCGAAGAACAACGCACAGGATCGCCAGACCCTGCTGGACCAGGGCGGCAAGATCAAGGTGCCGTGCCTGCGCATTGAAGAGAATGGGCAGACGACCTGGATGTATGAGTCCAAGGTGATTATTGATTATCTGGATAAGCGGTTTGCTGCGGTCTGATGATTATGTGGTGGGTTGATTGACGCCTTCGCGAGCAGGCTCGCTCCCACCCTTTGAAATGCATTTCCACTGTGGGAGCGAGCCTGCTCGCGAAGAGGCCTACTCAGCCACCCCAAATTCCAGTCAAAAATAAACCGGCCCTCGAGCCGGTTTATTTTTTTCAGGCTGCTTTGTCTAGTTGCGCCTGCTTCACCACCGCCGCCAGTCGCTTGAGCCCTTCATCCAGTCGCGCCGGGTCGATGTGGCTGAAATTCAAACGCAGGTGCCCGAGGTTTTTATCCGGCTCGGGAAAAAACGGCTCGCCCGGCATGAACGCCACGTCATTGGCCAGCGCCTCGTTGAGCAGCGTTCGCGTATCCAGCGGTTGCTTGAGCGTCAGCCAGAAAAACAGCCCGCCCTGCGGCATGTTCCAGTCCGCCAGATCAGAGAAATGCGTTTCCAGCGCCGCTTGAAACGCATCGCGGCGCTGCCGGTAGAAGCCGCGCAACTCACCCAGGTGCTGCTGATATTTTTCACTGCCGATCCACTGAAGCGCCTGCCACTGGCCGATGCGGTTGGTGTGCAGATCCGCCGATTGCTTGAGTTTGAGCAGGTGCGGAAACAGGTCCGGGCTGGCGATCAGGTAGCCGACGCGCAAACCCGGCAGCAAGGTTTTCGACACGGTGCCGGTATAGATCCAGCTGGCTTTCTTCAAACGCCCGGCAATCGGTTTGGCGCTGCCGCCATCGAAAGTCAGTTCGCGATACGGCTCGTCTTCGATCAGGGTCACGCCGAATTCATCCAGCAGCGCGGCGACCGCAGCGCGCTTGGCTTCGCTGTAACGCACGGCGGACGGATTCTGGAACGTCGGGATCAGGTAGATGAATGCCGGGCGGTGTTGCTCAAGACGACTGCGTAGCTGCGCCAGGTTCGGGCCGTCGGACTCTTGTGGCACGGTCAGGCAATCGGCGCCGAACAGCTGGAAGATCTGCAACGCGGCCAGGTAGGTCGGGGCTTCCAGAAGAATTTCGGTGCCCTTGTCGATGTACAACTTGGCTGCCAGATCGAGGGTCTGTTGGGAACCGCTGACCACCAGCACCTGACTCGCGGTGCACGCCAGACCCAGCGCTCGCGCCTGCGTCGCCAGCGCTTCACGCAGCGCCGGCTCGCCTTCGCTCATGCCGTATTGGCCGAGGGACAGCGGCATGTCGGCCCATTCGACTTTCGGCAGCATGGCTTCGGCGGGCAGGCCACCGGCAAACGACATCACCTCCGGGCGCTGAGCGGCGGCGAGGATTTCACGGATCAGAGAACTTTTAAGGCGCGAAACACGTTCGGAAAAAGCCATGGGAGTCACCGGTAGCGAGGGCTGGAGAAAATGAGTCAAACTGGTTGACTGAAACTACGACAGCTTGAGCGAGTACGTCAACATGCTTGACCTTAAAGACCCCGCCAGCCAGCAGCAGGCGATGGAAGCGTTTTTCTTCGGCTATCAGGCGTTCACCGCCAAGGCCGACGAAATGCTCGAACGTCGCGGCCTGTCCCGGGTGCATCAGCGGATTGTGTTTTTCATCGCGCGTTATCCGAATTTGAGTGTGAAGGAATTGCTGGGATTGCTCGGCGTGAGCAAACAGGCGCTGAACATGCCGTTGCGCCAGCTGCAGGAAATGCACTTGGTGGACAGCGTGGCGTCGGAGGCGGACAAGCGTAAGCGCTTGCTGGAGCTGACTGCTGAAGGTGAGAAGTTTGAGCAGGCGTTGCGGCGTGAGCAGGTGAAGTTGCTCGAGCGGGTGTTTGCTGAGGCTGGGGAGGCGGCGGTGAATGGGTGGTTGGCGGTGAATATGGCGCTTGGGAGCACTCAGTCACACGTCGATTGACTGGACCGGCCTCTTCGCGAGCAAGCTCGCTCCCACAATGGAACGCATTTCAAATGTGGGAGCGAGCTTGCTCGCGAAGGGGCCCGCAAGGGCGATATATCCCTATCGCCTGACCTTTCGTAAACAAAACCAAAAACAATATTTGCTTTATTTGTACACAAAAGCATAATCCACTGCGTGCGAGTTCCTGACCGCATGGTCAACAAATTCGCGTATGCCTCAAAGGGCTGCTGCCACCCCTCATGGGTCCGGCCCTGGAAATAACAATAAAACTCTTGAGGAGTACTCGCTGTGGAAAGCCGCAAATCCGAAGCATCGACGCTGGAACTCTCGCCGCCCTTACGCACAGGCGTGCTGGAGCGCATCTTCAAACTCAGCTTGCATGGCACCACGGTGAAGACCGAGCTGATTGCCGGTCTGACAACCTTCATCACCATGGCTTACATCATCTTCGTCAACCCGAACATCATGGCCGATGCCGGGATCGATCACGGTGCAGCCTTCGTCGCCACCTGCATCGCCGCCGCACTCGGCTGCCTGCTGATGGGCCTGTACGCCAACTGGCCGGTGGGTCTGGCGCCGGGCATGGGCCTCAACGCTTTCTTCACTTACACCGTCGTCGGCACCATGGGCTACAACTGGGAAACCGCGCTCGGTGCGGTATTCGTTTCCGGTGTGCTGTTCATGATCCTGACCTTCTCGCGGATTCGCGAATGGCTGCTCAACAGCATCCCGGTCAGCCTGCGTTTTGCGATGGGCGCCGGTGTCGGTCTGTTCCTCGGGCTGATCGGTCTGAAAACCGCCGGTATCGTCGTCGACAGCCCGGCGACGCTGATCAAGCTCGGCTCCCTGCGTGAACCCGCCCCGCTGCTGGCGGCGATCTGCTTCCTGATGATCGCGATCCTCAGCTACCACAAGGTGTTCGGCGCGATCCTCATCAGCATCATCACCGTGACCCTGGCCGGTTGGGGCCTGGGCATAGTGCACTACGAAGGAATCATGTCGACCCCGCCAAGCCTGGCGCCGACCTTCATGGCGATGAACGTCGCGGGCGTGTTCAACGTCAGCATGATCAGCGTGGTCCTGGCCTTCCTCTTCGTACACATGTTCGACACCGCCGGCACGCTGATGGGCGTCGCCCAACGCGCCAATCTGGTCAACGCTGACGGCCGTATCGAAAACCTCTCCCGCGCGATGAAAGCCGACAGTGCCTCCAGTGTTTTCGGCGCGGTGGTCGGTGTTCCTCCTGTCACCAGCTATGTGGAAAGTGCCGCTGGCGTAGCGGCTGGTGGTCGGACTGGTCTTACCGCAGTCACCGTAGGTGTGCTATTTATAGCCGCGATGTTTTTCGCACCGCTGGCCGGGATGATTCCGGCTTACGCCACCGCCGGCGCGCTGATTTATGTCGCGATGCTGATGATGGGCGGCATGGCCCACATCGAATGGGATGAAGCCACTGACGCCATCCCGGCGATCGTCACCGCAATCATGATGCCGCTGACCTTCTCGGTTGCCGACGGCATTGCGCTGGGCTTCATCACCTACGTGGCGTTGAAGGCCGGCACCGGCAAGTACAAGGAAATTTCCGTCAGCCTGTGGGTGCTCTGCGCGATCTTCATCGCCAAGTTCATCTTCTTGTAAGCGTCACGCGGTTCAAGCGTCAAACCAGCCTCACCCTCGCGGGTGGGGCTTTTGCACATTCTTGAGTACAACAATAAAAGGAGCAAAGTGATGAGTCTGGAAACCTGGCTGCTGTTCAGCGGCGCTGCATTGGTGGTGATCCTGATTCCGGGGCCGCTGTCTTTGCTGATGATCAGCAACAGTCTGAACTACGGCTTGCGCCGCTCTTACCCGGCGTTTTTGGGTGGTGTGATCGCCTCGATATGCCTGCTCAGTGCGTCGGCGCTGGGGTTGGGCGCCCTGTTGCTGGCGTCAGAACAGTTGTTCAGCGCCCTGAAAATCGTCGGCGCGCTGTACCTGTTCTACCTCGCCTGGCAGAGCTGGCAGCAATCGCGTCAGCCAGCGGTGGGCGCCGAAGTGCCGCAGGCCGCACCGGTGCCACGTTTCCGCACCCTGTTTGGCCGGGCCTTCGTCTTGGGCGCCAGCAATCCGAAGGACATTCTGTTTTTCGCCGCGTTTCTGCCGCAGTTCCTCAGCGCGCAACAACCGTTCCTGCCGCAATTGCTGATCATGATCGCGACCTGGGTGGTGCTGGATCTGTGCTGCAAACTGGCTTACGGGCTGGGTGCACATGGCGCGGCGCGCTATCTGCGTAGCGGCAAGGGGCAGAGCTGGTTCAACCGGGTGAGTGCCGGGTTGTTCAGTGGTGCGGGCGCTGCGTCGCTGTTGAGCCGTTAAAGAGCAAAAGATCGCAGCCTGCGGCAGCTCCTACAGGGGATTGCATTCCAAACTGTAGGAGCTGCCGCAGGCTGCGATCTTTTGACTTTAAGGCAGGCGAAAAAAAGCCCGCAGTGTGAGCGGGCGAAAGACCAAAGAAGCTATATGCGCAGTCGCTTCCCGGTGGGGGCAGCTGCTTGGGGGTCAACTGCCCCGGTAGGTGGAATAGCTGTAAGGCGAGATCAGCAGTGGCACGTGGTAGTGATCCTGCTCGGCGGAGATGCCGAAACGCAGCACCACCACGTCGAGGAACGCCGGTTCCGGCAGTTGCACGCCACGGGCGCGGTAGTAATCGCCGGCGTGGAACTGCACCTGATAGACCCCGGTGCGGTAGTCATCGCCTTGCAGCAGCGGCGCATCGACCCGACCATCGCTGTTGGTTATCGCACTGGCGACCAATTCCAGGTGCGAACCTTCAACGCGGTACAGCTCGACCTTGATCGAGCTGCCCGGGCAACCGTGTGCAGCGTCCAAAACGTGTGTTGTCAAACGTCCCATTGATTCTGCGCGCCTGGCCGCAAAGAGCAGTCAGACTTCGCGCCTCCCGAAGTCAGGTAAAAGGAGACCGCACCGATTCGGAGCACGAAAAGCTGCGGCGAGCGACTGATTAAGACACTTTTCAAAAAAATTGTACACAATAAAAACGACATTTTTCGCACCACCCCCGCCATTCGGGTGTTTCACCTTGATCTGCCCCTCAAGCGCCTGAGTATTGAACCTCACAGCCATTAGCTGACTGATCAGGCAGGTTTCTTGCAGGCTTACGCCATTAGCAGCAAAAGATGACAGTCGGTGAAAAATGCAAAAATTCAGGCTTACAAATTGCGAATAAAGTTGTATACAATCAGCCCATCGCTGTGACGCCAGCCTGCGCAGGCCGTTACACAAACCTGTCAACGAATAAGAAGGAAGACTGCAGTGAGCGCTGACTACCCACGCGACCTGATCGGTTACGGCAGTAACCCTCCTCACCCACACTGGCCGGGCAACGCGCGCATCGCGCTGTCCTTCGTACTCAACTACGAAGAAGGCGGCGAGCGCAACATCCTGCACGGCGACAAAGAATCCGAAGCCTTCCTCTCGGAAATGGTTGCTGCCCAGCCGCTGCAAGGCGCGCGCAACATGAGCATGGAATCGCTTTACGAGTATGGCAGCCGCGCCGGCGTCTGGCGGATCCTGAAACTGTTCAAGGAATTCGACATTCCGCTGACCATCTTCGCCGTCGCCATGGCTGCCCAGCGCCACCCGGATGTGATCCGCGCGATGGTCGAAGCCGGCCACGAGATCTGCAGCCACGGCTACCGCTGGATCGACTATCAGTACATGGATGAGGCGCAGGAGCGCGAGCACATGCTCGAAGCGATCCGCATCCTCACCGAACTCACCGGCGAACGCCCACTGGGCTGGTACACCGGCCGCACCGGCCCGAACACCCGGCGCCTGGTGATGGAAGAAGGCGGTTTCCTTTACGACTGCGACACCTACGACGACGACCTGCCCTACTGGGAACCGAATAACCCGACCGGCAAGCCGCACCTGGTGATCCCGTACACCCTCGACACCAATGACATGCGCTTCACTCAGGTACAGGGTTTCAACAAGGGCGACGATTTCTTCGAATACCTCAAAGACGCGTTCGACGTGCTCTACGCCGAGGGTGCCGAAGCGCCGAAGATGCTTTCGATCGGTCTGCACTGCCGCCTGATCGGCCGTCCAGCGCGTCTGGCGTCGCTCAAGCGCTTCATCGAATACGCCAAAAGTCATGAACAGGTGTGGTTCAGCCGTCGCGTCGATATCGCGCGCCACTGGCACGAAACCCATCCGTATCAAGGGGCCGCCAAATGAGCCGCTTTCAAACCCTGCAACCGTCGACCCTGAGCCGCGACGCTTTCGTCAAAGCCTTCGCCGACATCTACGAACATTCGCCATGGGTGGCCGAGAAGGCCTACGACCTGGGCGTGGACGCTTCGATCGACGAGATCGAAACCCTGCACCAGCGCATGAGCGACATCCTGTTGAGCGCCGATCACGCCAGCCAGCTTGCGCTGATCAACGCTCACCCGGACCTGGCCGGCAAAGCCGCCGTCCAGGGCCAACTGACCGAAGCCAGCACCAATGAACAGGCTGGCGCCGGTATTCACCAATGCACGGCCGAAGAGTTCCAGCGCTTCACCGAGCTGAACGACGCCTACAAGGCCAAGTTCAAGTTTCCCTTCATCATGGCGGTAAAAGGCAGCAACCGGCATAAGATCCTCGCGGCGTTCGAAACGCGCATTCACAACTCGGTCGACACCGAATTCAAATGCGCGCTGGCGGAGATCAACAAGATCGCCCTGTTCCGTTTACTGACTCTCTAGCGAAGCCTGGCCCGAGTGCGTCAAACGCGGAGAGCACCCAGGGCCTTGCAAGCATCCCCAGCCAACTTATTAAAGGCAGACAAGAAGAATGAAAGCTTACGCCGTACCTTTCGAGAAGTTCGTCAACCTGGCCGATGCCCGTCTGGGCACCAAAATCATCTCGGTCACCGATGACTGGTTCGCAGACGCCAATCGTCTGTTTCAGCCGACCCCGGCCGTGTGGAAGGAGGGTGTGTTCGACGACAACGGCAAGTGGATGGACGGCTGGGAATCGCGTCGCAAGCGCTTCGAAGGCTACGACAGCGCGGTAATCCGCCTGGGCGTACCGGGCTCGATCAAAGGCGTGGACATCGACACTTCATTCTTCACCGGCAATTTCCCGCCATCGGCCTCGCTGGAAGCATGCTTCCTGGCCTCGGGCGAACCGGACGAAAACACCCAGTGGACTGAAGTCCTGTCGGCCGTCGAGCTGCAGGGCAACAGCCACCACTACCACGAAATCAGCAATGACCAAGCGTTCAGCCACCTGCGCTTCAACATCTACCCGGACGGCGGTGTCGCCCGTCTGCGCGTGTACGGCATTCCGTTCCGCGACTGGTCCGCGGTTGGCGACAACGAGCAAGTCGATCTGGCCGCAGCCCTTAACGGTGGCCGCGCCCTCGCCTGCTCCGACGAACACTTCGGCCGCATGAGCAACATCCTCAACCCGGGCCGTGGCATCAACATGGGCGACGGCTGGGAAACCGCACGTCGTCGCACGCCGGGCAATGACTGGGTGATCGTCGCGCTGGGCCATCCGGGCGAGATCGAAAAAATCATCGTCGACACCCTGCACTTCAAGGGCAACTACCCGGACACCTGCTCGATCCAGGGCGCGTTCGTCAAGGGCGGCACTGACAGCCAGATCGAAACCCAGTCGCTGTTCTGGCGCGAACTGCTGCCGAGCCAGAAGCTGGAAATGCACGCCGAACACACCTTCGTCGAGCAGATCAAGGCGCTGGGCCCGATCACCCACATCCGCCTCAATGTGTTCCCGGATGGTGGTGTGAGCCGCCTGCGCGTGCTCGGCAAGGTCGCTAAATAAGCAGTGAAGCCATTCGCGAGCAGGCTCGCTCCCACAAGGGATGCACTCCAAATGTGGGAGCGAGCCTGCTCGCGAAGGCGTCAGAACAGTCAACACAGAATTCGGAAAAGAACAGCATGCGCACACTACAGATTGAACCGCTGACCAAAGAAGCCTTCGCCCCCTTCGGTGACGTGATCGAAACCGACGGCAGTGACCACTTCATGATCAACAACGGTTCGACCATGCGCTTCCACAAACTGGCGACGGTCGAAACCGCTACGCCTGAGGACAACGCGATCATCAGCATCTTCCGCGCCGACGCGCAGGACATGCCGTTGACCGTGAGCATGCTGGAACGCCATCCGCTGGGCAGCCAGGCTTTCATTCCGCTGCTCGGCAACCCCTTTCTGATCGTGGTCGCGCCACTTGGCGATGTACCTGTATCAGGCTTGGTCCGCGCCTTCGTCACCAACGGCAGGCAGGGCATCAATTACCATCGCGGCGTCTGGCACCACCCGGTGCTGACGATCGAAAAGCGGGATGACTTCCTGGTGGTTGATCGCAGTGGCACAGGCAATAACTGCGATGAGCATTTTTTCAAAGAGGATGAGCGGTTGATCCTCGCCCCCCACCAATAAGAGAAGGTCTGATCACTCGACAACAAGAGTGACAGGCGAGAGGTAAAGACTGTGGAAGCACATCTGTTGGAATGGCTGAACCTGAGCGTGCGCTGGGTTCACATGATCACTGGCGTGGCCTGGATCGGCGCGTCGTTCTACTTCGTCTGGCTGGAGAACAACCTCAACCGCGTCAACCCGAAAACCGGTCTGGCCGGCGATCTGTGGGCGATCCACGGCGGCGGTATCTATCACCTGGAAAAATACAAACTGGCCCCTCCGTCGATGCCGGAGAACCTGCACTGGTTCAAATGGGAAGCCTACTTCACCTGGATGTCGGGGATCGCGCTGCTGTGCGTGGTGTTCTACTCCAACCCCGTGCTCTACCTCGTGGCACCCGGCAGCGGCCTGACCGGCCCTGAAGGCGTGGCCATCGGCATCGGTTCGCTGATCGCCGGCTGGTTCATCTACGACTTCCTCTGCGATTCGGCCCTTGGCAAGAAACCGGCCCTGCTCGGCTTCATCCTGTTCGTGCTGATCATCGGCGCGGCGTATGGCTTCAGCAAGGTGTTCAGCGGTCGTGGTGCGTATCTGCACGTCGGCGCGATCATCGGCACCATCATGGTCGGCAACGTGTTCCGCATCATCATGCCGGCGCAGCGTGCACTGGTGGCGGCGATTGCCGAGAACCGCACGCCGGACCCGGCGCTACCCGCCAAAGGCCTGCTGCGTTCGCGTCACAACAACTACTTCACCCTGCCGGTGCTGTTCATCATGATCAGCAACCACTTCCCGAGCACTTATGGCAGCCAGTACAACTGGTTGATCCTGGCCGGGATCGCGGTGTTGGCGGTGTTGGTACGTCACTACTTCAACACCCGTCACGACAGCCACAAGTTTGCCTGGACCCTGCCCGTGGCAGCGGTGGGCATGATCACCCTGGCGTACGTCACCGGCCCGGCGCCGATGCCGACCGCACCGGACGTGGCCAAGGCACCCGCGAAAATCGAGTACCAACCGCTGCCGGAAACGGCACTGGGCGGCGGCGCGAAACCGACTGAAGCGGCAGCACCTGCAGCGCCAGCAGCAGCCCCGGCTGCGGCACCGGCGCAAGCGTCCAACGCAGGTCCTGCCTTCGACAAGGTGCACAACGTGATCCAGGAACGCTGCGCGGTTTGCCACTCGGCCAAACCGACCAGCCCGTTGTTCAGCGCGGCACCGGCCGGTGTGATGTTCGACACCCCCGAGCAGATCCGCCAGAACGCGGCACGGATCCAGGCGCAAGCCATCACCACGCAGATCATGCCACTGGGCAACATCACGCAGATGACCCAGCAGGAACGTGACCTGATCGGTGCATGGATCGCCCAGGGAGCCCAGACCAACTGAGCCAGACAAAAGTCTGTGTAAAAGCAGGCTTTTCAGGTGGATGGATTTACCTGTGGTGAGGGGATTTATCCCCGATCGGCGGCGCAGCCGTCGCAAACCTGGCAATCGCAATCTGCCTGATGTACGCGGTTGCAGGTTTTGGGGCTACTTCGTAGCCCATCGGGGATAAATCCCCTCGCCACAAAATGCCTCCAGCCAGGCATATGAATGATGCAAAGAAACAGCTGTGAGCAACCCGGCAGCTGTTAATCACAAGAATAAAAAGATCCGAGGTGTTGCATGTCCGAGCTGTCCAAAGCGCGCATCCCCGACGCACCCGCCATTCAGCGTTTGCCCCTTTTGCAACTGATCCTGGTCGGTTTGCAACATGTTCTGCTGATGTACGGCGGTGCCATCGCGGTGCCGTTGATCATCGGACAGGCCGCTGGCCTGAGTCGTGAAGAAATCGCCTTCCTGATCAACGCCGACCTGCTGGTCGCCGGTATCGCCACCATCGTCCAGTCGCTCGGCATCGGCCCGATGGGCATCCGCATGCCGGTGATGATGGGCGCCAGTTTCGCGGCCGTCGGCAGCATGGTCGCCATGGCCGGCATGCCCGGTATCGGTCTGCAAGGGATCTTCGGCGCGACCATCGCCGCCGGATTCTTCGGCATGCTCATCGCACCGTTCATGTCCAAGGTCGTACGTTTCTTCCCGCCGCTGGTGACTGGCACGGTCATCACTTCGATCGGTCTGTCGCTGTTCCCCGTGGCCGTGAATTGGGCCGGTGGCGGAGCCGCCGCGGCGCAATTCGGTTCACCGATTTATCTGGCCATCGCCGCGCTGGTGCTGGCGACCATTTTGCTGATCCACCGCTTCATGCGCGGCTTCTGGGTCAATATTTCCGTGCTGATCGGCATGTGCCTGGGCTACGTGCTCTGCGGCGCCATCGGCATGGTCGACCTGAGCGGCATGGCCAACGCGCCATGGGTTCAGTTCGTCACCCCGCTGCACTTCGGCATGCCGAAATTCGAACTGGCGCCGATCCTGTCGATGTGTCTGGTGGTGGTGATCATCTTCGTCGAGTCCACCGGGATGTTCCTCGCGCTGGGCAAGATCACCGGTCAGGAAGTCTGCCCACGCATGCTGCGTCGCGGCCTGCTGTGCGATGCCGGCGCCTCGTTCGTCGCCGGTTTCTTCAACACCTTCACCCACTCCTCGTTCGCGCAGAACATCGGCCTGGTGCAGATGACCGGCGTGCGCTGCCGTTCGGTGACCATCGTCGCCGGTGGCCTGCTGATCGTGCTGAGCCTGCTGCCGAAAGCCGCATTCCTGGTGGCGTCGATTCCGCCGGCGGTGTTGGGCGGTGCGGCGATCGCGATGTTCGGCATGGTTGCTGCCACCGGGATCAAGATCCTGCAAGAAGCCGACATCGGCGACCGGCGTAATCAACTGCTGGTGGCAGTGAGCATCGGCATGGGCCTGATCCCGGTGGTGCGTCCGGAGTTCTTCGCGCATCTGCCGCTGTGGATGAGCCCGATCACCCACAGTGGCATCGCCATGGCCACGCTCAGCGCGCTGACCCTGAACCTGCTGTTCAACATCCTCGGCGGCGCCGAACGCGCGGCGATCAACGACTGCCACGCACATCAGCATTAACCAAGTCACCACAAAACCTTGTGGGAGCGAGCCTGCTCGCGAAAGCGTTGTGTCATTCAACAGTGATGGCGACTGACACGCCCTCTTCGCGAGCAGGCTCGCTCCCACAGGGGACGTGCAACACCCTGCCTCAACAATAAAAACAAGAGGGAGCAACCGATGATTCGCACGCAAACCAACGTTCTGTTGAGTGGCGGCCTGCTGGCCGCGAGTCAGGCCATGGCCGGCGATTTACTGCTGTGGCAGACCAACAGCCTGAGCTACCTGTACGGCAAGAACTTCGCGATCAACCCGTCGATCCAGCAGACGGTGACGTTCGAGCACGCCGACAAGTGGAAGTACGGCGACAACTTCCTGTTCGTCGACAAGATCTTCTACAACGGCCAGGAAGACCGCAACAAAGGCCCGCACACCTTCTACGGCGAATTCACCCCGCGCTTCTCGTTTGGCAAGATCTTCGACCAGAAAATCGAGTTCGGGCCGATCAAGGACGTGCTGCTGGCGATGACCTACGAGTACGGCGAAGGCGACAGCGAGGCCTACCTGATCGGCCCCGGCTTCGACCTGAAAGTGCCCGGCTTCAACTACGTGACCCTGAACATTTTCCGCCGCCAGACCGAAGGCCCGCGCCCCGGCGACGGCGTGTGGCAGATCACTCCGGGCTGGTCGTACAGCGTGCCGCTGGGCAATTCCGACCTGCTGATCGATGGCTATCTGGACTGGGTGGTCGACAACGATCAGAACTCGCGCGGCACTTACCACGCCAATCTGCACATCAATCCGCAGATCAAATACGACCTCGGCAAAGCCTTGGGCTGGAGCCAGAAGCAGCTGTACGTCGGCACCGAATACAGCTACTGGAAGAACAAATATGGCGTCGAAAGCAGCCACAACCTCGACACCAACCAGAACACCGCCAGCCTGCTGGTGAAGGTGCACTTCTGAGATGGCCCGCAACCGTGCCCCATACCTGTCGTCGGTGCTCTGTTGCGGGGCACTTGAGAGCTGGCCGAGGAGTCAGTATTCTCCGCGGCCTCTTGAATTCGGTCTAAAAAAAAGCCCGGATTTAATTCCTGACCGACGGGCCAACTTATCCCGGCCCCGGTCAGTACCGAGGCATCCCGAAAACACGCGCAATCGACTGTTTTTCAGCAGCCGAACGGGCGTTTTTTTGCTTTTCGAAAGCCTTGGCCCGGCTCTTGCTATCACCAGCGAAGCTGACCGATCGGATGACTTTTGCAGCAACGAAAAAAGGCGCCACACCAGAGCGCCGATCTTAAAAAAATAAACGTGGAACACCTACTTTGGGAGCAACCGAATGAAACGTATGTGCACCAGCCTGATGCTCGCGGGATCGATGCTGGCCGGCGGCCAGGCCATGGCCGACGGCCTGCTGCAATGGCAGAACAACAGCCTGACCTACCTGTATGGCAAGGACTTCCAGGTCAACCCGCGCATTCAGCAGACCGTCACCTTCGAGCACGCCGATGCGTGGAAGTACGGGGATAACTTCTTCTTCCTCGACAAGATCTTCTACAACGGTGGCAAGGACTTCAGCAACGGCCCGAACACCTACTACGGTGAGTTCAGCCCGCGCATCTCGCTGGGCAAGGTGCTCGACCAGAAGATTGAGTTCGGCCCGATCAAAGACGTGCTGTTGGCGATGACTTACGAGTTCGGCGAAGGTGACACCGAGTCGTACCTGATCGGCCCAGGCTTCGACCTCGCGATCCCGGGCTTCGACTACTTCCAGTTGAACTTCTACCAGCGCCACACCCAAGGCGCTCGCGCCGGTGACAACGTCTGGCAGATCACCCCGGTCTGGTCTTACACCATCCCGGTCGGCAAGTCGGACATCCTGATCGACGGCTTCATGGACTGGGTCACCGACAACGACGTCAACAAGAAGGGCGAGTACCACGCCAACCTGCACTTCAACCCGCAGATCAAATACGACCTGGGCAAGGCGTTGAGTTTTGGCGAGAAGCAGTTGTATGTCGGTGTTGAATACGACTACTGGAAAGACAAGTACGGGATCGACGACACCGGTGCGTTCAAGACCAATCAGAGCACCACAAGCTTCCTGGTGAAGTTCCACTTCTGATCCAGCGGCGTCCGCAAGGACGCCTTCGCGAGCAAGCTCGCTCCCACATGGATTTTGTGAACGACACATTTCCTGTGGGAGCGAGCTTGCTCGCGAATGGCTTCAGCACACCTCTCAGGCCGAAACCACCGCCTCGGTGATCCCCAGAAACCGGCACAACTCCTCACGCTTGGCCAACGCATCGCGCCGTCCCAGGTCGATCAGCTCGCTGCAATACCCCGCCTCGAACAGCAGATAACTCAGCACCCCTGCCCCACTCGTTTTCGTCGCCCCCGGGCCGCGCAGGAACAGGCGCAACGCCGCCGGCAATTCCTGGCGATGCCGCGCGGCGATCTCGTCGATCGGCTGACTCGGCGCAATCACCAGCACGTCCACTGGCGCTACCCCCAGTTCGCGAGTCGGCACGCCATCGGGCATCAGTCGACTGAACTGGTTCAGACGCTGGAGCAACTCGATGTCGCTTTCCAGACTGTCAATGAACGTGCTGTTGAGCATGTGCCCGCCGATCTGCGCCAGCGTCGGCTGCTGCCCGGTGTAGGCGCGCTCCAGCGGCTGCTGCGGATCAAAACCGCGCGGGTTGCCACTCACACCCACCACCAGCACCCGACTCGCGCCTAGGTGCAGCGCCGGACTGATCGGTGCCGATTGGCGCACTGCGCCGTCACCGAAATATTCCTCACCGATTTTTACCGGGGCAAACAGCAACGGGATCGCCGAACTGGCCAGTAAATGGTCCACCGACAATTGCGCCGGCACGCCGATCCGCCGATGGCGCAACCACGCATCGATCTTGCCGCCGCCCTGATAAAAGGTCACCGCCTGCCCCGACTCGTAGCCGAACGCGGTCACCGCCACCGCATGCAATTGCTTGCGGGCGATGGATTCGGCGATGCCGGGCATGTGCAGTTTTTCATTGAGCAGGTCGCGCAGCGGCGAACTGTTGAGCAGCGCCACCGGCAGTTGCCGACCGATGCCGAGCAGGCTGTGACTGACAAAGCGGCTGGCCTGACGAATCACCCCGGGCCAGTCGCTGCGCAGCACCCGATGGCTGCGAAAGCCCTGCCAGAACAGTGTGAGGCGTTCGATGGCCGCGCGAAAATCGGTGGCGCCGCTGGCCAGGCTGACCGCATTGATCGCCCCGGCCGAAGTGCCGACGATCACCGGAAACGGATTGTCCGCGCCCAGCGGCAGCAATTCGGCAATCGCCGCCAGCACCCCCACCTGATACGCCGCCCGAGCCCCGCCGCCGGAAAGAATCAAACCTGTGACCGGTTCAGCTGGGCTCATCGCAACGCTCCGTGGTGCTTGAAAGGGTGAGTGAATCAGCCGCGCCGTTTCGGGTAAAGCTTCGGCTCGCCCGGTGGACGGCTCTTGAAGCGGCGGTGCGCCCACAAGTATTGCTCAGGGCAGGCGCGCAGCGCACTTTCCACCCACTGGTTGATGCGGATGCAGTCGGCCTCTTCGGTTTCACCCGGGAAGTCTTCCAGCGGCGGGTGGATCACCAGTTTGTAACCGCTGCCATCCGCTAGACGCTCCTGAGTAAACGGCACCACCAGCGCTTTACCCAAGCGGGCGAATTTGGTGGTCGCGGTCACGGTCGCAGCCTGAATGCCGAACAGCGGCACGAAGATGCTTTGCTTGGCGCCGTAGTCCTGATCTGGTGCGTACCAGATCGCCCGGCCTGAACGCAGCAGCTTGAGCATGCCGCGCACGTCGTCACGCTCCACCGCCAGCGAATCGAGGTTGTGCCGCTCGCGGCCCCGACGCTGGACGAAGTCGAATAACGGGTTTTTGTGCTCGCGGTACATGCCATCGATGGTGTGCTGCTGGCCGAGCAGCGCCGCGCCGATTTCCAGGGTGGTGAAGTGCGCGGCCATGAGGATCACGCCCTTGCCTTCGCGCTGGGCTTTTTGCAGATGCTCCAGGCCTTCGACGTGGGCCAATTTGGCCAGACGCTCACGGGACCACCACCAGCTCATCGCCATTTCAAAGAAGGCGATGCCGGTGGAGGCGAAGTTTTCCTTGAGCAGGCGTTTGCGCTCGGCAGCGGATTTTTCCGGGAAGCACAGCTCGAGATTGCGCTTGGCGATGCGCCGCCGGTCGCCGGCCACGCGATACATCAATGCGCCCAAAACACGACCGATCGTCAGTAAAACCGCATAGGGCAACTGCACGACCAGCCACAACAGCCCCAGACCGCACCAGAGCGGCCAGAAGCGGGGAGAAAGAAAGGCTCTTCGAAAACGCGGGCGATCCATTAAAGCTTCCGTAAATTCAGTGGCCGCGCATTCTACATCGTTCGACCCGGCTTGCGGCTCGCGGGCGTTCTCGTTATAAGTCTCGGCACTTTTAGTGACAAGCCGTTGTATGCCGATATGAGCCAAAACGAATCGCCAGACCGAGATCCCGTGTTCCAGTTGAAGGGCAGCATGCTGGCCATTACGGTGCTGGAACTGTCCCGCAACGACCTCGACAGCCTTGATCGGCAACTGGCCGCCAAAGTCGCCCAGGCGCCGAACTTCTTCAGCAATGCGCCGCTGGTCCTGGCGCTGGACAAACTGCCGCCCGGCGAAGGCGCGGTCGATCTGCCCGGTCTGATGCGCGTATGCCGCCAGCATGGTCTGCGCACCCTGGCGATCCGCGCCAGCCGTATCGAAGATATCGCTGCCGCCATCGCCATCGACATCCCGGTGCTGCCGCCGTCCGGCGCCCGTGAGCGACCGCTGGAAGCGCCGGAACCGGAAGTCAAAAAGAAGCCGGAAAAGCCGCCGGAGCCGACGGTCAAACCGACCCGCGTCATCACCACGCCAGTACGTGGTGGCCAACAGATATACGCCCAGGGTGGCGATCTGGTGGTGGTTTCCTCGGTCAGTCCGGGGGCGGAACTTCTGGCCGATGGCAACATCCATGTATACGGCCCGATGCGCGGTCGCGCCCTGGCCGGCGTCAAAGGCGACACCAAGGCGCGGATTTTCTGTCAGCAATTGAGCGCTGAACTGATCTCCATCGCCGGGCATTACAAGGTTTCCGAAGATTTGCGCCGCGATCCACTGTGGGGCTCCGGTGTACAGGTCAGCCTGTCGGCCGACGTGTTGAACATCATTCGGCTTTAACGGATACTGCCGCATTTTCCAAGCATCTCTAAAACGTAGCGAAAACGGCTCAAACGAAGTAGGAAAAAGGATCAAGGAGCGTTTGCCCCCGGCAAGTGCGACTTGCGCCGAATTCCAGCCAAGGCTGTCCGACTGCAGTAGTTTTCAAGAGATGTTTTTCAGGGGCTAAACAGTCCTTCTTCCTTAGGGGTGAAACACCTTGGCCAAGATTCTCGTGGTTACATCCGGCAAGGGTGGTGTGGGTAAGACCACCACCAGCGCCGCTATCGGTACCGGCCTCGCTCTGCGCGGCCACAAAACAGTGATCGTCGACTTCGACGTGGGCCTGCGTAACCTCGACCTGATCATGGGTTGCGAGCGTCGCGTGGTGTATGACTTCGTCAACGTGGTCAACGGCGAAGCCAACCTGCAGCAGGCCCTGATCAAAGACAAGCGCCTGGAAAACCTCTACGTGCTGGCCGCCAGCCAGACCCGCGACAAAGACGCGCTGACCCAGGAAGGCGTGGAAAAAGTCCTGATGCAGTTGAAGGAAGACTTCGACTTCGTGGTCTGCGACTCCCCGGCGGGCATCGAGAAAGGCGCACACCTGGCGATGTACTTCGCCGACGAAGCGATCATCGTGACCAACCCGGAAGTGTCCTCGGTACGTGACTCGGACCGCATGCTCGGCCTGCTGGCCAGCAAATCGCGTCGTGCCGAACTCGGCGAAGAGCCGATCAAGGAACACCTCCTGCTGACCCGTTATAACCCGCAGCGCGTCAGCGATGGCGAGATGCTGGGCGTCGAAGACGTCAAGGAAATCCTGGCCGTGACCCTGCTGGGCGTGATCCCTGAGTCGCAGGCGGTCCTGAAGGCTTCCAACTCGGGCGTTCCAGTGATTCTCGACGACCAGAGCGATGCCGGTCAGGCCTACAGCGATGCCGTTGATCGTCTGCTGGGCAAAGAAAAAGAACATCGTTTCCTCGATGTTACGAAGAAGGGATTCTTCGAGCGCCTGTTTGGAGGTAGGTAATGAACCTTTTTGACTTCTTTCGTGCCAACAAAAAGCCAAGTACCGCCTCGGTAGCGAAAGAGCGTCTACAGATCATCGTGGCGCATGAGCGCGGCCAGCGCAGCACGCCGGATTACCTGCCAGCCTTGCAGAAGGAACTGGTCGACGTGATCCGCAAGTACGTCAACATCGGCAACGACGACGTACATGTTGCACTGGAAAGCCAGGGCAGTTGCTCGATTCTGGAACTCAACATCACCCTGCCTGATCGCTGAGTCGATCCGGCAGGAACGACGGCGGTTCAGGGTCACTCCCATGCGGGAATGGCCCTGAACCGCCGTTGGCATTTGTTACGAGGCTGTTTTAATGCCGTTGTCCAACATCCGCATCATCCATCAGGACGCCGCTGTACTGGTGGTCGACAAGCCGACCTTGCTGCTCTCGGTGCCCGGTCGCGCCGACGACAACAAGGACTGCCTGATCACCCGCCTGCAGGAAAACGGCTACCCGGAAGCGCGTATCGTCCATCGTCTGGACTGGGAAACCTCCGGCATCATTCTGCTGGCCCGTGACGCCGACACCCACCGCGAATTGTCGCGGCAGTTTCACGACCGCGAAACCGAAAAGGCCTACACCGCCCTGGCCTGGGGTCAGCCGGAACTGGACAGCGGCAGCATCGATTTGCCGCTGCGCTACGACCCACCGACCAAACCGCGCCACGTGGTCGACCACGAATTCGGCAAACACGCACTGACCTTCTGGCGCGTACTGGAACGTTGCGGCGACTGGTGCCGCGTCGAACTGACGCCAATCACCGGGCGCTCGCATCAGTTGCGCGTGCACATGCTGTCCATCGGGCACCCGTTGCTGGGCGACGGGCTCTACGCCCACGAACAGGCCCTCGCCGCCTGGCCGCGCCTGTGCCTGCACGCCAGCATGCTCAGCTTCACCCATCCGCAAACCGGCGAGCGTCTGCGCTTCGAGTGCCCTGCGCCGTTCTGACAAGCACCGCCGAACCCATGTGGGAGCGAGCCTGCTCGCGAAAGCAATTGATCAGTCAGCATCAATGTTGAATGTCATAGCGCTTTCGCGAGCAGGCTCGCTCCCACAGGCATCCGCTCCGGATTCAATTCCCCGGCCGATGCGTTAAACTCGCGCCCATTGCTGTCTGGAGCTTCTTATGCGCGAAGAGTTGAACCAAGGCCTGATCGACTTCCTCAAGGCCTCCCCTACCCCGTTCCACGCCACCGCCAGCCTTGTTCAACGTCTGGAGGCCGCCGGTTACGTGCGCCTCGACGAGCGCGAGCCATGGACCACCGAGGCCAACGGCCGCTATTACGTCACCCGTAACGACTCCTCGATCGTCGCGATCAAAATGGGCCGCAACTCGCCGTTGCACGACGGTATCCGCCTGGTTGGCGCCCACACCGACAGCCCGTGCCTGCGGGTCAAGCCGCAACCGGAACTGCAACGTCAGGGCTTCTGGCAACTGGGCGTTGAAGTCTACGGCGGCGCACTGCTGGCACCGTGGTTCGACCGCGACCTGTCGCTGGCCGGCCGCGTCACCTTCCGTCGCGACGGCAAGGTCGAAAGCCAGTTGATCGACTTCAAGGCGCCGATCGCGATCATTCCCAACCTGGCGATTCACCTCAACCGTGAAGCCAACCAAGGCTGGGCGATCAACGCACAGACCGAGCTGCCGCCGATCCTCGCGCAGTTCGCCGGTGACGAGCGCGTCGACTTCCGTGCGGTACTGACCGATCAACTGGCTCGCGAACACGGCCTGAACGCCGACGTGGTGCTGGATTATGAGCTGAGTTTCTACGACACCCAGAGCGCGGCGGTCATCGGCCTGCATGGCGACTTCATCGCCGGCGCGCGCCTCGACAATCTGCTGTCGTGCTACGCCGGCCTGCAAGCCCTGCTCAGCGCCGACACCGAAGAAACCTGCGTGCTGGTGTGCAACGACCACGAAGAAGTCGGCTCCTGCTCGGCGTGCGGTGCCGATGGCCCGATGCTCGAACAGACCCTGCGCCGCCTGCTGCCTGAAGGTGACGAGTTCGTCCGTACCATTCAAAAATCGCTGCTGGTCTCAGCCGACAACGCCCACGGCGTACACCCCAACTACGCCGAGAAGCACGACGCCAACCACGGCCCGAAACTCAACGCCGGCCCGGTGATCAAGGTCAACAGCAACCAGCGCTACGCCACCAATAGCGAAACCGCCGGATTCTTCCGCCACTTGTGCATGGCCGAAGAAGTGCCGGTACAGAGCTTCGTGGTGCGCAGTGACATGGGTTGCGGTTCGACCATCGGCCCGATCACCGCCAGCCACCTGGGCGTGCGCACCGTCGATATCGGTCTGCCGACCTTCGCCATGCACTCGATCCGCGAACTGTGCGGCAGCCATGACCTGGCACACCTGGTCAAAGTGCTGAGCGCGTTCTACGCCTCCCGTGAATTGCCGTAATCGCTAAACGATCATCTCTCGGGATGATCACAAATCCCTGTAGGAGCTGCCGCAGGCTGCGATCTTTTGATCTTGTTTTTTGCAGTTCAAAAGCAAGATCAAAAGATCGCAGCCTGCGGCAGCTCCTACACAGATCAATACAGCTTCAAAGAAACCGACCTAGACTTACATCATCCCCTTCGACAAGGCAGTCTCCATGATCTCGATGTCTTCGTTCCACGCCATGCTCGTCCCGATCCTGAGCGGGATGATCCTGCTGGCCATCGGCTTCAACTTCCGCGACAAGAACGCCGGCGTCTTCGCCATGTGGATCGGCATGCTGATGATCCTGGCGACCGTGGTCTACAAGATCCTCGCCAAACTCAACGAATAAATCCGCGCCCGGCTCGCATTGATTCTGACTGCCTCGTACACTCGCTCAATTCGCCCCTTTGCGAGGTTGACCGCCTAGTGTTCGCTCGTCTGTTTGCTCTGCCCTGCCTGTTCCTTGTCTGCCTGATGACGCTGCTGCCGCTGGCCCCTGCCCACGCGGTCGGCTTGCCGGGGCTGCTCAACTCCACCAAGGCGCAGCCCGAGGCGCAGGAACCGTTGGGTCAGTCGCTGGATGAAGTCATCAAGTCGCTGGAAAACGACAAGCAACGCGCACAGTTGCTGAGCGACCTGAAAAAGCTGCGCGACGCCACAAAGAAAGCCCAGGTTTCACCGGAAGAAGGCGTGTTGGGCCTGATTGGCGGCACGCTGGCCAGTTTCGAGAAGCAGTTCTCCGGTGAAGACAGCCCGCTGACCCGCTGGTCCGACGAGTTCGATCTGGCCAGGGACGAACTCGACAACCTGATGTTGCCCGCCAGCGAATGGCTGCCGATCATCTTCGGCTTCGCCGTGATCCTGATGGTCTGGAGCCTGCTCGCCGCCGCGCTGATCTGGCTCGGTCACCGGGTGCGCATGCGCTTCGGCCTGACCGAAGAACTGCCGCAGCACCCCAAGGCCCTCGACATGCTGCGCTTCGCCCTGCGCAAGCTCGGGCCGTGGCTGATTGCATTGGTCATTACCGTCTACATGAGCTACGCGCTGCCCTCGTCATTGGGCAAAAGCCTGGCGATGGTGCTGGCTTATGCGCTGGTGGTCGGCACCTGTTTCTCGGCGATCTGCGTGATCGCCTTCTCGCTGCTCGACGGCCCGCACCGGCACCGGGCGCTGTACATCCTGCGGCATCAGGCCTTCCGTCCGCTGTGGCTGATCGGCAGCTTCGCCGCGTTCGGTGAAGCGCTCAACGATCCGCGCCTGGTGGAAAGCCTCGGCGTACATTTGGCGCACACCACCGCGACCGTCACCAATGTCCTGGCGGCGCTGTTCACCGGGCTGTTCATCCTGCGCTTCCGCCGGCCAATCGCCCATCTGATCCGCAACCAGCCATTGTCCCGTCGCCTGACCCGCCGCGCCCTCAGCGACACCATCGATATCCTCGGCACCTTCTGGTACGTGCCGGCGCTGGTGCTGGTCGGGATTTCGCTGTTCGCCACCTTCGTCTCCGCCGGCGACACCAGCACCGCCCTGCGCCAGTCACTGATCTGCACGGTGCTGCTGGTGATGTGCATGGTGATCAACGGTCTCGTGCGCCGGCACTCACTCAAACCGCAACGCGGGCCGAAGCGCCATGCCTTGTACTCGGAACGCCTGAAAAGCTTCTTCTACACCCTCGCCCACCTGCTGGTGTGGCTGATCTTCATCGAACTCGGCCTGCGCGTATGGGGCAAGTCGCTGATCGGCTTTGCCGAGGGCGAAGGCCACGACGTCAGCGTCAAACTGTTCAGCCTGATCGGCACGCTGATTTTCTCCTGGCTGATCTGGATCCTCGCCGACACGGCCGTGCATCACGCCCTCACCCGCTCGCGCAAAGGCCTGGCGAATGCCCGCGCACAGACGATGATGCCGCTGATCCGCAACGTGCTGTTCGTGGCGATTTTCATCATTGCGCTGATCGTCGCCCTGGCGAACATGGGCATGAACGTCACGCCACTGCTGGCCGGTGCCGGTGTGATCGGTCTGGCCATCGGTTTCGGTGCGCAGTCGCTGGTGGCGGATTTGATCACCGGCCTGTTCATCATCATCGAAGACTCGCTGGCCATTGATGACTACGTCGATGTCGGCGGGCATCTCGGCACCGTCGAAGGCCTGACCATCCGCACCGTGCGCCTGCGCGACATCGACGGCATCGTCCACACCATCCCGTTCAGCGAAATCAAAAGCATCAAGAACTACTCCCGGGAATTCGGCTACGCGATCTTCCGAGTGGCGGTGCCGTACAACATGGAAATCGACGACGCGATCAAACTGATGCGCGAAGTCGGCCAGAAAATGCGCACCGACCCGCTGCAACGGCGCAATATCTGGTCGCCACTGGAGATTCAGGGCGTGGAAAGTTTCGAGTCCGGCAGCGCAATTTTGCGTGCGCGCTTCAAGACTGCGCCAATCAAGCAGTGGGAAGTTTCCCGAGCCTTCAACCTGTCGCTCAAGCGCCATCTGGATGAGGCCGGGCTCGATCTGGCGACTCCACGCATGAGCGTGCAGGTCATCACTGCCGGTGGTGGCCAGCCGAAGGAATAGCACTTCGCGCAGACAGTCGGGTCACAGGCAGGGAAGCCAGAAAAACAATAACCATGGAGAAACCCGATGCAGCTGACACGTATCGCCCAGACCGCTCTGCTCACCCTGCTGGCCGGCACCGCCAACGCCGCCACCCTGGACAGCACCCGCGAACAGATCGCCACGCAAGCCAAGGCACTTGAGCCGCAACTGCTGGAGACCCGCCGCGACATCCACGCCCACCCGGAACTGGGCAACACCGAAACACGCACCTCTGAACTGGTCGCCAAACAGCTCAAGGCCATGGGCCTGGAGGTCAAAACCAACGTCGCCCGCACCGGCGTGGTCGCCATCCTCAAAGGCGCCCTGCCCGGCCCGACCGTGGCCCTGCGCGCCGACATGGACGCGCTGCCGGTCAAGGAAGTCGCCGACCTGCCCTTCGCCTCGAAAGCCAAAGGCACTTATCTGGACAAAGAAGTCGACGTGATGCACGCCTGCGGCCACGACGCCCACACCGCGATCCTGCTGAGTACGGCGAAAATTCTCACCGGTCTGCGTGACACCCTGCCCGGCACCGTGGTGTTCTACTTCCAGCCCGCCGAAGAAGGCCCGAGCGACTTCATCCCCGACGGCAAAAATACCTGGGGCGCGAAAATGATGGTGCAGGAAGGCGTGATGAAATCACCCAAACCCGACGCCGTATTCGGTCTGCACGTCTGGGCCGGCGTTCCCGCCGGACAGATCGCCTACCGCCCCGGCGCCACCCTGGCCAGCTCTGACGACCTGCGCATCAAAATCCTCGGCAAACAAACCCACGCCGGCCGCCCGTGGGACGGCATCGACCCGATCACCGTCGGCGCGCAAACCATCGTCGGCTTGCAAACCGTGGTCAGCCGCCGCACCGACATTTCGTCTTACCCGTCGGTGGTCAGCATCGGCACCATCAATGGTGGCACCCGCTACAACATCATTCCCGAGTCCGTGGACATGAGCGGCACCATCCGCTCCTACGACTACGGCATCCGCCAGAAACTCCACGCCGACGTACGCCAGACCATCGAAAACATCGCCGAAAGCGGCGGCGCGAAAGCCGACGTGACCATCATCGAAAAATACGACCCCACGATCAACAACCCGGCACTGACGGAAAAAATGCTGCCGACGCTGAAGTGGGCAGCCAAGGATGACGTGGTCAATGCACCGTTGGTGGGCGGCGCGGAAGACTTCTCGTTCTTCGCCAAGGAAGTACCGGGGCTGTTTGTGTTTCTCGGCGTGACACCACGGGACCAGGACATGAGCAAGGCCGCGCCGAATCACAATCCGGGATTCTTTGTGGATGAGTCGGCGCTGGTGGTTGGGGTGAGGACGATGGCGTCGCTGGCGACGGATTATTTGTACGGGAATGCTGAGGTGGCCAGATAGAGATGAAGTGATTGTGAGGGCGACTTCGCGAGCAGGCTCGCTCCCACAGTTGATTGGATGTATTCGGTTGGAGATTGGTCGGCTGTCAGGCCGCCTTCGCTGGCAGGCTCGCTTCCACAGAAAAGCAAAGCAGTCCAAGCAGACCGCATGCTTTTCACCACTCAACAGGATGAGCGTTAGCTCGGCTGCAGCTCTTGATCTTGCCGTGCCGGCCCCTTCGGCAGGCTGAGTGGAGGGGGTTATCCGGGGGTGGGAGCGCAGCGACCGTTTGGCGTAGCCAAACACATCGAGAGGAGGTGCAGCGAAGCAAACCGGAGGCGATGCCCCCCGGATGAGCCCCGCAACGAAGGAACCCGAGCCTAAGCGAGGGCCGTACGCCGGGGCCAAGACCTTTGCTTCCTTTGGGGCGTTTGCCAAAGGGAGTCGCTGTAAGAGCGAAACCGCCAGCCGCAACACCCGAAGCAACGGATAAACACCCAAAACCCCAAGAACCTGGTCGGCCCAGAGGCCGCCAAGGCCAAACGCTCAAACAACATCGACACCGACGTGAATCGCATCATGCCGCCAAAACTCCAGATCACAATCAATCAACCGCTCATGCTGATCATAATTGACCCGAGCAATCCGTAACCCCGGACTCCCGACAGAAACCCGCAAAGCCGCCGCCGCATCCACCGCCAACGACGTCGGCACAATCTCGAACCGCACCCGCCCATAGTGCAAATCGTAATGCCGCGCATACAACTCGGTCATCGACTGATTCAAATCAAACCCCAGAATCCCCGGAAAATACTGCGGATTCAGATAGTGCTCCACATACAGCACCAGCCGCCCGTCAATCCGCCGCGACCGGCAAATCTGGATCACGCTGGACAACGCCGGCAACTGCAACCACGCACACACTGCCGCCGAAGCTGGCTGCAGGCGCGCGGAAATCACCTCGGTCGACGGCTCCCGCCCCTGCGCACTGACCATCGCGTGAAAGTGACTGCGCTGCATCAGGTTGTACGCCAGACGCGGCGGCGAAACGAACCAGCCACGCCGCTCCTCGCGATAAATCTGCCCTTGCGCCTCCAGTTGCAACAAGGCCTCGCGCACAGTAATGCGCGTGGTGCCGAACAACTCACTGAGCTTGCGCTCGGCCGGCAGCTTGCTGCCCGGCGCCAAAAGGCCGTGATCGAGCTGCTCCTGCAGCACCTGGCCGATGGCTGTCACCGCTTTTGTCGCCTCATCGCGCATCAACGTTACCTATCTGGACTAGACCAGCACTGTTTCGGGGCAAAAACCGTACGGCCTGCAAGCCGTTTCCATGTCTTGCAAGCCTAGGCAGTGCAGATGACCGTGAGATGACAAACCCGCCCGACGGTCGCCTTCATGACTTGCAATACCTCGGCCAAGTGCCTTGTCTGCCGGGGCTTTGACCTTGGTCTACGCTTAGCGGGCAAGCGCCGAAACCGGGCAAATAAAAGGCCTGCCGGGCGACCGCCGACATCAAAGTGTCATCCAGCCCCCTTAAATTGGCTCAGGTATTGCTGACCTAGACCAACACAAACCGCAATCGCAGCGTTGAACACGACCAAGGAGCTTCGGAATGAAACAGCTTTTCCTGGCAACACTGTTAGGCTCGACCATTGCAATGTGCACCGCCGCCATGGCGGCCGACACCGATCTGAAAACCCTCGAAGCCGCTGCGAAAGCGGAAGGCGTTGTCAACAGCGTCGGCATGCCCGATGACTGGGCCAACTGGAAAGGCACCTGGGAAGACCTGGCCAAGACCTACGGCCTGAAACACATTGACACCGACATGAGCTCGGCCCAGGAAATCGCCAAGTTCGCCGCTGAAAAAGACAACGCCACCGCCGACATCGGCGACGTCGGCGCCGCCTTCGGCCCGATCGCGGTCAAGCAGGGCGTGGTGCAACCCTACAAACCGAGCACTTGGGATCAGGTGCCGGCCTGGGCCAAGGACAAGGACGGCAACTGGGCATTGGCCTACACCGGCACCATCGCCTTCATCGTCAACAAGAAACTGCTGCACGGTTCCGAAGTACCGACCAAATGGGCTGACCTCAAGGGCGGCAAATACAAGGTTTCCATCGGTGACGTGAGCACCGCCGCGCAAGCCGCCAACGGCGTACTCGCCGCTGCCCTGGCCAACGGTGGCGACGAGAAGAATCTCCAGCCGGCCCTGCTGCTGTTTGCAGACATCGCCAAGCAAGGTCGTCTGTCGATGGCCAACCCGACCATCGCCACCATGGAAAAAGGCGAAATCGAAGTCGGCGTGGTCTGGGACTTCAATGGTCTGAGCTACAAGGCCAAGATGGCCAACCCGGATGACTACGTGGTGCTGATCCCGTCCGACGGCTCGGTGATTTCCGGCTACACCACCATCATCAACAAGTACGCAAAAAACCCGAACGCCGCCAAGCTGACCCGCGAATACATCTTCAGCGACGCCGGCCAGACCAACCTGGCGCGCGGCAACGCCCGTCCGATCCGTGCCGAACATCTGCAACTGCCAGAAGACGTGAAGGCCAAGCTGCTGCCAAACGAGCAGTACAAGAAGGTCACGCCAATCAAGGACGCCGACGCGTGGGAAAAAACCTCCAAGGCCCTGCCGCAGAAGTGGAACGAAGAAGTCATCGTCGAGATGAAGTAAGGCGACGAATCACCATCGTGTGATTGGACGAAGATCCAAGTGTGGGAGCGAGCCTGCTCGCGAAGTCGGTATCTCGGTCAACACCATTGTTGAATGAACCACCGCTTTCGCGAGCAGGCTCGCTCCCACATGGGATCCAGGTTGAATCTGATACTTCCTGTTTTCGCGGAGTTTTTGCCCCTATGAAGCACAACGTCATCCTTGTCGTGCTCGACGGTCTCAACTACGAGGTCGCGCGTCACGCCATGGGGCATCTGCAGGCTTACGTTGGCGCAGGACGCGCCGCGCTCTATCAGTTGGAGTGCGAGTTGCCGGCCCTGTCCCGACCGCTTTACGAATGCATCCTAACCGGCGTGCCGCCGATCGACAGTGGCATCGTCCACAACAACGTCGCGCGTCTGTCCAGCCAGCGCAGCATCTATCACTACGCCCGCGACGCCGGCCTGAAAACCGCCGCAGCGGCCTATCACTGGGTCAGCGAGCTGTATAACCGCTCGCCGTTCGTCGTGGCCCGCGACCGGCACACCGAAAACCTGTCATTGCCGATCCAGCACGGCCACTTCTACTGGAGCGATCACTACCCGGATTCGCACCTGTTTGCCGACGCGGAAAACCTGCGCCTGCGCCATGCGCCGAACTTTCTGCTGATTCATCCGATGAACATCGACGACGCCGGCCACAAGCACGGCCTCGACTCCACGCAATACCGCAACAGCGCACGCTCGGCGGACATCATCCTCGCCGACTACCTGCAAGGCTGGCTCGATGCGGGCTATCAGGTACTGGTCACCGCCGACCACGGCATGAACAACGACCGCTCGCACAACGGCCTGTTACCGGAAGAGCGGCAGGTGCCGCTGTTCGTTCTCGGTGACGCCTTCAGCTTCAAAATTGATGCCGCGCCGAAACAAACCGAGATCTGCGGCACCGTCTGCGAACTGCTCGGCGCCCCCCACGACAAACCTGTATGCCGGGAGCTGCTCAAGTGAATGCCATGACTCGCGGCAAATGGCTGGCAGCCCTGTGCCTGGTGCCGTTCGCCCTGTTCTTTATCGTGTTCGAAATCGCCCCGCTGGTCTGGGTGATGATCAATAGCCTGCAATCGGAAGAATTCGGCTGGGGCTTCGCCAACTTCAGCAAGATCTTCAGTTCCAAGTTCTATCTGCAGGCGATCCAGTACAGCCTGGAGATCAGTTTCTGGTCGAGTGTGTTCGGCATCATCATCGCCGTGCTCGGTGCGTACTCATTGCGCCGGGTCGACTCGAAACTGCGCAACTTCGTGAATGCTTTCGCCAACATGACCAGCAACTTCGCCGGCGTGCCCCTGGCCTTCGCGTTCATCATCCTGCTCGGCTTCAACGGCAGTATCACGATCATGCTCAAGCAGGCCGGGATCATTCAGGACTTCAACCTGTACTCGAAAACCGGCCTGATCATCCTTTACACCTACTTCCAGATTCCCCTCGGCGTGCTGCTGCTCTACCCGGCCTTCGACGCCTTGCGTGAAGACTGGCGCGAATCCGCTGCGCTGCTCGGCGCCAACGGCTGGCAGTTCTGGCGGCATATTGGTCTGCCGGTGCTGACCCCGGCACTGCTCGGTACGTTTGTGATCCTGCTGGCCAACGCTCTCGGCGCCTACGCCACGGTGTACGCCTTGACCACCGGCAACTTCAACGTGCTGCCGATCCGCATCGCGGCAATGGTTTCCGGGGATATTTCCCTCGATCCGAATCTGGCCAGCGCCCTGGCCGTGGTGCTGGTGGCGTTGATGACCCTCGTCACCGTCGTGCATCAATTGCTGCTGAAGAGGAGCTACCATGTCTCGCGCTGAATCCGGCCCGGCCGGCGTCTACCACCGCGTCGTGGTTTATTTGCTGTTCGCGATCCTGCTGCTGCCGCTGGTGGGTACGCTGATCTATTCGATCGCCAGCAGCTGGTCGGCGACCATCCTACCCAGCGGCTTCACCTTCAAGTGGTACCTCCAGCTGTGGAGCGATCCACGCTTTCTGCATGCTTTCGGCCAGTCGCTGCTGGTGTGCGTCGGCGCGCTGGTGCTGTCGGTGGTGCTGATCCTGCCGTTGCTGTTCGTGGTGCATTACCACTTCCCGAAACTCGATGCGCTGATGAACATCCTGATCCTGCTGCCCTTCGCGGTGCCGCCAGTGGTGTCGTCGGTAGGCCTGTTGCAACTGTACGGTTCCGGGCCGTTGGCGATGGTCGGTACGCCGTGGATCCTGATCGGTTGCTACTTCACCGTGGCGCTGCCGTTCATGTACCGGGCGATCACCAACAATCTGCAGGCGATCAACCTGCGCGACCTGATGGACGCCGCGCAACTGCTCGGCGCCAGCACCTTTCAGGCGGCGTTTCTGGTGGTGCTGCCGAACCTGCGCAAAGGCCTGATGGTCGCGCTGCTGCTGTCGTTCTCGTTCCTGTTCGGGGAATTCGTGTTCGCCAACATCCTCGTCGGCACGCGCTACGAAACCCTGCAGGTGTATCTGAACAACATGCGCAACAGCAGCGGCCACTTCACCAGTGCGCTGGTGATCTCGTACTTCTTTTTCGTGCTGGTCCTGACCTGGATCGCCAACATCTTGAACAAGGACAAAAGCGAATGAGCTACGTCAGCGTCCAACACCTGCAGAAAAACTACGCGGGCACCACGGTGTTCAGCGACATCAACTGCGAAATCAACAAAGGCGAGTTCGTCACCCTGCTCGGCCCGTCCGGTTGCGGCAAGTCCACCCTGCTGCGTTGTATCGCCGGGCTGACGCCGGTGGATGGCGGCAAGATCCTGCTTGATGGCGTCGACATCGTGCCGCTGAGCCCGCAGAAACGCGGGATCGGCATGGTGTTCCAGAGCTACGCGCTGTTCCCCAACATGACCGTCGAGCAGAACGTCGCCTTCGGCCTGCGCATGCAGAAGGTCAATTCCGACGACAGCCACAAGCGCGTCAGCGAAGTGTTGAAACTGGTTGAACTGCACGACTTCGCCAGCCGCTATCCGCATCAGTTGTCCGGTGGCCAATGCCAGCGAGTCGCCCTCGCCCGCTCCTTGGTCACCCGCCCACGCCTGTTGTTGCTGGATGAACCGCTGTCGGCGCTGGATGCGCGAATCCGTAAACACCTGCGCGAACAGATCCGCCAGATCCAGCGCGAACTCGGCCTGACCACCATCTTCGTCACCCACGACCAGGAAGAAGCGCTGACCATGTCCGACCGGATTTTCCTGATGAACCAGGGAAAGATCGTGCAAAGCGGAGACGCCGAAACCCTCTACACCGCACCGGTCGATGTGTTCGCCGCCGGCTTCATCGGCAACTACAACCTGCTCGACGCCGACAGTGCCTCAAAGTTGTTGCAACGGCCGATCAACCACCGCATCGCCATACGCCCGGAAGCCATCGAACTGAGCCTCAATGGTGAACTCGATGCGCAGATCCGCAGCCACAGCCTGCTCGGCAACGTGATCCGCTATCGGGTCGAAGCGCGCGGTGTGGAACTGGTGGTGGACGTGCTCAACCGCTCGGCGGCGGATCTGCATCCCGACGGTCAGCGTCTGGCGCTTTCCATCGATCCGACGGCCCTGTGTGAGGTAGCCTGATGACTTTGCTGACGTTGAAGAGAGAACTGCACTGATGGCCCTGGCAATTTTTGATCTGGACGAAACCCTGATCCACGGCGACTGCGCCACCCTCTGGAGCGAGCAGATGGGGCGCCTGGGCTGGGTCGATCCCGAGTCGTTCATGCGCAAGAACAACGAGCTGATGGATGCCTACAGCCATGGCAAATTGCGCATGGAAGAATTCATGGCGTTCAGCCTCGAGCCGATGATCGGGCGTACCCCGGAAGAGCTCGAGCACCTGGTCGGCCCATGGGTCGAAGACTTCATCGAACCGATCATCTTCAGCGACGCCACCCAAACCATCGCCGCTCATCGCAAGGCCGGCGACCGGATTCTGGTGATCTCGGCTTCGGGCACGCACCTGGTCAAACCGATCGCCGAACGCCTGGGCATCGATGAAATTCTCGGCATCGAACTGGACGTCGCGCACGGCGTTTACACTGGCCAGACCGTCGGCACGCTGACCTACCGCGAAGGCAAGATCACCCGCCTGCTGGAATGGCTGGACGCTGAGGAGGAGAACCTTGAGGGCGCGAGTTTCTATTCAGATTCACGCAATGATCTGCCGTTGTTGCTGAAGGTGGATTTCCCGCATGTGGTGAATCCGGATACGGTATTGCTGGAGCACGCCGAAAAAGCCGGCTGGCCGATCCATCTCTGGAAATAACCAAAGATCCAATTTGGACGCATAAATGTGGCGAGGGAGCTTGCTCCCGCTCGGCTGCAAAGCAGTCGCAGAACCAGTCAACCGGTTTGATCTGACTCACCGCGTTGAATGATTTGGGGCCGCTTCGCGCCCCAGCGGGAGCAAGCTCCCTCGCCACAAGTTTTGGGGTGTCAGGTGAGGCTGTCGTCAATCACCAGCACCACTTTCCCCGAAACCGTATTACTCGCCAGCTCGGCAAACGCCGCCTCGGCGTCTTTCACCGGAAAGGTTTTCGCCAGTTGCGGACTCAACCGTCCTTCGGCAAACAGCGGCCATACATGCTGGCTCAAGTCGCTGAGCAGATCGGCCTTGAACTGATCATTGCGACTGCGCAACGTCGAACCAAGCAACTGCACGCGCTTGGCCAGTACCTGTGCCAGGTCCAGTGTCGCCTCACGCCCGCCCATCAGGCCGATCAGTACCCAACGACCGTCCAGCGCCGTCAGCTTGAGGTTGAGCGCGGCGTAATTGCCGCCGACCGGATCGAGGATCACGTCAAACGGACCGAAGTCGCGCAGACTCTCCAGATCATCGCTGCGCACCACTCCGCCCTGGGCGCCCAGCGCTTCACAGTAGGCCAGACGCTCGGCCGAGCCAACGCTGACCCAACAGGGATTGCCGAACGCCTTGCACAGCTGAATGGCGGCTGAACCAATTCCACTGGCGCCGGCATGCAGCAGAACCTTCTCGCCCGGTTTCAACGCCGCCAGTTGAAACACGTTGAGCCAGACCGTTGCATAAACCTCGGGTAATGCCGCGGCCTCGATCAACGAAACACCTTCGGGCACCGGCAGCACGTGCCGTCCGTCGACGACCACCTCTTCGGCCATTGCGCCCCCGGCCAGCAACGCGCAGACCCGGTCGCCGACCTGCCACGACGAGCCGGCGCCGACTTCGCTGATCACCCCGGAGCACTCAAGACCGAGCACCTGACTGGCACCGGGCGGCGGTGGATAAAGCCCGGCTTTCTGTAATAAATCGGCGCGATTGAGGCCGGCTGCCGCCACACGAATGCGCACTTGTCCTACATCACATGCCGGACTCGACTCTTCAACCCATGCCACTTGACCTTCAACGCCTTGCAATGCCTTCACAGTGCCTCCATAGTGAGTCTGGACTGAGCCCGAAGCTGTAGCGCCGGGCTTTTTGCATTATGCGACCGGCTCTCGTAGAACCGGCGACTTCAAAGACGGCCTAATATGCGTTATCAATTGTCCCCGCGTCGAATCAGCATGAAGCATTTGCTCCCCAGCACCGCCCTCGCTCTTTTCATCGGTATCGGCTTGTTGCCGATGTCGGGCAAAACCTTCGCAGCCAACAGCTGGGACAACTTGCAGCCTGATCGCGACGAAGTGATCGCCAGTCTCAACGTCGTCGAGTTGCTCAAGCGTCACCACTACAGCAAGCCGCCGCTCGACGATGCGCGCTCGGTGATCATCTACGACAGCTACATCAAGCTGCTGGACCCGTCGCGCAGCTATTTCATGGCCAGCGACATCGCCGAATTCGACAAGTGGAAGACCCAGTTCGACGACTTCCTCAAGAGCGGCGACCTCAACGCCGGGTTCACCATCTACAAGCGCTATCTGGACCGCGTCAAGGCGCGTCTGGACTTCGCCATTGCGGAGCTGAACAAGGGCGTCGACAAGATGGACTTCACCACCAAGGAGACCTTGCTGATTGATCGCAAGGACGCCCCTTGGCTCAAATCCACCGCTGAACTCGACGACCTGTGGCGCAAACGCGTCAAGGACGAAGTGCTGCGGCAGAAGATTGCCGGAAAGGATTCCAAGCAGATCCAGGAAACCCTGACCAAGCGCTACAAGAATCAGTTGGCGCGCCTCGATCAGACCCGCGCGGAAGACATCTTCCAGGCGTACATCAATACCTTCGCCATGTCCTACGACCCGCACACCAATTATCTGTCGCCGGATAACGCGGAGAACTTCGACATCAACATGAGCCTGTCCCTGGAGGGCATCGGCGCCGTGTTGCAGAGCGACAACGATCAAGTGAAAGTCGTGCGTCTGGTGCCGGCAGGCCCGGCCGACAAGACCAAGCAGGTCGCACCGGCCGACAAGATCATCGGCGTTGCCCAAGGCAACAAAGAGATGGTCGACGTGGTGGGCTGGCGTCTGGACGAAGTGGTCAAGCTGATCCGCGGCCCGAAAGGCACCGTGGTGCGCCTGGAAGTGATTCCGGCGAGCAATGCGCCGAACGACCAGACCAGCAAGATCGTGCCGATCACTCGCGAAGCGGTGAAGCTTGAAGACCAGGCGGTGAAAAAGTCCGTGCTGAATCTGAAACAGGACGGCAAGGACTACAAGCTCGGCGTCATTGAGATCCCGGCTTTCTACCTCGACTTCAAGGCGTTCCGTGCCGGTGATCCGGATTACAAGAGCACCACCCGTGACGTCAAGAAACTGCTGACCGAACTGCAGAAAGAGAAAGTCGACGGCGTGGTCATCGACCTGCGCAACAACGGCGGCGGCTCCCTGCAGGAAGCCACCGAACTGACCAGCCTGTTCATCGACAAGGGCCCGACCGTCCTCGTGCGTAACGCCGATGGCCGCGTCGATGTCCTCGAAGATGAAAACCCGGGCGCGTTCTACAAAGGCCCGATGGCACTGCTGGTCAACCGCCTGTCCGCGTCGGCTTCGGAGATCTTCGCCGGCGCCATGCAGGACTACCATCGCGCATTGATCATCGGTGGCCAGACCTTCGGCAAAGGCACCGTACAGACCATTCAGCCGCTGAACCATGGCGAACTGAAACTGACCCTGGCCAAGTTCTACCGGGTTTCCGGGCAGAGCACCCAGCATCAGGGCGTGCTGCCGGACATCGACTACCCGTCGATCATCGACACCAAGGAAATCGGCGAAAGTGCCCTGCCGGAAGCCATGCCGTGGGACACCATCAAGGCAGCGATCAAGCCGGCCTCCGATCCGTTCAAACCGTTCCTCGCGCAGCTCAAGTCCGAGCACGACGCACGCAGCGCCAAAGACGCCGAGTTCGTGTTCATCCGCGACAAGCTGGCCCTGGCGCAGAAGTTGATGGAAGAAAAAACCGTCAGCCTCAACGAAGCCGATCGTCGTGCCCAGCACGCGGACATCGATGCCAAGCAACTGGCGATGGAAAACATCCGTCGCAAAGCCAAAGGCGAAGAGCCGCTCAAAGAGCTGAAGAAAGAAGATGAGGACGCGCTGGCTGCGGCCGAGCCGGACAAGGTCAAACCGGAAGACGACGCCTACCTGAGCGAAACCGGGCGCGTCCTGCTGGATTACCTGAAGCTGAGCAATCAGGTGGCCAAGAAGTAAGATGATGGCAATTTAATGGTGACGCTCCCCGGAGCGTCATCAAACAGTCATCATTCTGTCGTGAAATAAAGGACTGGGAGCGCCTCTTCAAACAAGAGCGCTCCCAGTCCTTTTTTTATCGCCAGAGATTGCCATGACCACGACCGAACAGCTGAGTGCCTTGAGCTCGATCCTGACTCAAAGCGGTTTGCACAGCCTGTTCCAGCCGATCATTTGTCTCTCCGAGCGTCGCATTCTCGGCTACGAAGCCCTTACCCGAGGCCCGTCCAACAGCCCGCTACACTCGCCAATCGCGCTGTTCGCCGTGGCGCGTCAGGCTGGCCGCTTGAGCGAACTGGAGATCGCCTGCCGCCAGTCTGCCTGCCGTCGTTTCAACGAGCAGCAACTGCCGGGCAAGCTGTTCCTCAACGTTTCACCGGAATCCCTGCTTGAAGCCGCACACCAACCGGGGCGGACCCTGCAACTGCTGCAGGACTTCGGCATTCCGCCGAGCCAAGTGGTCATCGAACTCACCGAACAGACGCCGATCGACGATTTCCAGTTGCTGCAAACCGCGCTGCATCACTATCGGGCGATGGGCTTTTCGATTGCACTGGATGACTTGGGCGCCGGCTATTCGAGCCTGCGTCTGTGGTCAGAACTGCGCCCGGACTACGTGAAGATCGACCGGCACTTTATCGACGGCATTCATCAGGACGCGTTGAAACGAGAGTTCGTCGGCTCGATCCTGCAAATCGCCAAGGCCTCAAGGGCGCAGGTGATTGCCGAGGGGATCGAGTTGCCGGAAGAATTGGCGGTGCTGACCGAAATGGGCGTCGATCTGGTACAGGGCTACCTGCTCGGTCGCCCACAGGAACATCCATCTCGCGATGCCCGGGCCTTGATGCCGAAACACGACAGCAGCGCCGTGGCGTTGAATGACGAAGGCAGCGACCTCAGCGCCCTGCTCAACGACCAACCGGCGGTGCATCGCGACACGCCGACTGCCACGGTGCTGGAGGCCTTCCGCCGCCAGGCCAATCTGAATTCACTGGCAGTGCTCGACGAACAGGGCCAGCCATGCGGCATCGTCCATCGCCATTCGCTGTCCGACGCACTGCTGAAACCGTTCGCCACCGACCTGTTCGCGCGCAAACCGATCAGCCGCCTGATGAACGACGACTTCCTCGCCGTGGAAATGAGCCAGTCGCTGCAACAGGTCAGCCGCCTGATCACCAGCCGCGCCCGGCAGCGCATCGAAGAAGATTTCATCATCACCCTCAACGGTGGTTATCTCGGCCTCGGTCGGGTGATCGACGTGCTCAAACTGATCACCGAATTGAAAATCCAGCAGGCGCGCTACGCCAACCCGTTGACCCTGCTACCCGGCAACGTGCCGATCCAGCAATGCCTGACCCGCCTGCTGCAACAAGGCCGCGAATCGATCATCTGCTACGTCGACATCGACAGCTTCAAACCCTTCAACGACATCTACGGCTACGGCCGTGGCGACGAAGTCTTGCTGTGTCTGGCGCAATGCCTGAACGAACGCGTCGACCCGTCCCGCGACTTCGTCGGCCACATCGGCGGCGACGACTTCCTGCTGGTGCTCGGCCCGGAAGACTGGCGCAAACGCCTCAACCAACTGCTCGACGACTTCCAGAGCCAATGTAGGCGTTTCTATCGCCCGGAGCATCTTGAGGCTGGCTGCTTCATTGCGCCGAATCGCCAGGGTGTGCGGCAGGAGTTTCCACTTCTATCGTTATCGATAGGCGTAGTCCACCTGCAACCCGAGGCCTGCGCAGAACTGGATGCCAGCCAACTCGCGGAAATGGCTTCGCAAGCGAAACATCATGCGAAGAATGTTCCGGGGTATAGCGTGCATGTGATTGATAGTCTCACCGCGCCCGATCTACATCTTCCACAGCTAATAGGCCAACGCTGATTTCCCAGGCGCCATAACCTCCTGTGGGAGCGAGCTTGCTCGCGAAGCGTCAGTTGAATTAGCCCAGCTGTTTCATCCTTGCCGCATATCTGAATCATCGACGTGATACTTCAATAAACAACTTAACAAAACCTGCATGAACTGACGCTGGTCCTCTACGTCGTCATCAAAATAAGTAGTTATTCTTGTAAACACCTCATCAAAGCTATCACCGACTTCCAAATAGTACTTCAGCGTATCAATACACCACTCTCGTTCCTCAAGACTATAAGAAAGAAACTCAGGCCTCATAAGAATATCAAACAGATCAGTAAGCTCTTGCTTGTCATTGACGTTCTTCGAGACGATGATTTTTTCTCGAGCATCATCATGAGTATTTTCTATATCGAATAGGAAAAGCAGACCACGCAAAACAAAATATTCAGGCTTACGTTTCAATTCAAAAACTCCGTGTAAGAGGTTATCGGCTTAGCTGCTCTATTGAGAATTACTACCGCATGTGTTTGCTGTCCATAAATGACCCCTCCCCTTTTGTACCCCTCGCCAACCACCTTACCCATATGCATAGGTTCTTTGGACGCGATTTGGCCATTCCGTCTAAAAATAAGCTGAGCACGATGTATTGCGTTAAGTTGATCTCGATAACTAAAAAAGTGAGTAGCCGCACTGGGTATTTTTGGCTGGCCTGCTCGTCTCCCATTGGTGTAAACCTCAATAATTCCAGTTGTTGGATTTCTTCCCGTCAATGAGCGTTCCTGCTGAGAAGCTAGTGTGGTCTGTTTGCCATGTTTTTCTAAGAAGTGTGCATCTTGTGTGGCTTTCTCCATTTCATCCAAACGCCTATGAGCATTTTCTTCTGCCACCTCATCAAGCCTCGCCCGCCGCTCCTGCGCTGTCATCTTCGGCAGTGGAGGCGCACCTTCTTCGACAACTGCACGACCCGCCTCGTAGCGCATCGGACGGCGCGGTGTCGGCGGTGGACAATTGGAGCTCAACCCCAACGGATCCACCCACCCCGTCGGATTCGGCACGTACCGGTACTGATTCAACCCACCCGCCAACTTCACCGGATCCGGCGTCAGATACCGTCCCAACCTCGGGTCGTAATACCGATGCCGGTTGTAATGCAGCCCGCTCTCCGCATCGAAATACTGCCCCTGAAAGCGCAGTGGCTGGTCGAGGTAGTCCTCGCCGGCGAGGGTGATGGCTGCGACTTTGCCGTAGGCGTCGTACTGCGCCGACCAGACGATTTCGCCGCTGTAATCGGTGAGTTCCTGCGGGGTGCCGAGGTGGTCGAGTTGGTAGTAGAACGGGCAGGCCTTTTTCGGGCCTTTGCCGTCGAGCAGCGCCAGCGGGCGGAAGGTGCCGGGTTCGTAGACGTAGCTGCGGTGGTGGGTTTTGCTGGTTTCGGCGACGAGGTGGTCGCCTTGCCAA
>NZ_CATKPO010000010.1:0-66586 GCF_949768395.1 Pseudomonas sp. IT-P260
GATCTGCAGCACCAGATTCGCGGTGCTGGTGTCACCGTCAGAATCGGTGATGGTGTAGGTGAACGTCTCTGTGCCGTTGCCGCCGCCGTGCAGCGCTTTGAAATCTGCGTCGCTGGTGTTCAGGGTGTAGGTGTACGTGCCATTGGCATTCAACACCAGCGTACCGAAAGTTCCGGTGAAGGTGCCGGCAGTCACCGGCCCGGTGGACACGCGATCGGCACCTGGCACGTCGTTGGTCAGCACGTTGCCGGTGAGGGTCAGCAGGGCTTCAGACGCGGTATTGGCGTTGCTGTCGTTCACCGCTCTGGGCACGTCGTCGATGATGTTGACGTCGAGCGAGCCGGTGGCGCTGTCGCCATTGCTGTCACCGGCAGTCACGGTGAACTGTTCGCTGAGGCTGTTGGCGCCGTCACCGGCCGGATGGGCGTCATTGCCGTTGAGGGTGTAGCTGTAACTGACGACCCCGGTCGCAGCGTTGTAACCGGTGATGGTCAGGGTGTTGCCCAGTGGCGTGGTGATCGACTGCGGGAAACCCGCCGCCACGCCGCCACTGATCACGCTGATGCCGCCAATGTTCAGACTGCTCAAGCCGTCCGGCGCCGACACCGTGAAGCTGCCGCTCTGAGTCAGCGCGCCGGGGTTGGCCGAGGAGCCGTCGGGCAGGTTGGCTTCGTTGAGGGTCAGCTCGCCCCCCGGCACCGCGAGACCGCTGAGCGTCACCGGATTGTTGACCGGCGGCGGCACGATCGGCGTGTTGTTGCCATTGTCGATCACCGCGTTATGCCGCTCTTCGGGAAACTCGGGAATGCCATTGAAACCGGCGGTCGGGAAGCCGATGACCGGATCCACTCGTCCACCGACTTCAGTCAGCAACACAAAGCTGTGACCACCGCCCGCCTCGCCCGGCACGCCAGTCGGCGCATTCGGGCCCGCAGCGGTGGCTTCAGCGGCTTTGGTCGGGTCTTCGCCGGCAGCGATGGCTTTCTGAATCTGCTCGACGTCAGTCAGCTGTGCTTCGCTCGGAGTCAGCGCTTCAGGGGAGTCGATATGCACCGCCTGATTGGCCAGCAGTTGCCCGGTAAGGGTCATGCTGCTGTCGCGACCCAGCGTCAGTTCGTGGCCATTTTGCAAATGAATGGCGACAGCGCCTTCTGCGCCGGTGATCACTTGATCGCCGGCAAACAAGCGGTCGCCCTCGACCAAAGCGCGGCGAGTGCCGTCGGTGCCTTGAGCAAAAACCTGACCAATGACTTTAGTGACGATCCCGATGAGCGTTGCCATGTGAAACTCCTCCGCTGCCGAACACCGTCGGCACTGGTTCGCGAAGCACGCCCATGGCTCAAGCGGGTTGCCGGGGTGACGCTCGCACCTCGACAGTTCGTTTCGCAGGTAGCGCAAACAAGGAAAGGTCGGTGCTTTGAAGCACTGCGCAATCCTGATTGATGCCGCAAACCCACTAGCGCTACGTAACGGTGGTGAATCACCCGAGTGACAAAAAACCGTCACCCATCTGCCGCTACGCGTCCCTCCCCTTCAGCATTACTTCGCCGTATGTCGCAAAGTGAATGGAACTTTCCTCAAGCCTCTCCGTGCTCCCTGAAGCGCATAAACAAAGGCTTTCGTTCTGAACAATGTGCCGATTTTGGCCAAGCGCATAAGTTTTTTTCGGCATAAGCCTTATGAAAATTTTTTCTTAGCTACGCTTCAGGATGTTCTTAGCTCTGTTGTTACAAGAGTGAAACGCTTACACCTTAATTTATCGTCAAATATTTGGCGACAGTAATACACCATCAGGACCAGGGAGATGCACCCCATGCGCGTTTTAACCCCCCTTTGCAGCGCGGTTTTGCTGGCCATGGCTTGCACTTCTCAAGCCCAGGCCATGAACCTGACCGAAGCAATTCAGAGCACCATTGCCACCCACCCGGATCTCGCCTCGCGTGTGGACGCCAAACTGTCGGCCGATGAGCAAGTGAAAGTGGCCAAGGGCGGCTTCTATCCGTCCGTCGACTTGAATGCCGCCTACGGGCGCGGCTACAGCGACAACACCAATACCCGGGCTTTCGGTAATCACCACACCGAAATTCTCAATTACACCCAGTCGGAACTGCGCCTGCGGCAAATGATCTTCGACGGCTTCAACACGGCCAACGAAGTCGAGCGCACCAAGGGCGTGTCCAACTCGCGCGCCTACTACGCGCAAGGCACCGCCCAGGATCTGGCGCTGCGCACCATCGAGGTCTACCTCGAAGTGCTCAAGCGGCGCGAATTGGTGACCCTGGCCAAGAACAACCTGCAAGCGCACCTGCGCGTGAATGATCAGATCGGCCTGCGCACCCAACGCGGCATCGGCAGTACCGCCGACTCCGATCAATCGGTCGCCCGTAAGGCGCTGGCGCAAAACAACCTCGACACCGCCGAAGTCGATCTGGCCGACGCCGAATCGAACTTCTACGCCGTGGTCGGGCGCATGCCCGATGAACTCGAAGCGCCACCGTCGACCCGCGGCGAGGTTCCTGCCAGCCTGCCGGAAGCCCAGCAGAGCATGGTCGAGAACAACCCGTACCTGAAATCCGCGCAGGCGGACGTGCAGTCAGCCGAGAGCCAGTACGAAGTTGCCAAGTCGCCGTTCTATCCTCGATTCGATGCCGAAGCGGCGGTGGGTGCGAACAACAACGTGCAAGGCGATGAGGGCCACGACAACGAATGGCGCGTGGGCGTGATCATGAACTACAACCTGTTCCGTGGCGGCAGCGACAAGGCCCGTCTGGCGTCCGATGCGCACCAGATCAACCAGGCGATGGACATTCGTAACAACGCCCTGCGCCAGTTGAACGAGAACATCCACCTGGCGTGGAACGCCATGGTCAACGCGAACAAACAGACCCCGACCGCCCGTGAATACGCCGAGACCACCAAACGCGTGCGCGCGGCGTATCAGGATCAGTTCGGTCTCGGCCAACGCACCCTGCTCGACTTGCTCGACAGTGAAAACGAGCTCTACAACGCCAACCGCCGCTACACCGAAATCCGCTACACCGAGGAATATTCGATGTACCGCGTGCTGGCGAACATGGGCCAGTTGCTGAGCAAGCAACGGGTGGTGCTGCCGGCGGATGCGATCGCGGCGACCGAAGTCAAAAACGAAGCGCGCCTGCCTGAGCTGAAATGAGGTAAGTCCTGTAGGAGCTGCCGAAGGCTGCGATCTTTTGATCTTGATCTGCAACAGCAAAATCAAAAGATCGCAGCCTTCGGCAGCTCCTGCAGGGGAGATGTGTCGATAGCCGAGTCCGTTCAACAGGGGCGATCAATATGACCAGCATGGAACCCGGGAACATCGGGATCGATCCGCGGCTGAGCTTCGATGACCCGTTACTCGACGGTCTGTTGATCCTCTGCAAGCTCCACGGCGCGACGGTCAGCCGCGCCAGCCTGAGTGCCGGGCTGCCCCTGAACAAGCAACGCCTGAGCCTGGACCTGCTGCCCCGTGCAGCGGCCCGGGCCGGTTTGCAGGCGCGCCTGTTACGGCGTGAACTGAAGGATGTTTCTGCGCTGAATCTGCCGATCCTGTTGCTGCTCAAGGATGGGCGCACCGCCGTCCTGCGGCGTTTTGGCGATGACGGCAAGGCGCTGATCCTGCCCAGCGAAGCCGATGGTGGCGAGCAATGGGTCGAGCGCGAAGAACTGGCCGAGCACTACAGCGGTCAAGCCTTGTTCGCGCGTCCGCGCCACGAACTTGAAGACTTGCGTTCACCGCTGGTGCCGCGGGTCCACGCCTGGTTTCGCGACACGCTGAAGCTGTCGAAATGGCTGTACAGCGATGCGATCCTCGCCAGTTTTCTGATCAACCTGCTGGGCCTGATGGTGCCGCTGTTCGTCATGCAGACCTACGACCGCGTGGTACCGAATCAGGCCACCTCGACCCTGTGGGTGTTGGCGATCGGCCTGTTGATCGGCACCGGTTTCGAGCTGGTGTTGCGGGTGGTGCGCGCACACCTGCTGGACACCGCCGGCAAGAAAACCGATGTGATCCTTTCTGCCACGTTGTTCGAACGCATTACCGGCATGGCGATGAAGGCCAGGCCAGCGACCATCGGCGGTTTCGCCCAGAGCATTCATGACTTTCAGGGCCTGCGCGAATTCCTCACCGCCGTGACCCTGACCAGCCTGATCGACCTGCCCTTTGTGGTGTTGATGCTGGTGGTGATCGGCCTGCTCGGCGGCTGGCTGGTGGTGATCCCACTGCTGGCGTTTCCAATCACGATCATTTTTGCTCTGGCGATTCAGGTGCGCCTGCGCGACACCGTGCAGAAAAGCCTGAGCCTCGGCGCCGAGCGGCAGGCGCTGCTGATCGAAACCCTCGGCGGCCTGGAAACCCTCAAGGCCTGCAGCGCCGAAAGCGAGCGCCAGCACAAATGGGAAAGCACTCACGGCGCCCTCACCCGCCTCGACAGCCATGCGCGCAACCTCTCGGCGCTGGCGACCAACGGCACACTGTTCATCCAACAGTTCTCGGGGATGGCGACGATCGTTGCCGGGGTCTACAGCATCATCGCCGGCAACCTCAGCGTCGGTGCGCTGGTCGCCAGCTACATGCTCGGCAGCCGTGTGCTCGCGCCGCTGGGACAGATCGCCGGGCTGATCACCCGCTATCAGCAAGCGCAACTGACCATGAAAAGCACCGACGCGCTGATGGGCCTGCCGCAGGAGCGTGACGGCAAGCAGCGGCCACTGGAACGTACACAGCTACAAGGTGCGCTGGACGTCAGTGGCGTGACTTTTCACTACAACGGTCAGAATGCACCGGCGCTGAGCAACGTCAGCTTCAGCATGAAACCCGGCGAGCGGATCGGCATCATCGGTCGCAGCGGCTCGGGCAAAAGCACCCTGGCGCGGCTGTTGATGGGCTTCTATGAACCCGAGGAAGGCCAGTTGCTGCTCGACGGCCTCGACCTGCGGCAACTGGATGTCGCCGACCTGCGCCAGCAGATCGGTTACGTCGCCCACGACCTGCCGCTGCTGGCCGGCAGCCTGCGCGACAACCTGACCCTCGGCGCCCGCTACATCAGCGATTCACGCATGCTCGAAGTCGCTGAACTGACCGGCGTTACCGAACTGGCGCGGCAGCATCCGCAAGGTTTCGACCGGCCGGTGGGCGAGCGCGGCCAGCTACTTTCCGGCGGCCAGCGCCAAGCGGTGTTGCTGGCCCGGGCGTTGCTGCTCGACCCACCGATCATGCTGCTCGACGAACCCACCAGCGCCATGGACAACAGCAGCGAAGACCTGCTGCGCCAGAAGTTGCACGGCTGGGTGCAAGGCAAGACGCTGCTGCTGGTCACCCACCGCACCTCGATGCTGAGCCTGGTGGACCGGTTGCTGGTCCTGGACAACGGCCGGGTCGTCGCCGACGGCCCGAAAGAGGCGGTCATCGACGCACTGCGCAAGGGCCGCGTCGGCTCGGCGGCGGTTTAGTCGATGCAACATAAACCTGCGGCCACCTACTGTCTGTGGCGAGGGAGCTTGCTCCCGCTGGGTTGCGAAGCAGCCCCAAAGATCTTGTGGGCGCTGCGCACCCAAGCGGGAGCAAGCTCCCTCGCCACAAGGATTGTGTTGACCTGTTTCTCTTGAGTGAGGGGTATCGCCGCATGTCAGCTTCATCTTCGAAAGAGCGCGGCTACTTCGACAGTTTCGGCAAAAGCGCCGAAGCCGAGTTCATGCCGGAAACCGCCGGCGCTGCACTGCAGGATTCGCCGCGCTGGTCGCGGATCACCGTGTGGCTGGCGGCAGCGCTGCTGGTCAGCGCGCTGGTCTGGGCCAAGTTCGCGGTGCTTGAAGAAGTGACCATGGGCGAAGGCAAGGCGATTCCGTCGAGCAAGGTTCAGGTGATCCAGAACCTTGAGGGCGGGATCGTCACCGAGATCTTTGTCCGTGAAGGACAAATGGTGAACAAGGGCGACAAGTTGCTGCGCCTGGATGACACGCGGTTTCTGTCGAACAAGGGCGAGAGTGAGGCCGACCGTTATGCGTTGATGGCGCAGGTCGAACGTTTGTCGGCTGAAGCTGAAGGGCGGCCGATGAAGCTCTCGGACGAAGTCGTCAGCAAGGCGCCGCAAGTGGCCGAAGACGAACGCGCGCTGTACGACCAGCGCCAGCGCCGACTGGCCAGCGAACAACGCACCCTCACTGAACAGCTGCGGCAGAAAACCCAGGAACTGGCGGAGTTTCGTTCCAAGCAAGGTCAGTACAGTTCCAGCCTGGCGCTGTTGCAACAAGAGATGAACATGTCGTCGCCCCTGGTTGGCACCGGCGCCGTATCGCCAGTGGAAATCCTGCGACTCAAGCGCAGTGCGGTGGAGATACGCGGCTCGTTGAACGCGACAACGTTGGCGATCCCACGGGCGGAATCGGCAATCAACGAGATCAAGAGCAAGATCGACGAATCGGAACAGACCTTCCGCTCCGACGCGGCCAAAGACCTCAATCAGAAACGCACCGACCTGTCGAAAATTACCGCCTCGAGCATCGCCATTGACGACCGCGTCAGCCGCACCACCGTGACCTCGCCGGTGCACGGGGTGATCAAGCAGCTCAAGGTCAACACCATCGGTGGCGTGGTGCAGCCGGGCAGCGACATGGTCGAAATCGTGCCGCTGGAGGACAACCTGCTGATCGAAGCCAAGGTGCGTCCGCAAGACGTCGCGTTCCTGCATCCGGGCCAGAAAGCCATGGTCAAGTTCAGCGCCTACGACTACACGATCTACGGCGGGCTGAGTGCAAAACTGGAACTGATCGGTGCCGACACGATTACCGATGACAAGGGCAACAGCTTCTACCTGATTCAGGTGCGCACCGATAAAAACCACTTGGGCGGCGATGTGAAACCGCTGCTGATCATCCCGGGGATGGTGGCGACGGTGGACATTATTACCGGGGAGAAAAGTGTGCTGGATTACCTGCTGAAACCCGTGCTGAAAGCGCGGACCGAGGCGATGCGTGAGCGGTAGTGTTTGTTGAGAATTTCAGTGATTGATCTGGCGCCTTCGCGAGCAGGCTCGCTCCCACAGGGGATTTGAGCTGAGCACATAATTTGTGCACACCTGCGATCAAATGTGGGAGCGAGCCTGCTCGCGAAGAGGCCCGTCTCTACAACCATTATTTCGCATGATTGCGCTGATAAACCTCCTCCCCCATCGCCGCAATCTGCCCCTCGATCAACGCCTCGAACGGCTTCAGTAACGGCGCAAACGTCATCGGCGCTTCCAGAGTTTCCAGCGCCTGCACAATCGCCTCGATCGTTGACAGCGCCCCCGGCCCCGGCGCTTTGCGCAACCGGTAGCGCGACACCCCGCCCGCCGCCAGCGTCACCCGTGGCAACGCCGCCAGCAGCGGATTGAGATGGAGCATCTTGCGCGCCTTGCGCCAGGTGCCGTCGGGCACTACCAGCAACAACGGTTCCGCGGATTCGCGGTAAGCCTGCAGCGGTTGCGCATCGTCGGCGGGAAACAGCAATCGTGCTTGATACCCCGGCCGGTTCAACAGCGCGGGCAAGTCCTCGAACACCTCGCCGACAACCAGCTCGGCATTGGACAAACCCAGCGCCGCCAGTCGCGCCGTGTTGAGCGCATGATTGACCTCGCTCGGGTGCTGCAACAGCAGAACGCGGGTGCGGCTGTCGAGGCGCGGGATCAGCGAGCACAGGCAGTGAGATTGTGGGCGCAGGCAGCGCAGGCATTGGGGTCTGGACATGTTCTTCAGGCCTGATTGAGCTGAGCTTTAAGCAAATCACGGAAGGTCTGGATCAGCGGTTCGCGGCTGCGGCCCCGGCGCATGATCATCGAAAACGGCGCCTGATAACCGAAGGTCGCCGGCAGCAACACGCGCAAGTCTCCTTTGTCGGCCCAGGCCTGAGCGTAGTGCTCCGGCAGGTAGCCGATGTAGGCGCCGGACAGCACCAGAATCAGCTGTGCCTCCATACTTTCCACGGTCGCCGCGCTGTGTTTGAAACCGTGGCGCGCCAGTTCCGCCTGACTCCAATAACCACGGCCGACCATGCGTTGCTGAGTGATGACCTGCTCGGGAATCCGCCGTTCGTTGAACAGCGGGTGGCGGCTGCTGCAATACAGCCAGTGCTGCTCGCGGTACAGCGGCATGTACACCAGGCCGCTCATGCGCGTGGAAAACGCGCCGATGGCCAGATCGAGGCGGTTGTCCTGCACACCGAGTTGCAGTTCGTAGGGGCTCATCACCGACAAGTGCAAATGCACCGCCGGGTGCTCCTGGCTATAAGCGCCGATGGCTTCGGCGAACGGCAAGGCCTTGTCGCTGACGGTGGAGTCGATCACTCCGAGATTGAGCGTACCGCGCAGTTCGCCCTTGAGTGCAGCAGCGTATTGCTCGAAACCTTCAAGTTCGGCCAGCAGGCGCAGGGTTTCCTGATGGAACAGCTCGCCCTTGCTGGTCAGGCTGAACCCGCCCCGCCCGCGATGACACAACACCAGACCAAGCGCGGCTTCGAGCTGGCTCATGTAGGTGCTGATCGCCGAGGTCGACAGGTTGAGCTCCTGTTGCGCGTTGGCGAAACCCTGATGCCGGACCACGCTGACGAAGATGCGCAATAGTTTCAGGTCGGGTAAAGCGTTGGCCATCAGGTACTCCACAAACCATTTGAACTCGCCGATCCCTGTAGGAGCTGCCGCAGGCTGCGATCTTTTGATCTTGATTTCTGGCAGCTTTGAAGGCGCCGAAAATCAAAAGATCGCAGCCTGCGGCAGCTCCTACAGAGTGATTCGGCGGCGGGAGAAGTCTAGCTCGGGCATCGCCATTAGTTTAGAAAAATCTGAACTAAGTTTTTGCCCGTAGCGATTCTTCCCCCGCACTACATTTCGCAGAATCGGCCCCACAGCGGCGTCCGAACCTGTGCTCAACGGTGCGCCGACATAAATAAAACAAAGACGATGAGGCCCTACCCGTGGACAAGATTCTTCACCAACCACTGGGCGGCAACGAAATGCCGCGCTTCGGCGGCATCGCCACCATGCTCCGACTCCCCCATGTACCGACCGCAGCCGGCCTGGACGCTGCCTTCGTTGGCGTGCCCCTGGACATCGGTACTTCGCTGCGCCCCGGCACCCGCTTCGGGCCGCGCGACATCCGCACCGAATCGGTGATGATCCGCCCGTACAACATGGCCACCGGCGCCGCGCCGTTCGACTCGCTGTCGGTCGCCGACATCGGTGACGTGGCGATCAACACCTTCAACCTGCTCGACGCCGTGCGCATCATCGAAGAGGCCTACGACAACATCCTCGAGCACAACGTGATCCCGATGACCCTGGGTGGCGACCACACCATCACCCTGCCGATCCTGCGGGCGATTCACAAGAAGCACGGCAAGGTCGGTCTGGTGCACATCGATGCCCACGCTGACGTCAACGATCACATGTTCGGCGAGAAGATCGCCCACGGCACGACCTTCCGTCGCGCCGTCGAAGAAGGTCTTCTGGACTGCGACCGCGTGGTGCAGATTGGTCTGCGCGCGCAGGGTTACACCGCTGACGACTTCAACTGGAGCCGCGATCAGGGCTTCCGCGTCGTACAAGCCGAAGAGTGCTGGCACAAGTCGCTGGCGCCGCTGATGGCCGAAGTGCGCGAGAAAGTCGGCGGCGGCCCGGTGTATCTGAGCTTCGACATCGACGGCATCGACCCGGCCTGGGCGCCCGGCACCGGCACCCCGGAAATCGGGGGTCTGACGACCATTCAGGCGATTGAAATCGTTCGCGGCTGTCAGGGCCTCGACCTGATCGGCTGCGATCTGGTAGAAGTCTCGCCCGCTTACGACACCACCGGCAACACCTCGCTGCTGGCCGCCAACCTGCTGTACGAAATGCTCTGCGTACTGCCTGGCGTGGTCCACCGCTGAGGGTTCGGCCATGAACGAACGTGATCAGGTGTTGAAAGCGGCTGCCGATCTGGTGTCCGCCTTCGCGCGTAACGATCGCGAAGCTTACTTCGGCGCGTTCAGCGCCGACGCAAGCTTCGTGTTTTACACCCTCGAACAGCCGCTGCTGTCGCGCGATGCCTATCAGGCGTTGTGGGACAGCTGGCGCGCCGAGGATGGCTTCGAAGTGTTGTCGTGCACTTCGAGCAACGCCTTCGTCAGCCTGCAAGGTGACGTGGCGGTGTTTATCCATGACGTGGCCACCGAGCTGCGCATGCAAGGGGAGCAACATTTCAGCCAGGAGCGCGAGACGATTGTTTTCAAGAAACAAGCGTCGAGCCTAGAACAACAAGGCCATTGGCTGGCCTGCCACGAACATTTGTCCGCAATGCCGGAAGGGCTGCCATCCCCTTAGCCAAACAGGTGACGCCTCACACACGATGAGGCGCGCCTTTATGATCGGAGCAGATCATGAATAACAACAACAACGACCAAAGCCTTACGCAAATTGAAACCCACGGGGTCGAACAGATCCCGGATCACGAACGCACCGCAGGCCCGACGGACTTGTTCCGGATGATCTTCGGTGGTTCCAATACCTTTGCCACCGCCGTGCTCGGCAGTTTCCCGGTGCTGTTCGGTCTGTCGTTTCAGGCCGGTGTCTGGGCGATTGTGTCGGGCGTGCTGCTCGGCTCGCTGATCCTCGCCCCGATGGGCCTGTTCGGCCCGATCAACGGCACCAACAATGCCGTGTCCTCCGGGGCGCATTTCGGCGTACACGGGCGAATCGTCGGTTCGTTCCTGTCGCTGTTGACCGCCATCGCGTTTTTCTCGCTCTCGGTGTGGAGTTCGGGCGATGCGTTGATCGGTGGGGCGAAACGCCTGATCGGTCTGCCGGAAACCGACCTGACCCTGGGCCTGGCCTACGGTCTGTTCGCGATTCTGGTGCTGACCGTGTGCATCTACGGCTTCCGCTTTCTGCTGTGGGTGAACAAGATCGCGGTGTGGAGCGCCAGCCTGTTGTTCCTGCTGGGCATCTTCGCCTTCGCCGGTCCTTTCGACGTCAACTACGCCGGTACGGCGAACCTCGGGCAACCGGGCTTCTGGGCGGCGTTCATCGGCGCGGCGCTGGTGGCGATGAGCAACCCGATCTCGTTCGGTGCGTTCCTCGGCGACTGGTCGCGCTACATCCCGCGTGACACCTCCAAGCAGCGAATCATGGCCGCCGTGGTGCTGTCGCAGATCGCCACGTTCATCCCGTTCCTGTTCGGCCTGAGCACCGCGACCATCGTCGCGATCAAGGCACCGGACTACATCGCGGCGAACAATTATGTGGGTGGTCTGCTGGCGGTATCGCCGAGCTGGTTCTTCCTGCCGGTGTGCCTGATTGCGGTGATCGGCGGTATGTCCACCGGCACCACCTCGCTGTATGGCACCGGGCTGGACATGTCCAGCGTGTTCCCGCGGGTGCTGTCGCGGGTCAAGGCGACGCTGCTGATCGGCGTGCTGTCGATTGCCTTCATCTTCATCGGGCGCTTTGCGGCGAACCTGGTGCAGAGCGTGTCGACCTTCGCCGTGCTGATCATCACCTGCACCACCCCGTGGATGGTGATCATGATTATCGGCCTGCTGGTGCGTCGCGGCTTCTACTGCCCGGATGACCTGCAAGTGTTCACTCGCGGCGAACAAGGCGGACGCTACTGGTTCAACCACGGCTGGAACTGGCGTGGTCTGGGTGCATGGATCCCGAGCGCGGCGGTCGGCCTGTGCTTCGTCAACCTGCCGGGGCAGTTCGTCGGCCCGCTGGGCGAGATGGCCGGCGGCATCGACATCAGCCTGCCGGTGACGCTGGGTCTGGCGTCGGTGGTGTACCTGACGCTACTGAGCCTGTTCCCGGAACCGCGCGAGGTGTTCGGGCCGCAGGATGCGCGCAGTCAAGTGGTCGCAAAACCTCAACTGAGTCAGGCCGCCTGACGCAAATCCCTGTGGGAGCGAGCCTGCTCGCGAAAGCAATCTGTCAGTCACTTCTTTGTTGAATGTGCCGACGCCTTCGCGAGCAGGCTCGCTCCCACAGTGAGCAGCAACCCGAACCAAATTTGTTTCACCATAAAAAAGACAATCGGAGACACGCCATCATGGCTTTGGATTTATTCGTCGTCCTCATCTACGCCGCCGGCATGCTGTTGCTCGGCTACTACGGCATGCGCAAGGCCAAGACCAACGAGGACTTTCTCGTTGCCGGGCGTAACCTGGGCCCGAGCCTGTACATGGGCACCATGGCCGCGACCGTGCTCGGTGGCGCGTCCACCGTCGGCACCGTGCGCTTGGGTTACGTGCACGGGATCTCCGGTTTCTGGCTGTGCGCGGCACTGGGTTGCGGCATCGTCGCGCTGAACCTGTTCCTCGCCAAACCACTGCTGAAACTGAAGATCTACACCGTTACCCAGGTGCTGGAAAAACGCTACAACCCGATGGCCCGCTCGGCGAGCGCGGCGATCATGCTGGCCTACGCACTGATGATCGGCGTGACCTCGATCCTGGCGATCGGCACCGTGCTGCAAGTGCTGTTCGGTCTGCCGTTCTGGATCTCGGTACTGCTCGGCGGTGGCGTGGTGGTGATCTACTCGGCGATCGGCGGCATGTGGTCGCTGACTCTGACCGACATCGTCCAGTTCATCATCAAGACCGTCGGCCTGATGTTCATCCTGTTGCCGATCTGCCTGTACCGCGTCGGCGGCTGGGACGAACTGGTGCTGAAGCTGCCGGCAGCGGCGTTCAACTTCACCACCATCGGCTGGGACACGATCATCACCTACTTCATGATCTACTTCTTCGGCATCCTGATCGGTCAGGACATCTGGCAACGGGTGTTCACCGTCAAGACCGCCAAAGTCGCGCAGTACGCTGGCAGCATCGCCGGTATCTACTGCATCCTCTACGGGCTGGCCTGCGCGCTGATCGGCATGGCTGCGCACGTGCTGATCCCGGATCTGGACAACGTCAACAACGCCTTCGCCGCCATCGTCAAACTGTCGCTGCCGGACGGCATCCGTGGTCTGGTGATCGCTGCTGCACTGGCGGCGATGATGTCCACCGCCAGCGCCGGCCTGCTCGCCGCGGCCACCACCCTGACCGAAGACCTGCTGCCGAAACTGCGCGGCGGCAAACAGTCGAGCTTAGGCGTCAACCGCCTGTTCACGTTGCTCACCGGTGTGGTGGTGCTGGGTATCGCGCTGGTGGTGAATGACGTGATCAGCGCCCTGACCCTGGCCTATAACCTGTTGGTCGGCGGCATGCTGATTCCGCTGATCGGCGCGATCTTCTGGAAACGCGCGACCACCGCCGGCGCCATTGCCAGCATGGGCCTGGGTTTCGCCACCGCGCTGCTGTTCATGTTCAAGGACGGTCTGGATGCGAACACGCCGATCTACTACAGCCTGGCTGTGGGCCTGGTGAGTTTTGTGGTGGTCAGCCTGGTCTCCCCTCGCCCGGCGACGGTGGCGAGCGCGATCTAAGCTTTGATGTAACGACTTGATGCTTTCTTCGACGGGTGTGGCGTCGGTTGCCACACCCGTTTTTTTACGCTTGGAGAAAAGTACCGATGAAGATCGTTTCTCGTGATCAGTGGTTTGAAGTGCAGCACTTGAGCGATGGCATTCGGCTGATCCATGAGCCGTATATCCGCCCGTTCTACCGCTGCAACCTCTGGCACATTCAGGGCCGCGACAAGGATCTGCTGCTCGACAGTGGCTCAGGGCTGGTCAGCCTGCGCGAGCAGTTGCCGTGGATTACCGAGCGACCGCTGGTGGCCGTCGCCAGTCACTGCCACTTTGATCACATCGCCGGGCATCACGAATTCGCCGAACGCCTGGTGCATCGCGCCGAGGCCGACATTCTTGCAGCGCCGGATGGCGACAATGATTTGAGCCGGGCCTTTGTCGGCGACGACATGTTCGAAGCGCATCCGGACTGTCCGCTGTGCTACGCCGAATACCGGGTCAAGGCTGCGCCGGCCACCGGGTTTGTCGAGGATGGCGATGTACTGGATCTGGGCAACCGCACGCTGCAAGTGCTGCACACGCCGGGGCATTCGCCGGGCGGCATCAGCCTGTATGAAGCGGCGACCGAAACCTTGTTCAGCGGCGACATCATCTACGACGGGCCGCTGATCGAAGACGCCTACCACTCCGATCTGCAGGATTACGCCGCCAGTCTGCGGCGCTTGCAGGCGCTGCCGATCCGCACCGTGCATGGCGGACATTTCGGCAGCTTTTCCGGCGGTCATTTGCGTTCGATGATTGACGCATGGTTGCGCGGGCACGCTTGAGGCCTGATGTTTGAGCTCCACCACAAAAGCAAAAGATCGCAGCCTTCGGCAGCTCCTACAGGAAACACATTCCCTTGTAGGAGCTGCCGAAGGCTGCGATCTTTTGATCTTTTATTTGAGCACTACCGCCGGCGAGGCTGACGCCGGCGCTGTTCGTCATCGGTGCGGATCGGTACGGGTTGCAGAGGCGGTTCGATCAAGCCGAGGGCAACACCCAAATCGTGCAGCCAGTTCTGAATTTTCTCTTTCATCGTCATGCCCCCTTCAGGGTAGTGCTGAGCGGCCGGAATTCTGAGGCCGCTTCGCACTGATAATAGTCCGAAGTCCTACGCAATGCTCGGCCAAATCCGCAATGATCTGTTACTGAATTGAACAGAATTGGGATCAGTTGGTTCACGCCGTCTGCAGGGTTTCATTCGCAGCCACGGGATAGAGCGCTTGCTGCTGTTCAATCCAGGCATTGAGGTTGGCCCCGACCATGCCCTTGCGCCACATGAGCCACGTTGTCGCACTGGCGAACGGCTCGGCCAACGGGTGCACCGCGACGCTTTCGCGCCCCGGCAGACTGGCCAGCATCGACTCCGACATCAATGCCACCCCGCTGCCGGCAATCACGCAGGCAAGCATGCCTTGGTAGGACTCGATCTCCATCGCCCGGCCCATCGCCGCCTGATAGTGGACAAACCACGCTTCCAGCCGGGCGCGGTAGGCGCAGCCATGGCGGAAGGTGAACACCGCCCTGCCCTCGACGTCCTTGGCGCTGCGGATCGGCGGATGATCGGCCTCACTGATCAGCACCAGACGCTCCTCACACAGCGGAACACCGTCGATCCCGGCCAGTTGCGGCGGGCCATCCACCAGCGCCGCGTCGAGGCGCCCGGAGACCAGACCTTCGAGTAACTCGCCGCTGGGCCCGGATTGCACTTGCAGGTTCACCGCCGGGTATTGCTTGTGATAACGCGCCAACAACGCCGGCAAGTGGATCGCCGCGGTGCTGTAGAGCGTGCCGAGGACAAAATCCCCGGCCGGTTGCCCGCCCATCACTGCCGCACTGGCCTGATCGCGCAGGGCAAACAGCTTGCCGGTGTAGTCCAGCAGGACTTTTCCCGCAGGGGACAACTGCAAACGCTGACGCTCACGAACGAAAAGTTCGACACCCAATTGCTCTTCCAGCTGTTTGAGCCGGGTCGACAGGTTGGACGGCACCCGGTGCAGACGCTCGGCGGCGCGGGTGATCGAACCTTCCTCGGCCACCGCCTGAAAGATCCGCAATTGGCTGAACTCCACAAGCCTTCTCCATAACAGAACAAGTTTCTCACTATTATTCAATTTTAAAGAAAGTCAATCGCTTCTAGCCTGACGGTCATTGCTCCTTCAAAGGAATCCTGATCATGTCGCCACTGATTCGCTTATCCGCCTGTTTCGTCGCCCTGATGATGGCCATGGGCATCGGGCGTTTCGCCCTCACCCCGCAACTGCCGCACCTGCTCAGCGAAGGCCAGATCGATCTGACGGCCGCCGGTCTGATTGCCGCGGCCAACTACCTCGGCTATCTGTTGGGCGCGGTGGATGCGATGTTCGCCCATCGTCCGCCGCAAGTGCAGCGGCGGTTGCATGGCGGTTTGTGGCTGTGTGTGCTGCTGACGCTGGCATCGTTCTGGGCCAACGGTTTCTGGGCGCATTTGCTGCTGCGCTTCGGCACCGGAGTGGCGAGTGCCTGGGTGCTGGTGATGATTACGGCGCTGAGTCAGCCCTTGGCAGCGGCGGCAGGTCGGCCACGGCTGGGTGCGCTGGTATTTGCCGGCCCCGGACTGGGAATTTTTCTGACCGGGTTGCTGGCACTGTTCTCACATCTGCTGAACCAGACATCTGCCACCTTGTGGCTGATCTATGCCGGCGTGGCGTTGCTGATGCTGCTGGCGATCGTGCGGTTCCTGCCGCAACCGGGCACCCACACGCCGGTCGCCACCTTCAATGCCAGTCACTCGAATCGCGGCATCCCGCGACTGGCAGTGGTGTATGCGCTGTATGGCGTGGGTTACATCATTCCGGCCACATTCCTTTCGCAAATAGCCAACGCGCAGTTTCACGGGCAATGGCAGGCCGATCTGTTCTGGCCGTGCTTCGGCCTCGGCGCGGCCATCGGCGTGTTGCTGGTGAGCCTGCGACGCCACGACCCGAACACCACACGGCACTGGCTGACCGCCACCCTGTGGTTGCAAGCGCTCGGGGTCTTTGCCTGTCTGTTGGGCAGCGGTTATGGCCTGGCGCTGGGTGTGGTGTTGTGCGGCATGCCGTTCCTCGCTTGCATGCAACTGGTGATGCAACGCTCGCGGGAACTGGCGCCGCACAGCACCCAGCGCAACGCCGGGCTGCTGACGGCGTGCTTTGCCGTCGGCCAGCTCAGCGGGCCGTTGCTGGCGGCGCTGAGCAGCCATTTCAGCGGCGGCTTGCAACCGGCGCTGGTGATCGCCGGCAGCGGTCTGCTGATTGCCGGTGGGCTGGCCTTGCAGTCAGTCAGCGCTGGCCGAGGGCTTGGCGCAAACGCCGACGCACCCACTGCTCAGCGCTGACAAAAGTGATGCCAAGCAACACCAGTACCGCGCCGATGACGAAGTTCACGCTCAATTCTTCACCGAGCAGCAGCACGCCGAAGGTGACGCCAAACAGCGGCGTCATGAACGAAAACACCGCCAGATTGGCCGCCAGATAGCGGCGCAGCAGCCAGAACCAGGTCAGGTAACTGAAAAACGACACCACCAGACCCTGAAACAACACGCTGGCCACCGCCACCGGGGTCAGGCTGACGTGGCTGATCTGGCCGCTGAACAACGCGATCAACAGCAGGCCAGCGAAGCCGACGATCAACTGATAGAACAGGGTCAACGTCACTGGCGCATCTGACAGACGCGAGGCGCGCACCACCACGGTGGTCGCGCCCCAGCAGGCGCCGGCAATGACACCGAACGCATCGCCCAGCAGCATGCGCCGGTCGAGGTTGTCCCACGACACGCCGCCGGCGAAGGCAATGGCGATACCAACAAACGCGAGCAGAATCCCCAGCCACTGCAGCGGTCGCAAGCGCTCGCTGGCCAACAGGAAATGCACGCCGAGCGCAGTGAAAATCGGCGCGGTGTAGAGGAACACCGACATGTGCGCGGCGGTGGTCAGCTGCAGACCTTCGGCGATGAAGAAGAACTCCAGACCGAACAGCGCACCGGCCAGCAGCCCCCCACGCCAGGTGTTGCCGACCTGATCCCAGCCGCCCTTCCAGCACAGCAGCAAACCCACCAGCAACGCGGAAATCCCCGAACGCCCAGCCGCCTGCATCACTGGCGCGATGTCCGGCGCGGCCCACTTGATCATCACTTGCTGCACGCCCCAGATCAGGCACAGGCCGATCATCACTTGCAAGGCAAACCCATCGGCATTGCGCCGATCGACACTCACCGCAACACCTCGAACACACACAACATGGCAGCCATCCACTGGTCGAAAATCTGTGTCGGGGATTATCAATCACTCGGGCAGAAAAAGCCGTCTGAAAAAGACTTTGTCTGAGTCAGTAACGTCAGCGGTGAATGGCTGTCGGCTGCGCCGCCCTTCGCTGGCAAGCCAGCTCCCACAATGACTGGTTTGCTCACTGATTCTTTGTTCGACACAAAACGCTGTGGGAGTCTGGCTTGCCAGCGATGACGTCAGTTTGATCAACGCAGATCAGGGAGCTGAACTCAGTAGTCGTTTCATCACCAAAAAACCGACCGAGCAGGCAACAGCCGTGGCAAACGTCCCCCACGCCCAATCCATCAAACTCACCTGCACCGACCACCCACGCAACGTTGCCCAGTTGGTCAGGTCATACGTGCCATACGCCACCAGCCCCAGCAGCGCGCCCATCTTTGCCGCCCGTTGCCAGCTCAGCGCCGGCAACACCACAAATTGCACGCAACCAAAAACATACAGGCAATAAAAAACCGCTGCCGGAACCAGCAGCGGTTTTTCGAGCATCAGCGAACCGAGCAGCTCGCGGTAGGTGGGCGCCATCAATACGCCGAGCCAGATACCGTCGAGCAACAGAAACGCCAGTAGTGTGGCGCCATAGGCAATCAACGCTTTCTTCATCTGCAAACCCTCATGTAGGAGCTGCCGCAGGCTGCGATCTTTTGCCTTTGAAGATCAAAAGATCGCAGCCTGCGGCGGCTACTACATGGGGCCGGCGGTGGCTCAGGTTAGTTCAATGCGATCAGCATGAATGACGATCTTGCCTTCCTTGTACAGCGAACCGATGGCCTTCTTGAAGTTACCCTTGCTGACGCCGAACAGACTGCTGATCAACGCCGGATCGCTCTTGTCGCTGACGGCCAGCATGCCGTTGTTTTCGCGCAACTTGGCGAGGATTTTCGAGCTGAGGCTGCTCGCTGCTTCCTGGCCTACCGGTTGCAGGCTGAGGCTGATCTTGCCGTCGGCGCGCACTTCCTTGATGAAACCCTTCTCGCGCATGCCGGAGCGCATGAACTTGAAGATTTCATTCTTGTGGATCAAGCCCCAATGCTTGTTGTTGATGATCGCCTTGAAGCCCATGTCGGTGGCTTCAGCCACCAGCAGATCAACTTCCTGACCGGCGCTGTAGTTGGCCGGTGTCTTGTCGAGGTAGCGATCCAGACGCGCGGTCGCGGTGATGCGGCGCGTGTGTTTATCGAGATAGACGTGCACCACGCAGTACTCGCCAGCGGTCATCTGCCGCTTTTCTTCGGAATACGGCAGCAACAGATCTTTTGGCAGGCCCCAATCGAGAAACACGCCAATGCTGTTGACTTCAACCACTTTCAGGCTGGCAAATTCACCGACCTGAACTTTTGGTTTTTCAGTGGTAGCGAGAAGTTTGTCTTCGCTGTCCAGATAAATAAATACGTTGAGCCAGTCTTCATCTTCGCTGGGAATATCTTTAGGGATATAACGGTTGGGCAAAAGAATTTCGCCGTCAGCACCGCCGTCCAGATATAAACCGAAGTTAGTGTGTTTAACCACTTGCAAACTGTTGTAACGCCCGACTAAAGCCATTTTCCAAAACCCTCATTGCGTGGCGGCATTCTACCCGGTTTTGCCGGTCTCGTTCGCCGAGCGAGCAGCCTGGCGAAGAAAATCCGCGGGGTACCTTGATTTTCCTGGGTTTGGCGCAAGCGACTCGCCATTCGTCAGGCCAGTGCGGCACCTCACGCAGCGTTTCACGGCTTACCTTTTGCGTAATGGGCAATAAATGTTGTTATTTAAAACAGTGGCTTAGGCGGATATTTCGAATAATTAAGCGAGAATAATCCACCCGCACACTCAGTTATTCCCGGGGATATTTATCAAGCAATTGTCAAGTTATTCCTGTACGATGCCTGGCCGAGTTACTTTTCTACAGGTTAATGGCCGCCATGCGTGTAAAAGCATCCACCAGCAAAGCAAAGCCAGCTCCAGCCGTTGAAACCAGCGAATCGATCAACGATCAAATCGCAGCGTTCCTCAAGTCCGGCGGCGAAATCCAGCAAATTGCCAAAGGCGTCAGCGGCCAGACGTTCGGCCCGTCCAAGCAGATCAGCCTGGGCAAGAAGTAACACCCGGTAAACACCCGTCCTGAGACGCTTTGAGCTTCGAAGCGTCTGGACAGGCACCCGCGCAACACCCTCACTTCTGTTTAATCAATCTTTTGAAAATCGACGAACGGCCATCATTGCCGAGCATTCGCCGGTATCCTTGCACGCGTCTGGATCAAGCGTTTCAGCAGGCTCAAGCCCTGCGCTCGCTGTTCATGGAGTGACGCATGCTCAAATCAAATTCCTGTTTATTGCTTGTGGGCCTACTGGCCTGCTCAACGGTGCACGCGCAGATTTTCCAGCGCGAGCTCGGCGACTTCGACCTCAAACTCGGCACCACGCCCAGCCGCAGCATGGCCCAAGGTCTGGTCAAACCGGCAGCCGTCGGCTCGTTCCACGGCGGCCTCGATCTGAGCCACGACAGCGGCCTGTATGTCGGCCAGTATGCACCGAGCATGGGCCTGACCCCGGGCAAGAATCTGGAAATCGACTCCTACGTCGGCTTCAAACAACCTTTCGATCAGACCCTCGGCTACGAAGTCGGGATGATCCACTACAGCTATCCCAAGGTCGATACCCTCGACAGCCAGGAGCTGTTCGGCGGCCTGACCCTGCTCGGCAGCCGTTTCGGTATAGCCGTCAGCAACGACCCGGACAAACAGAACAACACGCTGTTCGCCGATCTGGGTGGCAATCAGCCGTTCGGCATCGGGATCAGCATGAAATACACCACCCATCAACTGAACACGCCGGTGTCAGTGGACGGTGGTTATGTCAGCAGCTTTACCGACTGGTCGGTGAAATTTTCCCGACCGTTCATGGGCGTCGATCTCGACCTGATCTACAGCAATTCCAACCTCAGTGGCAGCGATTGCTCGGCGTATTCCGGGCACAACAGCCAGTGCGACGGGCTGGTGACGCTCAAGGCCGAGCGCGCATTCTATTGATCGGCTGAACTGCCGGGAGCATCCTGCGTTCACATGAGAATCAGACGTCAGGCTCTCGCAAGGATTCGCTCATGTCTCGCTGGTTCAAACACCTCGCCACCCTGCTGATCTTCACCCTCGCCCTCGGCGCCTGCAGCCGTGTCGGCCTGGCCTACCGCAATCTCGACGTGATCATTCCATGGACGCTTGGCGACTACCTGGACATGAACGGCGAGCAGAAGGACTGGTTCAACGAACGGCTCAAGGAACACCTGAACTGGCACTGCACCACGCAATTGCCGGGCTACCTCGATTGGCTGGACCGTTTGCAGAACATGGTTGAAACCAATCAGGTGACCGACGCGGCACTGCAGGCGCGAACCGAGGAAGCAAAAAAAGCCATTGCCGAAACCGCACGCCAGATCACACCGTCGGCCATCGAATTGCTGCAAGGGCTGGACGACAAGCAAGTCGCCGAGATGAACGATGCGTTTGCCAAGGATCTGCGCAAACGTGAGAAGGAATACGTCAAACCGCCGCTGGCGCAACAGATTGCCGAACGCGGCGCGCGCATGGACAAACGCCTGACTGATTGGCTGGGTCCATTGAGCGTCACTCAGGAACAACGGGTAATGGCCTGGTCGACCGCACTGGGCGATCAGAACACTCAATGGATCGCCAACCGCGCCCACTGGCAGCAGCAATTCAGTAACGCCGTTGCCCAGCGTAAAAGTGCCGAATTCCCACAACGAATCGAGACACTTCTGGTCAACCGCGAGCGTTTATGGACAACGGATTACCAGAAGGCCTACGCCAACACCGAAGCGCAAGCGCGCTCGCTGGCGGTGGATATGATGGCCGAAAGTACGCCGCAGCAGCGTCAGCGGTTGCTGAAGAAAATCGAGGGTGTGCGTAAGGACTTCAATGATTTGAAGTGTCTGAAGGCAGTAAAGCAGGAATAGAAGATCAAAAGATCGCAGCCTTCGGCAGCTCCTACAGGGTTATGTGTAGGAGCTGCCGAAGGCTGCGATCTTTTGCTTTCAGGCAATCTGCGCCTTTGAAGCCACTTCATCGAATGTCGCTTCATCCAGCGCATCCTCCTGCTCATCCAGTACTTGCCGAGGATGATCATTGCCGGGAATGCTGCTGTCGATCAGGCTCAACAAGCCGGAACCCCGCGGGGTCAGTATGAAATTGTTACCGGTGCTGCCCTCATGATCCGGACGCGGTTCGATGAACCCACGGTCCAGCAGTAACTTCTCGTACTCGCAGGCCACCGTTTTCAGGTGATCCAGATTCTCGATCGGCTCGCCCGCACTGGCTTTCTCTGCTGCGTAGTCCTCGGCATATTTTCGCGGCGCGAAACTTTCGCCTGCACTGTTCTGCACTTCATGCAGCAAGCGTTCAATCAAATCCCAGTTATAAGTCGTCATCCTGATTCAACCTCCGGTGCGCGTGATTGGGGGCGCTGTCATAGGTTGTGACCCGAGCGTGCCGCAGCCGTTCAGCTGCATTTTCCGCAGCGAGCGACCGACATGCTGTTTGCCACAACTCTGAACTTTTCGTCGCATCCAGGCCTCCACCCAATAACCCGCCTTATCCGGAACGGAGGCCCGCCCCCATGAAAACCCTGCTCAAACTCACTCTCGCCGCCACCCTCGCCTGCGCCCTGCCGGTCTGGGCCTGCACTCCAGAAGAGGCCACCGCCAAACGCGAACAACTGGCCAAGGAAGTGGCCAAGCTCACCGAACAGAATCCGGCCAAGGCAAAGGAGATCAACGCCGAGTTGCAGAAAATGGACTTGGGCACGGCCAGTGCAGATTTACCGGACAAGTGCCAGCTGATTGATCAGCGCTTGAAGGAACTAGACTCGGCTGAGAAAAAAGCCGACAGCTAAAAGCAAGATCAAAAGATCGCAGCCTGCGGCAGCTCCTACACCAGACCCTGTAGGAGCTGCCGAAGGCTGCGATCTTTTGCCTCTAAAAATGCACTGATGCATTTATTTTCTTGCACAAACGCATATTCTGACTAAGGTTACATCGAGCAAGGAGATCGGCACCGTTCATCGCAGATGAAAACCGTTAACCACCGATCGCTCGGCAATACCGCAACACCACCACAAGCTGGACGCTTGTTTTCATTCATGGAGGACTGAAAAAATGTTAACCACTCAAGCCACATCATTCACCGGCGAGAGCCTGCCAAGGTGCCTTGTCGGCCACCTGCTCGACCCGCAACTGGTCGAGGTTCAAGCCACTGCGCAAACCGCCGCACTGGCCGCTGCCAGCCTCAACTTCAGCATGCAGAAACAGACTCAGACCAACTGGTGCTGGGCCGCTGTTTCCGCTTCGGTCGGCAACTATTACGGCACTGGAAACTGGACCCAGTGCGGCGTCGCCAGCACCCAACTGGATCGCAATTGCTGCAGCCAGCCAGGACCGTGCAACGTCTACGGCTATCTGGATTCGGCCCTGCAAACCACCCGCAGCTATAACGGGATGAATCAGGGTTCGCTGCAGATGTCGGCCATTCAGAACCAGATCAACATGGGCCGCCCGGTCGGCCTGCGCTGTGCCTGGTACGGTGGCGGTGCGCACTTCCTGGCGATCTACGGCACCAACGGCAACTACGTGCAGGTCGCCGACTCGATCTACGGTTACTCGACCCGCGCGCTGAACTCATTCCCGGGTTCGTACAACGGCGGCGGCAACTGGACTCACACTTACTTCACCGCAAAAAACTAGGAGGGCGACATCATGCAACTGACTTATCCAAAGGCGCCTTCCAACGGTGTTCAGACTTTGCGTCCCGCGCTGCAAGCCGCACTGCAAACACAGGGTTTCGGCATTAATCGCCAGTTCGCCGCCGCGACACCGGCCAAAGTCAGCCTCAGCGAAGCCTATCGCGGCTACTCGCTGACACTCGACGATCTGAGCCAGGGCAAGGGTTTGAAAGACGCACGCATCGGTGACTGGCATTACCTGGTGTTTGCCGACGGCGTCAGCATTGCCGATGCGCAACTGGCCGAGGTGCGTGGCCATGTCGAGTTCGCTTCGCTGAACCACGGCACCCGGGCCGCCGACACCGTGGGCGCGTTGAAACTGGCGGAACAGGCGCCGCAATTGCAGGGCAGAACCGTTGAACTGCGCGTGCTGTTTGTCTCGGCACTGCACGTCGTGGCGATCTGGCTGCATGCGGACGGTGAGGATGTGCTGATCCCGATTGAGCCGACGCCGAAGGAGCTTGGGGACTCGCGGCTGTACAGCGAAGCCGCGCTGCTCACGCTGCTCAAACCGGCGGCAGATCGCGCCAAACAGCGCTTTGACGCGGACACCAGCGGACAGTTGGGGAACTGACAGACCCTGCGCATAAAAAAACCCGGACACTGTCCGGGTTTTTTATTGGCCATTTGTGGCGACTTATTCAGCCGCAGGCTCGGCCGGCTTGCGGCGCTTGAGCGGGGCCATGCCGTCGCTGCTCACCAGCGAATCCGGCTTCGGCCGATTGGCGCTCTTGCGCTTGGTCGGGGTCTTGGCGGCGGTTTTCTTCTTGTCGCCCTTGGCGTCGGTCTTTTTCTTCTTCACGCCGACGGCTTTGCCGGAGGCCTTGACCTTTTTCGGCCCGCCATAGGTGCCTTTGACTTCCTTGATGGTGCGGCGCTCGAAGCTCTGCTTCAGGTAGCGTTCGATGCTCGACATCAGGTTCCAGTCGCCGTGGCAGATCAGCGAGATCGCCAGACCGTCGTTGCCGGCGCGGCCGGTACGACCGATGCGGTGCACGTATTCGTCGCCGCTGCGTGGCATGTCGAAGTTGATCACCAGATCCAGGCCATCCACGTCCAGACCACGGGCTGCGACGTCGGTGGCAACCAGAATCTTCACGCCACCTTGCTTCAGACGATCGATCGCCAGTTTGCGATCCTTCTGGTCTTTCTCGCCGTGCAGCACGAACGCCTTGTATTCCTGAGCCACGAGGCGGCCGTAGATGCGGTCGGCCATGGCGCGGGTGTTGGTGAAGACGATGGCCTTCTGATAGGTCTCGTTGGCCAGCAGCCAGTTCACAATCTGCTCTTTGTGCTGGTTGTGGTCGGCGGTGATGATCTGCTGACGAGTCGTCGAGTTCAGCTGGCTGACCGCGTTGAGCTGCAAATGCTCAGGATTGTTCAGCACCTTGGCGATCATCTCGCGCAGCCCGGAACCGCCGGTGGTGGCGGAGAACAGCATGGTCTGCTGACGGTTCGGGCATTCGTCGACCAGACGCTGCACGTCTTCGGCAAAACCCATGTCGAGCATGCGGTCGGCTTCGTCGAGCACCAGCACTTCGACTTCTTTCAAATCGAGGTTGCCGGCGTTGAGTTGCTCGATCATCCGGCCCGGGGTACCGATCAGGATGTCCGGCACCTTGCGCAGCATCGCCGCTTGCACCTTGAAGTCTTCACCGCCGGTGATCAGGCCGGACTTGATGAAGGTGAACTGCGAGAAGCGTTCAACTTCTTTCAGGGTCTGCTGGGCCAGCTCGCGGGTCGGCAGCAGGATCAGGGTCTTGATGCTGACGCGAATCTTCGCCGGACCGATCAGGCGATTGAGGATCGGCAGGACAAAAGCGGCGGTCTTGCCGCTACCGGTTTGCGCCGTCACCCGCAGGTCACGCCCCTGGAGCGCCAGCGGAATGGCCGCTGCTTGCACAGGCGTTGGCTCGACAAATTTCAGCTCGGCCACGGCTTTGAGCAGGCGTTCGTGCAGGGCGAATTGGGAAAACACGGGTGCTACCTCGAAGATATGCAAAAAAACAGCTGCATAGGTTACCGGTTTCGAGCGCTCAGGCCGAGTTTCTTTATACAAACGGGCGTAATCAGTGGCTTTTTTGTTGCTCGATTTGTCTCCAACGGTAATACACAGCGTCTTAAATGCTCTAATCGCCCATCGCGTCTTACAGAAGAATCGTTGCTCACATGGATTTCAAACAGCTCTGGCTCAACGCCCAAGACCTCTGGGGTGCCCTCGAAAAGCACCCGTTCCTGCAATCCGGCCTGGCGCTGATGCTGCTATTGGTGATCGCGCTGATCCTCGGACGAGTGGCGCGCTATCTGATCCTGCATGCCAGCCGCATGCTCGGGCGCCAGCCGGCGCTGCACTGGATCAACGACTTTCGACACAACAAGGTGTTTCAGCGCCTGGCGCAGATGACGCCATCGCTGGTAATCCAGTTCGGTCTGCACCTGGTGCCGGAACTGAGCAAAACCGCGATGACCTTCCTCGGCAACGTGGCGCTGTCCTTCACCATCCTGTTCCTGCTGCTGTCGGTCAGCGCCCTGCTCAATGCGTTGCTGGACATCTACGCGCGCACTGAACACGCGCGCACCCGCTCGATCAAGGGCTATGTGCAACTGGCGAAAATGGTCTTGTACGTGTTTGGTGCGATCATCATCGTCGCCACCCTGATCGACCGTTCGCCGTTGTTGCTGCTGTCCGGTCTGGGTGCGATGTCGGCGGTGATTCTGTTGGTCTACAAGGACACATTGCTGTCGTTCGTTGCCAGCGTACAGCTGACCAGCAACGACATGCTGCGGGTCGGCGACTGGATCGAGATGCCGCAAGTCGGGGCCGATGGCGACGTGGTCGACATCACCCTGCACACGGTCAAGGTGCAGAACTTCGACAAGACCATCGTCTCGATCCCGACCTGGCGCCTGATGTCCGAATCGTTCCGCAACTGGCGCGGCATGCAACAGTCCGGTGGACGACGGATCAAGCGCAGCCTGTTCATCGACGCCAGCGGCGTGCGCTTCATCCGCGACGATGAAGAAGAAAAGCTCTCTCAGGTGCACCTGCTGACCGCCTACATGGGCCGCAAGAAAGCCGAACTCAAAGCGTGGAACGAGGCGCAGGGTAATGTAGCGGCAATGGCGGCCAACCGTCGGCGCATGACCAACATCGGCACCTTCCGCGCTTATGCGTTGGCGTATCTGAAAAGCCATCCCGAGATCCAGCCGAACATGACCTGCATGGTGCGCCAGATGCAGACCACGGCGCAGGGCATTCCACTGGAAATCTACTGCTTTACGACCACCACGGTGTGGGCCGATTACGAGCGAATTCAGGGGGATATTTTCGATTATCTGCTAGCGGTGCTGCCGGAGTTTGGCTTGAGTCTGTATCAACAGCCGAGTGGCGGAGATCTGCGTTCGGGGTTGTTGCCGGCGGTGCTGGGTTCGGCGCACATTGCGGAACCACAGAAACACCTCATGTAACCCACGATCAGTGTAGGAGCTGCCGAAGGCTGCGATCTTTTGATCTTCAAAACATCAAAGGCAAAAGATCGCAGCCTGCGGCAGCTCCTACAAGGGTTATGCGGTGCGCTTGATGCCTAACCGGCTGATCCATACGGCCGCCAGGATGACACTGCCGCCAAGCAACAACCTTCCCAGTTCCTCATGCTGATTCCAGATCAGCAAGTTCAGCAGCAAGCCCACCGGCACATGCAGGTTGTTCATCACCGCCAGCGTGCCGCCGTTGACCATGCACGCGCCCTTGTTCCACCAGTACATGCCCAGCGCGGTCGAAACCAGGCCGAGGAACAGCAACACGCCCCACTGCAGCGGCGCTTCGGGCAGGAAGTTGGCTTTGCCGAACATCAGGAATGCCGGCAGCACCACCGCCAGCGCGCCGAGATAGAAGAAGCCGAAACGCCGGTAATGCGGCAGATCGCTCGGGTGTTTCGCCACCAGATGCTTGTACATCACCTGCCCTGCCGCGTAGGTGAAGTTGGCCAGTTGCAGCAGCAAAAAGCCCATGAAGAAATCCGGGTTGATCCGGTCGAAGCGAATCACCGCCGCGCCGCCCACCGCGACCAGCGCCGCAATCAGCGCCCACGGATTGAAGCGGCGGTTCAGCGCATCTTCGATCAGCGTCACGTGCAGCGGCGTGAGGATGGTGAACAGCAACACCTCCGGCACCGTCAGCACACGGAAGCTAAGGTACAGGCAGACGTAGGTGATGCCGAACTGCAACGCGCCGATCAACAGCATGCCGCGCATGAACGCCGGTTCCACCGAACGCCAGCGGGTCAACGGAATGAACACCAGCCCGGCCAGCACCACGCGCACCAGCACTGCGAAGTAGCTGTCGACATGACCGGCCAGGTATTCGCCGATCAGACTGAAGGAAAACGCCTGGATCAGCGTGACAAAAAGTAGATAGCCCATGGTCGCCTCTGTTTCTAATGGCGGCGACGATAGCGGTTTTCTGGTCTCACTGCGAATAGCCCGAAACACAAAATTCCCCTGTGGGAGCGAGCCTGCTCGCGAAGGCAGAGTGTCAGACGGCAGCTACTTGTCTGATGCACCGCTTTCGCGAGCAGGCTCGCTCCCATAAGGAGTCTTGTGTTGTTCAAAAACACAGGCAAAAAAAAGCCCGATCTCGCTAAAGCGTTCAATCGGGCTACAGCACTCAGGAGCAACAAGTGCAAAGGGAGGTTCGATGCGCGTAGAGCCTTGAAGGGGTTGCGCCAGGTCACTTAAACAAGCGGCGATTATCTGGCGATTAACCCATCAAGCGACTTGGGACAGTTTGGCGTTGGCCTGATTCAAGCCCTTCTCCTGGAAGTCGCCGCCCAGGTTCATGCCTTCGGCGTGAATGAAGGTCACGTCGTGGATGCCGATGAAGCCCATGACCTGGCGCAGGTACGGTTCCTGATGGTCGGCCGGGCCGCCGGCGTAGATACCGCCGCGAGCGGTGAGCACATAGGCACGTTTGCCGCTGAGCAGGCCTTGCGGGCCGGTTTCGGTGTACTTGAAAGTCACACCGGCACGCAGCACGTGGTCGAGCCAGGCTTTCAGAGTGCTCGGGATCGCGAAGTTGTACATCGGCGCTGCCATTACCAGAACATCGGCGGCCAGCAACTCGTCGGTCAATTCGTTGGAGCGGTCCAGCGACGATTGTTCGTCGGCGTTGCGCTGTTCGGCAGACTTCATCCAGCCACCCAGCAGGTTGGCGTCCAGGTGGGGTACCGGGTTCACGGCGAGGTCACGCACGGTGATCTGATCGTTGGGGTGCGCCGCTTTCCACTGACCGATGAAGGTCTGGGTCAGTTGACGGGAAACCGAGTCTTGCTGGCGGGCGCTGCTTTCGATGATCAGAACGCGGGACATGGTGTGTAGTCTCCATCCGAGAATGTTGTAGGTCGATGGAGTGAAGGTTAAACAGGATTGTATCGATGAAAAAGCGCAAATAATTGCTGCAAAGCATCGAATAATTCGTTTAGATGCAGGTTGTACCCTGTGGGAGCGAGCCTGCTCGCGAAGGCGGCGGGTCAGCCTGAGAAGGTGTCGACTGACACTACGCCTTCGCGAGCAGGCTCGCTCCCACAGGGATCGCCGTTATTTCGGGCTGCAACTCAGTTCAATGCGCAGCCTGATGATCTCGCGAGAGAACTTGGCCGTGGCGTTCGTATGCTTGCGGGCCGGGACTTCGATGTTGCGCGTACGTGGCGCTTCCGGGCCATTGTTGAAAACGGCTTTGCAGACGGCATCGACATCACCGAAGTTGACCACTTTTATGGAGCCGATGTCCTTGTCGGTGTCATAGGTTTCGTAGTCGATCTTCAAGCCATTGAGATTTTTCTGCACATCGATCGGGTAAGCAAACGCAGTCAGCGGCAGCAACGCGAGCACCACACAACAGAATTTTTTCATTCGCCAGTCTCCATGAGGGACGGCCAGCTTAGGACAAGAGGAGCTATTGATGAAAGCGCCCCGCGTGACCCTTGATCAATGGCGAACATTGCAGGCCGTGGTCGATCACGGCGGCTTCGCCCAAGCCGCCGAGGCACTGCACCGTTCGCAATCGTCGGTGAGCTACACCGTCGCCCGCATGCAGGATCAGCTCGGCGTGCCCTTGCTGCGCATTGACGGGCGTAAGGCGGTGCTCACCGAAGCCGGTGGCGTATTGTTGCGCCGCTCGCGGCAACTGGTGAAACAGGCCAGCCAACTGGAAGACCTTGCCCACCACATGGAGCAAGGTTGGGAGGCCGAGGTGCGGCTGGTGGTCGATGCGGCCTACCCGAGCGCACGTATCGTCCGGGCGCTGACCGCGTTCATGCCGCAAAGTCGTGGCTGCCGCGTGCGGCTGCGCGAGGAGGTGTTGTCGGGGGTCGAAGAAGTGCTGCTGGAAGGCGTCGCCGATCTGGCGATCACCGGTCTGAGCATTCCCGGCTACCTTGGTGCGGAATTGAGCGATGTCGAGTTTGTTGCCGTCGCCCACCCGGATCACGCCTTGCATCGGCTCAACCGCGAACTGAGCTTCCAGGATCTGGAAACCCAGATGCAGGTGGTGATTCGCGACTCCGGGCGCCAGCAGCCACGCGACGTCGGCTGGCTGGGTGCCGAACAGCGCTGGACGGTCGGCAGCCTTGCCACTGCCGCAACATTCGTCAGCAGCGGCCTGGGCTTCGCCTGGTTACCCCGACACATGATCGAACGGGAATTGAAAGACGGCTCGCTCAAACTGCTACCGTTGGACAGGGGAGGCAACCGCAACTCCAGCTTCTACCTGTATTCGAACAAGGACAAACCGCTGGGCCCGGCGACACAAATCCTCATCGAACTGCTGCGTACCTTCGACACCTTGCCGCTGGACGCACCGTTCGCCGCCCCCGAACAAGCCTGACATGGAGTTCACCGATGGCGTATTTCGAGCACGAAGGTTGCAACCTGCACTACGAGGAATATGGCCACGGTACGCCGTTGCTGCTGGTTCACGGGCTCGGCTCGAGCACCCTGGACTGGGAAATGCAGATTCCGGCGCTGTCGGCGCATTACCGGGTAATCGTCCCGGACATACGCGGTCACGGTCGCTCGGACAAACCCCGCGAGCGCTACAGCATCGCCGGTTTCAGCGCTGACCTGCTGGCGTTGATCGAGCACTTGCACCTCGGTCCGGTGCATTACGTCGGGCTGTCGATGGGCGGAATGATCGGCTTTCAGTTCGGCGTCGATCAGCCGCACAGGCTCAAAAGCCTGACCATCGTCAACAGCGCCCCCGAAGTCAAACTCCGCAGCCGCGACGATTACTGGCAGTGGTTCAAACGCTGGAGCCTGATGCGTGTGCTAAGCCTGGCAACCATCGGCAAGGCGCTGGGCGGCAAACTTTTTCCGAAACCGGAACAGGCTGATTTGCGGCAGAAAATGTCCGAACGCTGGGCAAAAAACGACAAACGTGCTTATCTCGCCAGCTTCGATGCGATTGTTGGCTGGGGCGTTCAGGAACGACTTTCCCGGGTGACCTGTCCAACCCTCATCGTCACTGCCGACCGTGACTACACACCGGTGGCGCTGAAAGAAACCTATGTAAAACTGCTGCCCGATGCGCGGCTGGTGGTCATCGCCGATTCGCGCCACGCCACCCCGCTCGATCAACCCGAACGCTTCAATCAAACGCTGCTGGAGTTTCTCGCCGCAGCCGACATTCAATCTCAGGATCACTGACCCATGCTGAAAAAACTCGCCCTCGCCGCCGGCACCGTGCTGTTCGCTGCCAACCTGATGGCTGCCACCCCGGCCAAAGCGCCGCACGTGCTGCTGGACACCACCAACGGCCAGATCGAAATCGAACTGGATCCGGTCAAGGCGCCGATCAGTACCAAAAACTTTCTGGATTACGTCAACAGCGGCTTTTACACCAACACCATTTTCCACCGCGTGATCCCGGGCTTCATGGCTCAGGGCGGCGGTTTCACGCCACAGATGCAGCAGAAAGAAACCAAGGCGCCGATCAAGAACGAACACAAAAACGGCCTGGCCAACGTTCGCGGCACCTTGTCCATGGCGCGCACCTCCGTACCCGATTCGGCGACCAGCCAGTTCTTCATCAACGTCAAGGACAACGACTTCCTCGACCAGGGTGATGGCTACGCCGTATTCGGCAAAGTGGTCAAAGGCATGGACGTGGTCGACATCATCGTCAACTCGCCAACCACCACCAAACAGGGCATGCAGAACGTGCCTTCCGACCCTGTGATCATCAAGTCGGCCAAAGTCATCGACTAAGCTGTACAGGGCGTATCGAGCGGCGCAGGCCTGATGCCACGCCGCTCACACCGATAAAAGGAGAGCCCGGCTTCCGGGCGGTTATCTGATGCTCTATCGCCGTTTCGAACAACTGATCGACATATTCCGCGACGCTCCGACGGCGGCTCCGCCCAATCGCGTGCTGCCCTTCTATACCTATTACCTGAAACAAGTCTGGCCGAGCTTTGCCGCTCTGTTGGTGGTCGGCCTGTTTGCTGCGTTGATCGAAGTGGCGCTGTTCAGTTACCTGAGCCGCATCATCGACCTGGCCCAGGGCACGCCCAACCCGAATTTCTTCAGCGACCACGCCCTCGAACTGACGTGGATGGTGGTGGTTGCGCTGGTACTGCGGCCGATCTTTTTCGGCCTGCACGACCTGCTGGTGCACCAGACCCTGAGCCCGGGGATGACCAGCATGATCCGCTGGCAGAATCACAGCTATGTGCTCAAACAGAGCCTGAATTTCTTCCAGAACGACTTCGCCGGGCGCATCGCCCAACGCATCATGCAGACCGGCAACTCACTGCGTGACTCCGCCGTGCAAGCGGTCGACGCGTTGTGGCATGTGGTGATCTACGCGATCAGTTCGTTGGTGCTGTTCGCCGAAGCCGACTGGCGCCTGATGATCCCGCTGCTGACGTGGATCGCCGCCTACATCGGCGCCCTGTATTACTTCGTGCCACGGGTCAAGGATCGCTCGGTGGAGGCCTCCGATGCGCGCTCGAAACTGATGGGGCGGATCGTCGACGGCTACACCAACATCGCCACACTGAAGCTGTTCGCCCACACCAACTTTGAACAGCATTACGCCAAGGAAGCCATTGAGGAACAGACGGTCAAGGCGCAGATGGCCGGCCGCGTGGTGACCAGCATGGACGTGGCAATCACCGCCATGAACGGCCTGCTGATCGTCGGCACCACCGCGCTGGCGCTGTGGCTGTGGACGCAGTCGTTGATCACGGTCGGCGCTATCGCGCTGGCTACGGGTCTGGTGATTCGCATCGTCAACATGTCCGGCTGGATCATGTGGGTGGTCACCGGCATCTTCGAAAACATCGGCATGGTGCAGGACGGTCTGCAGACCATTTCGCAACCGGTCAGCGTCACTGATCGCGAACAGGCCAAACCACTGGCGGTGGCCCGTGGCGAAGTGCGTTTCGAGCATGTGGATTTTCACTATGGCAAGAAGAAAGGCATCATCGGCGACCTCAACCTGACCATCAAACCCGGCGAGAAAATCGGTTTGATCGGGCCGTCCGGCGCCGGCAAATCGACGTTGGTCAACCTGCTGTTGCGCCTGTACGACGTCGAGGGCGGACGGATCCTGATCGATGGGCAGAACATCGCCGAAGTCGGCCAGGAAAGCCTGCGCGCACGGATCGGCATGATCACGCAGGACACCTCCCTGCTGCACCGCTCGATCCGCGACAACTTGCTGTACGGCAAGCCTGACGCCACCGACGCCGAACTCTGGGATGCGGTGCACAAGGCTCGCGCCGACGAGTTCATTCCGTTGCTGTCGGACGCCGAGGGCCGCACCGGTTTCGATGCGCACGTCGGCGAGCGCGGGGTGAAGCTGTCCGGCGGTCAGCGTCAGCGCATCGCGATTGCTCGCGTGCTGCTCAAGGACGCGCCGATCCTGATCATGGACGAAGCGACCTCGGCACTGGATTCGGAAGTCGAAGCAGCGATCCAGGAAAGCCTCGAAACCCTGATGCAAGGCAAAACCGTGATCGCCATCGCCCACCGCCTCTCGACCATCGCCCGCATGGATCGGCTGGTTGTGCTGGAAAACGGCAAGATCGCCGAGAGCGGCACCCACGCCGAATTGCTCGCGCATCGCGGCTTGTATGCGCGGTTGTGGGCGCACCAGACCGGAGGATTTGTCGGGATCGATTGATCACAAAAAATCTGACTTTGTGAACTTTTGTGGCGAGGGAGCTTGCTCCCGCTCGACTGCGCAGCAGGCGCAAAGCCCGCCAATTGTGCGAGTCTGACACTACCGGTGCAGATAGTTTTGGGACAGCTTCGCTGTCCAGCGGGAGCAAGCTCCCTTGCCACACAATGTTTGTCCGCCAAAAAAACCGCCCCAGCCCGCCAACCACGGGCTCTGGCGGTTTTTTCATGCCTGCTGGCAATCCATCCAAAGCCTGCTGTACTCAGCCAAGGTTCCAGCAGGGAGCCTGTCGTAAATCTGCAAGGAAGCACAACTCGATTCAGTCTCGATAGCACGCCTATCAAGGACTCTCTCATGTCTCTGTTCAAACGTTCAGTCACTGAGTTGTTGGGTACGTTCTGGCTGGTTCTGGGTGGATGCGGCAGTGCAGTGCTCGCAGCGTCTTCGCCCTTGGGCATTGGAGTGCTGGGGGTGGCCCTGGCGTTTGGTCTGACGGTGCTGACCATGGCGTTCGCCATTGGCCACATCAGCGGATGTCATCTCAACCCGGCCGTCTCGGTCGGTCTGTTCGTTGGCGGCCGATTTCCGGCCAAAGAGTTGCCCGCCTATATCATCGCGCAGGTGCTCGGCGCGATTCTCGCCGCGGCGCTGATTGCGCACATTGCCAGCGGCAAGGAGGGTTTCGATATTGCCGCAGGTCTGGCCTCCAACGGGTATGGCGAGCACTCACCGGGCAAATACTCGATGGCCGCAGGCTTTGTCACCGAACTGGTGATGACCGCCATGTTCGTGATCATCATCCTCGGCGCTACCGACAAACGCGCTCCGGCGGGCCTTGCACCGATCGCCATCGGCCTGGGTCTGACGTTGATTCACCTGATCTCGATCCCGGTCACCAACACCTCGGTCAACCCGGCGCGCAGCACCGGGCCGGCGCTGATGGTCGGCGGCTGGGCGATCGCGCAGTTGTGGATGTTCTGGGTCGCGCCGCTGCTGGGCGCGGTGGTGGGCGGCGGAATCTATCGCTGGCTGGGTAAAGAAGAAACCTGAAACCACCACCTCCCCTGTAGGAGCTGCCGGAGGCTGCGATCTTTTGACTTTTAAAGAGCAAAAGATCGCAGCCTCCGGCAGCTCCTACAGGGATCTAGGTTTGGCGGTAGGGCAAGGCAGTTTTTGCTTCTTCGGCATAGCCGAGGATGCCGGCGCGTTCCTGTTTCAGGAAATCCTTCACCGCCGCTTTCAAACCGGGATGGCGCAGGTAGTGCCACGAATGCGTGATCACCGGTTCAAAGCCGCGAATCAGTTTATGTTCACCCTGGGCCCCCGCATCAAAGCGCTGGTAGCCGTGGGCGATCGCGTAATCCATGCCCTGATAGAAACACGTCTCGAAATGCAGCCGGTCAAACTCGGCCAGACAGCCCCAATAGCGTCCGTAGAAGCTGTCACCCCCGACCAGACTGAAGGCCATCGCCACCGGCCGTGACCGCTGTCTGGCGAAGACCACCCGAATCGCCTCCGGCATCCGCGCAGCCAGCAGACTGAAGAACTCGCGCGTCAGGTACGGCGCCTGTCGGCGCACGGCATAGGTGTTGGCATAGCAGGCATAGACAAAATCCCATTGTGCCTCGTCCAGCTCGCGCCCCTGCAGCCATTCGAACTCGAAGCCCTGCCCCGCCACTTGCTCACGCTCCTTGCGCATCTGCTTGCGCTTGCGCGAGCTGAGCACGTCGAGAAAATCCTGAAAGTCCCGGTAACCGCGATTCTGCCAGTGGTACTGACAGCCGATGCGTTGCAACCAGCCCGGTTGCTCGGCCATGGCGGCGTCGGTGAACGGGTCGGTGAAATTGATGTGGGCGCTGGAAAGTTCTTCGATTTCCAGATAACCCGGCAGGCTCTTGAGCAGTTCGAATCCGTCCTCGACATTTGCCGCCAGCAAGCGTGGGCCACTGACCGGACTGAACGGCACCGCTGTCAGCAGCTTGGGGTAGTAATCGATCCCGGCGCGGGCGCAGGCATCGGCCCAACCGTGATCAAAGACGTACTCGCCGTAGGAATGCCATTTGCGATAACTGGGCAGCGCGGCGAGCAACCGATTGTCTTCAACATGCAGCAGATGCTCGGGTTGCCAGCCGGTGTGCGGGCCGACGCTGCCACTGTCTTCCAGTGCGCCGAGGAACGCATGGCGCAGAAACGGCTGGTTCTCGGGCACCAGCGCATCCCAGGTCGCGGGGGCGATTTCTGACAGGTTTTGCACACGTTGCAACGGCATCAACTGGCTCTCCACATCTTGGCGTCAAAGCCCCGCGAGTATCGCTGATCAGCTTCCATTGCACACGCTCATTCGGGCGACAGTGCTCTGGCTCAATAGTTCACGAAGACTTTGCATCGTCATCGACATGACATCACTTAGCCACTGCTCTGTCATAAACCATCGCGATACTCGCTCCTGTTTTTAGAGCGCCGGGTTCTACCCGGACACTGTTTTCCGACGTGCGCGTCGGTGTGCCCAGGATGGTTCAGCCATCCCTCTCATCTTCGGAGATTGCTATGCGTCTTGCTTCCACGAAAACTGCGGCGGCCCTGTGCGGTGGCCTGTTGTTGGCCATGAGCGTTCCGGCCAGTGCTGCAGTCGACGCCAAACTGCTCGACATGCTCAAGGCTAACGGTTCCATTTCCCAGGCGCAGTACATTGAACTGCAAACCGAACTGGCCAAGGATCAGAAGGCTCAGCAAATCGCGCAGCAGGCGCAGCAAGAGACCAACGAGCAAATCGCGGCAACCGCGAAGAAAACCAATGAGCTGAGTTCCTTCGACCAGAAGCTTGCCTGGGCCGCGAAGACCCAGTTCAAGGGTGATGTGCGTATCCGTCAGGAGACCGTCAAGATCGACGGTGAATCCAACAACGGTGGTCGCGACAAGGATCGCCAGCGTATCCGTGCCCGCCTCGGGGCCTACACCGAGATCAACCCGCAAGTCGACACCGGTATCCGTATTGCCACCGGCGGCGGCGACGATGCCCGTTCGACCAACCAGGACATGGACAACTACTTCGACAAGAAGCAGATCTGGCTCGACCTGGGTTACATCGACTACCACCCCGATGCCATCAAGAACCTGCACGTGATCGGCGGCAAGATGCTGCAACCGTGGGTCAGCATGGGCGACGTGATCTGGGACAGCGACATCAACCCGGAAGGTCTGGCCGTGACCTACAAATACCCGCTGGGCAGCAGCGCCGAACTGTTCGGCAGCCTGGGTAACTACACCCTCAAGGACAACGTCGACGGCGAAGGCGTGCAATTTCGCCACGACCTGCGCCTGACCGCTGGCCAGTTGGGTAGCCGCTTCGCGATCACCGACAACCTGAAACTGACCCTGGGCGGCAGCGTCTACGCCTACCAGAACGACGAGGACAGCCGTTGCACCGGGACGTCCACACCGTGCGCACTGTCGGTCAACGGCAACTCGGCCAACAACGAATTCCGTCTGTACGAGGGTTTCAGCCAGATCGATATCGGTGGTTTGCCAATGCCGCTGTCGTTCTACGGCCAGTACGTGAAGAACAACGATGCGGTGACCGATGCCGACACTGCGTGGCTGGTCGGCGCCAAGTCGAAAGTCTTCGGCCTGAACCTGGACTACAACTATCGTGACGTACAGCGTGACGCCGTGGTCGGCGCATTCACCGACTCCGACTTCGCCAACGGCACCACCGGTTCGCGCGGCCACAAGTTCAAAGTCGGTTACGACATCGACAAGAACTTCGCCATCGGCGCGACCTACTTCCTGACCAAGGCCGACTTCTCCAGCCGTACCCAGCGTGACGCAGACACCAACACCCTGCAGCTGGATGCGGAAGCGAAGTTCTAAAACGCGTCACCTGTAGCCTGACGCGGGCGGGACGATCCCCATCATCCGCTCGTTTCATCCGCGTCGGGCTATTTTTTGCAGGATGCAAAAAACATGTAGGAGCTGCCGAAGGCTGCGATCTTATGATCCTTGAAAACAAGATCAAAAGATCGCAGCCTCCGGCAGCGCCTACAGGAGATTATCTTTGCGGCGTTGCTCGGCCAGACGCTCAGCCAGCACATCCATACCCTCTTGCGGCTTCTCAGGCATCGCCTTCAACGTGGCCTGCATCAAACGCATCTGGCGAATGAAACGCCGGCAGTTGGGGCAGAACATCAGGTGATGGCGCACCAACAGTCTCTCGCGAAAGCTCAACTGGCCATCGAGATAATCGCTGGAGCGCGCTACTTGTTCCTTGCAGGTCAGCATTCGCCGGTCTCCTCAAAATGCTCCACCGTGGCGAAGACTTTCAGCCGCGCACGATGCAGCAGCACACGGACATTGGAGAGCGAGATCTCCAGAAGATTACAGATCTCCTCCAGCTCCAGGCCCTGACGCTCGCGCAGCAGCAAAACACTGCTTTGCAGTCCCGACAGGCTGAGCAAGGTGTGCTCCAGGCAGTCGCGCAATTCGCTTTCCGTCAGCAAGGCTTCCGGCGTGTCCTGATGCCAGGCAAATGGCGCCACCAGCCAATGACCGTCACCGGGAGAAAAGCGATCATCGTCGATGGTGCCGTGGGGTGACGGCAGGTCATCCATCAAGACTTCGCGACGATTCTGTTTGTAGCGGCTCTTGGCCGAGTTGGCAGTGATGGTCAGCAGCCAGGTCTTGAGACTGGAACGGCCCTCGAAGCTACCGATATGGCGCACCACCGAAAGCCAGGCGTCCTGCACCACTTCTTCGACATGGCGCTGGCCGACAATCGCGTAAGCCACGGCGCGCATGGCGCTCTGGTAGGTGCTGACCAGTTCCTTGAAAGCTTTTTGCTCACCGGCCAGCAGGCGTTCGAGCAAATGGGTGTCGTCCGTTGCGGCCATGCGCGCCTCGTTTGCAATACCGATTAACGTTAACCACTCGAACCTGTGGCGAGCGAGCTTGCTCGCGCTCGGCTGCGCAGCAGTCGCAAAACCGGCGATTGCGGTTCTTCAGCAAGACCGCAACCGCCGGTTTTGGGAGCGCTACGCACTCCAGCGGGAGCAAGCTCCCTCGCCACAAGGGGGGGTAACTCAGCGCTTGCGCAGAATCACGCTGCCGATCGAGTAACCGGCGCCGAACGAGCTCAGCACGGCCAGCGAACCGCTGGCCAGATCGTCCTGATACTTGTGGAATGCAATCACCGAGCCCGCAGAGCTGGTGTTGGCGTAGGTGTCGAGAATCACCGGGGCTTCTTCTTCGGTGGCTTCACGACCCAGCAGCTTGCGCACGATCAGGTGGTTCATGCTCAGGTTGGCCTGGTGCAGCCAGAAGCGCTTGACGTCGCCGACGTTGAGTTTGTTCTCTTCCAGGTGCTCACCGATCAGCTCGGCAACCATCGGGCAGACATCCTTGAACACCTTGCGGCCTTCCTGCACGAACAGTTTGTCGCGGGCACCGATGCCCTCCTCCGCCGCACGGTTGAGGAAGCCGAAGTTGTTACGGATGTTGTTGGAGAATTTGGTCAGCAATTTGGTGCTGACCACATCGAACTGGTACTTGGAGGTCGCCAGGTCAGCGCGTTCGATGATGACTGCCGTCGCGGCGTCGCCGAAGATGAAGTGGCTGTCGCGGTCGCGGAAGTTCAGGTGACCGGTGCAGACTTCCGGGTTGACCATCAGGATCGCCCGGGCCTGACCCAGTTGCACGCTGTTGGCCGCAGCCTGAATGCCGAAAGTCGCCGAGGAGCAGGCCACGTTCATGTCGAAACCGAAGCCCTGAATGCCCAGTGCTTCCTGGACTTCGATGGCGATGGCCGGGTAGGCGCGCTGCAGATTGGAGCAGGCGACGATCACGCCGTCGATGTCGGCGGCGGTCTTGCCGGCACGTTGCAACGCCTGTTCGGCGGCGCCGATGGCCATCTGGCAGAGGACCGACCATTCGTCGTTGGAGCGTTCCGGCAGACGCGGGGCCATGCGTTGCGGATCGAGAATGCCATCCTTGTCCATGACAAAGCGGCTCTTGATACCGGAGGCCTTTTCGATGAACGCGGCGCTGGATTCGGTCAGCGCCTGGACTTCACCGCGGGCGATGGCATCGGCGTTGTCGGCGTTGAACTGCGCGACGTAGGTATTGAAAGACTGCACCAGCTCTTCGTTGGAAATGCTGTTGGCCGGGGTGTACAGGCCGGTGCCGCTGATGACGACGTTATGCATGGTCGTTTCTCTAATCTGTTCAGGCAGAAAGCGCTGGCACCGACGTACCAACACACAAAGGGTCTGTTCCCGTCCGGGGACGCTGACCTGGCATCGCTTTATTCCGATCGCGGCCTCACTGAAGGCTCTGGGTCGCGAAAACGGCGTTTATGGTCGCGAAGTTTGCCATAAACCCAAGGTTTTGGCGCCTTTCTCAAGCACCACCCAGATCCAATGTGGGAGCGAGCCTGCTCGCGAAGGCAGTGTGTCAGTCACGAGGATGGTGTCTGATATACCGCTTTCGCGAGCAGGCTCGCTCCCACACGGGATCGTGTACGACTCAAGATCAGGCCTCGACCTGACTCCACTGCTTGCTCAGCCGCTTGTCCGAGATCGGCACTTTCGTTCCCAACTGCTGGGCGAACAGCGACACCCGGTATTCCTCCAGCCACCAGCGGTACAACTCCAGCTGCGGATCGCGCTTGCCTTCCTGGGCATGTTTCGCCGCGCGGGTCTGGTATTGCGCCCAGAGGCCGGCCAGTTCACCGCTCCAGACGCGATCCTTCTGTACTTGCGCACCGAGTTTCTCGAAACGCTGCTCGACCGCCTTCAGATAGCGCGGCAGCTCCTTGAGCCATTGCATCGGTGTTTCCCGGACAAACCCCGGATACACCAGATGGCTGATTTGCTGCTTGATGTCATTCAGCGCCACAGCCTGCGCCAGATCGATCTTGCCCTTGAAGCGTTTTTGCAGGCCGTGCCACAGTTTGAGAATCTCCAGCGTCAGCCGCGCCACGCGCTCGGCGTGTTCGGTCCAGCTGCCGCGTTTGCGTTCGGCCAATGCCGCCAGCCCGGCACCGTCACGCGGCAACGGGTCTTCGCCTTCAAGGATGCAACTGTCGAGACTGGCCAGCAGAATGTCTTCGACCAGTGCATCCACTCGGCCCAACTCGCGATATAGCAGGCCCAACTCGGTGATGCCCGGCAGTTTGCTGCGCAGGAACTTCGCCGGTTCCACCAGTTGCTGCATCAGCAGCCGCTGCAAGGCGCGGCGATGCTGGAATTCGGCTTCGGCCGGGGTCGAAAACCGCCCTTCCTTGACCGTGCCGCCCTCTTCCACCAGCGCCGGATAGACCGTCATCGACAGGCCGGCAATCTTCTGCTGAGTCTTTTCCGCCACCGGGGCAAACACTTTGGCCTCCACCGGTTGCTGACTTTTCGCACTTTGCGGCACGGCCAAAGCCGCTTGACTGGCTTCGGCGAAGCGCGCGGTGAGCTCGGCCAGATCGCGTCCCTCACCAAGAAACTTGCCTTGGCCGTCGACGATTTCCAGGTTCATCCGCAGATGGCTTTCGACCTGCTGCGCCGCTTCCGCCCAAGCCTCATCGCTGACTCGGGCGCCGGTCATGCGCAGCAGTTCGCGACCCAGCGATTGCGGCAACGAGCCCTCTGCGAAGCTCATGCGTTGCAACGCCGCTTTGATGAAATCCGGCACCGGCACGAAGTTTTTGCGCAGGGCTTTCGGCAGATTGCGCACCAGCGCAATGCACTTGGCCTCGATCAGCCCCGGCACCAGCCATTCCAGACGCTCCGGCGGCAGCATCGGCAGCAGCGGTGCCGGCACGCGCAGGGTCACGCCGTCGCGCGGGTGATTGGGTTCGAAGTGGTAGCTGAGCGCCAGCTCCAGATCGCCGATGTGCAGCGTATCCGGGTAGTCGCGCGCGGTGACTTCGCTGGCCTCGCGGGCCAGCACGTCTTCTTCGCGCATGATCAGCAGCTGCGGGTTCTTCTGGCTGTTGACCCGATACCAACTGTCGAAGGTCGCGGTCTGGTGAATCTCCGCCGGCAAGCGCGCATCGTAGAACGCGTACAGGGTTTCTTCGTCAGCGAGGATGTCGCGGCGCCGTGCCTTGGCTTCCAGTTCGTCGAGCTGTTCGAGCAACTGTTTGTTGGCGCTCAGGCATTTGGCTTTCGACTGAATCTCGCCACGCACCAGGCCCTCGCGGATAAACAGCTCACGCGATACCACCGGATCCACCGGGCCGTAATGCACAGGACGGCGACCGACCACGATCAGCCCGAACAGGGTGATCTGCTCGTAGGCCACGACCTGGCCGCGCTTCTTCTCCCAGTGCGGTTCGAAATGGTTTTTCTTGATCAGGTGCCCGGCCAGCGGCTCGATCCAGTCGGCGTCGATCTTGGCGACCATCCGCGCGTAGAGCTTGGTGGTTTCCACCAGTTCGGCGGTCATCAGCCACTGCGGGCGCTTCTTGCCGATGCCCGACGACGGGTGAATCCAGAAGCGCCGTTGCCGGGCACCGAGGTAATCGCCGTCTTCGGTTTTCTGGCCGATCTGGCTGAGCAATCCGACCAGCACCGCTTTGTGCAGTTTCGGGTAATCCGCCGGCTCTTTATTCAGGCTCAACTGCATGTCGCGGCAGATCAGGCTCAACTGGCGATGAGAGTCACGCCACTCGCGCAGACGCAGATAATTGAGGAAATTCTTCCGGCACCAGTTACGCAGCGGGCTGGCGGTCAGCGCTTGGCGCTGTTCTTCAAAACCGCGCCACAGATTGACCAGGCCGGCGAAGTCCGAATCGCTGTCCTTCCACTGCGCGTGGGCCTGATCCGCCGCTTGCTGACGCTCCGGCGGACGCTCGCGCGGGTCTTGAATCGACATCGCACTGGCGACGATCAGCACTTCCTGCAGGCTGCCGAGTTTCGCCGCTTCCAAGAGCATACGCCCCATGCGCGGGTCCACCGGCAGGCGCGCCAACTGGCGCCCGAGCGGGGTCAGCTGACTGTTGCGATCCACCGCCGAGAGTTCTTGCAGCAGGTTGAAACCGTCGCTGATCGCCTTGCCGTCCGGCGGCTCGATGAACGGGAACGCGGTGATCTCACCGAGGCGCAGGTGCAGCATCTGCAAGATCACGGCGGCAAGGTTGGTGCGCAGAATTTCCGGGTCAGTGAATTCCGGGCGACCGAGGAAATCTTCCTCGCTGTAAAGCCGCACGCAAATCCCCGGTTCAACCCGGCCGCAACGACCCTTACGCTGATTGGCGCTGGCCTGGGAAATCGCTTCGATCGGCAGGCGCTGCACCTTGGCGCGATAGCTGTAGCGACTGATGCGCGCGGTGCCGCTGTCGATCACGTACCGGATGCCCGGCACGGTCAACGAGGTCTCGGCGACGTTGGTCGCCAGCACCACGCGGCGTCCCGGATGCGACTGGAAAATCCGCTGCTGTTCAGCCGGCGACAGACGCGCGTACAGCGGCAGGATTTCCGTGTGTTTGAGCTGGGCCTTGCGCAGCATGTCGGCGGCGTCGCGAATCTCGCGCTCGCCGGGTAGGAACACCAGCACATCGCCGGGACTGCGGCGTTCGCTGCGCTCGTAGGCGGCGATCTCGTCGAGGGTGGCGAGGATCGCCTGATCGACGGTCAGGTCGTCTTCGACGCGGTTGCCTTCTTCATCCTGCTCAAGCGTCAGCGGGCGATACCAGGTTTCAACCGGGAAGGTGCGGCCGGACACCTCGACAATCGGCGCGTCATCGAAATGCTTGGAGAAGCGCTCCAGATCGATGGTCGCCGAGGTGATGATGACTTTCAGGTCCGGACGACGCGGCAGCAGGGTTTTCAGGTAACCGAGCAGGAAGTCGATGTTCAGGCTGCGTTCGTGGGCTTCGTCGACGATGATCGTGTCGTAGCGTTCCAGATAACGGTCATTCTGGGTTTCCGCCAGCAGGATGCCGTCGGTCATCAGTTTGATCAGGGTGTTGGCATCGCTCTGATCTTCGAAACGCACCTGATAACCGACCAGCGCGCCCAGTGGCGTACCGAGTTCTTCGGCGACCCGGCTGGCCACACTGCGCGCCGCGATTCGACGCGGCTGGGTGTGGCCGATCAAGCCATGCTGACCGCGACCGATTTCCAGACAGATTTTCGGCAACTGCGTGGTTTTACCCGAACCGGTTTCGCCGGCGATGATCAGAACCTGATGCTTCTCCAGCGCAGCCTTGATCTCATCGCGCTTGGCGGCGATTGGCAGGCTGTCGTCGTAACGAATCACCGGCAGGCTGGCACGGCGCGCCAGCACCTGATCACTGGACGCCTGCAGGCGCGTCACCCACTGGGCCAGTTTGGCCTCGTCGGGTTTCTTGCGCAGCTCGAGCAACTGCCGCCGCAGCCGATGACGGTCGGCGAGCATGGCGTGATCAAGGTTTTTCAGCAGTTTGTCGATGGAGGGCGATTCGTCGGTCATCGGGTACGCAATTCGGTCGTCTATATGTGCAGGGGGCGGATTGTCGCAGATTTGCTCTCGATTGACCTGCTTCCCCTGTAGGAGCTGTCGCAGGCTGCGATCTTTTGATCTTGTTTTTTAAAATCAAAGTCAAAAGATCGCAGCCTGCGGCAGCTCCTACAGGGTTGAGGTGACAACGGGTTATTCGTTGTCGAGGCCTTTGCGACGGTATGGGAACACGTCGATGACTTTCCCGGCGCGAATCGCCTCCTGCAAACCCTTCCAGTAATCGGCGTTGTACAACTCGCCGTGCAGTTGATCGAACAGTTTGCGCTGCCCGGCATCAGCGAACAGGAACGGCGGAAACTCTTCCGGGAACACGTCCAGCGGCCCGATCGAATACCACGGCTCGGAAGCCATTTCGTCCTCGGGGGTGCGCGGCGCGGGGATGTGGCGAAAGTTGGCTTCGGTCAGGAAACAAATCTCGTCGTAATCGTAAAACACCACCCGCCCGTGACGGGTGACGCCGAAGTTCTTCAGCAACATGTCGCCGGGGAAGATGTTGGCCGCCGCCAGTTGCTTGATCGCCAGTCCGTAATCCTCCAGCGCCTCGCGCACCTGCGCTTCGTTGGCATTGTCCAGATAGAGGTTGAGCGGGGTCATGCGGCGCTCGGTCCAGCAGTGACGGATCAGCACCGTGTCGCCTTCGACCGAGACCGTCGACGGCGCGACTTCCAGCAGTTCTTCCAGACACGCCGGATCGAACTTGCTCAGTGGAAAACGGAAGTCGGCGAATTCCTGGGTATCGGCCATGCGCCCGACGCGGTCGACGCTTTTCACCAGACGATATTTTTCGATCACCGTCGCCCGGTCGACGTTTTTCGACGGTGAGAAACGGTCCTTGATGATCTTGAACACGGTGTTGAAGCCCGGCAGGGTGAACACGCTCATGACCATGCCACGCACGCCCGGCGCCATGATGAACTGATCGTCGGTGTTGGCCAGGTGATTGATCAGCGCGCGGTAGAACTCGGACTTGCCGTGTTTGTAGAAGCCGATCGAGGTGTACAGCTCGGCGATGTGCTTGCCCGGCAGAATGCGCCGCAGGAAACCGATGAACTCGGCCGGCACCGGCACATCGACCATGAAATACGAACGGGTGAAGGAGAAGATGATCGACACATCGGCTTCGTCGGTGATCAGCGCGTCAATCTGAATCCCGCGGCCTTCACGGTGCAGCAGCGGAATCACCAGCGGCCACTGCTCGTCGCGGGTGTAGATGCGCCCGACCAGATACGCGCCTTTGTTGCGGTACAGCACCGAGGAAAACAGCTCGACACTCAGCTCCGGATCCTTGCACACCCAGTCCGGCAAATTCTCGCGCAGTTGCGCTTCGAGGCGCTGCAGATCGCCGGGCAGATCGGCGTAATCCTCGCTGAAGCGGTAGTCGGCAAAGATGCTGGCGAGCATCGACGACAACTGCCCTTGCGGCTTGTAGGTGCGGGTTTGCGCAGCCCGGGCGCGGCGCAGGCTCGGCCGGGTGGTGTGGATGAACATGCAGCCGTCGCTGATCAGGTCGTGGCTGAACAGCCCGCAGAAGATCGAGTTGTACCAGGTCTCGGACAGCTCATCATCGAAGCGCAGGTCGATCACGCTGATGTAGGCGCTTTTCACCAACGGCCAGCTGCCGACATTCATCAACGTCTCGTCGTCGAAATGCTCGCGCAGGCGGGCGATGGTTTCGCCGACCTTTTCCTCGTAAAGATTGATCCGCGCTGCCGAGGCGGTCTGCGTTTCCTGCCAGCGCGCCTGCTCGAAGCGCTCGCGCGCGCCATCGGTAATCCGCCGGAAATGCTCGCGGTAATCGTCAAAGCCATCGAGGATCATGCGGGCGATGTCGGTGGCTGGCCATTGCTGCGGCATAGATGAGACCTCGGCGTGCAAGTGGAAATCTGTGCCTGAGCTTAGCCACGGAACCGGGTGCAGGTGAAGTGCAATTTCTGCCAAAACCGGAACGCCAGCGCACATCGCTGGCATTTTTCACCAGGCAACCCACTGCTGAGAATTAAATGCCCGATTAGCGGTTGCCATCGCCGGGGCGCTCGGCAACACTCTCGTCCCGATCAAGGAAGGAGTGCCATCGTGAGCGCTGTCGATATTTTCCGCATGCTGTCGCTGGCAGCCATCTGGGGCGCGAGTTTCCTGTTCATGCGCATTATTGCGCCGGTCATCGGCACCATTCCGACTGCGTTCTTTCGGGTGTCGATAGCGGCCGTCGGTCTGCTGGTGATTCTCGGGTTGATGCGCATCAGTTGGGACTTCAAAGGCAAGCTGAAAACCGTGATGTTGCTGGGCGTGATCAATTCGGGGATTCCGGCAACGCTGTATTCGGTCGCGGCGCAAGTGTTGCCGGCCGGCTACTCGGCAATCTTCAACGCCACCACGCCGCTGATGGGCGTATTGATCGGCGGGCTGTTTTTCAGTGAAAAACTCACTGTCGCGAAGCTGACCGGGGTGTTTCTCGGCTTGTTCGGTGTCGGTGTGCTGACGCGTGCAGGGCCGGTGGCTTTCGATCTGCCATTGCTCATGGGCGCCCTCGCCTGCCTGCTTGCCACCACCTGCTACGGTTTCGCCGGATTTCTCACGCGACGCTGGCTGGATCACAGCGGCGGGCTCGACAGTCGTCTCTCGGCGGTGGGCAGCATGCTCGGCGCTTCGCTGTTTCTGTTGCCGCTGTTCGGCTACAGCGTGATCACCGCCCCTCCGGCAAGCTGGGGTGGGTGGAATGTCTGGCTGTCGCTGCTGGGCCTGGGGCTGGGTTGCACCGCGTTCGCCTACATCATCTATTTCCGCTTGCTCAGTTCCATCGGCCCGGTCAAATCGATGACCGTCACCTTCATGATCCCGGCGTTCGGCGTGTTGTGGGGTGCGTTGCTGCTGGATGAGCCGCTGTCGATGGCTCACTTGTATGGCGGGGTGTTGATTGCGCTGGCGTTGTGGTTGGTGTTGAAGCCGGCGGTGGTGAAGCCTTCTGCCGTTACAGCCCGATGATTTTGTTGCATTAATAAGGCCGTATTCGCGAGCAGGCTCGCTCCCACACTGGATCTGGGCAACAGTATAAATTCCTGTGGGAGCGAGCCTGCTCGCGATGGCGGCCGAACAGCCGCCATCGGTTTACAGGTCAGCTGGATTTACGGAACACAAACGCCAGACCGACAATGATCAACAGCATCCCCAGCACACTCAGCGCCGCCAGACGATTGCCGAAAATCAGATAGTCCATCAGCGCCGTCACCGCTGGCACCAGATAGAACAGACTGGTGACGTTCACCAGATTGCCCCGAGCGATCAGGCGGTACAGCAACAGCGTCGCCAGCACCGACACCACCAGTCCCATCCACAACACCGGCACGATGAAACCGGTGCTGTGCTCAAAGTGGAACGGTTGAAACGGCACAAATATCCCGCACAACAACAGTCCGGCCAGGTATTGCACCGGCAGCGTGCCGAGGGGATTGTCGGTGATGCGTTTCTGCATGATCGAACCCAGAGTCATGCTCGCCAGTGCAAGCAGGCCAAACAGCATGCCGGCCCAGGACATCCCCGCCAGACCGATGCCCTGGTAAACCACCATGATCAGCCCGACCAGGCCCAGCGCCAGACCGAACATCCGGCTGGCCGAGCGCTGCCGCTCCATCAACACCACGGTGAGGATCGGCTGTACACCCATGATGGTCGCCATCACCCCCGGCGTGACTTGAGTGTTGAGCGCCAACAGATAAAAAATCTGATACGCGCCCAACAACACCAGGCCCGTTGCAATCGCGAACAGCATCGGCCGACCGCCCTTGGGCAGCTTCAACTTGAGCAGCGGCGTCAACAGCAGCAGCCCGCACAGGGCGATCACAAAGCGAATCAGCAGAAAGGCAAAGGGCGAGGCATGGGCCAGCCCCCATTTGGAGAAGATCGCACCACTGCTCCACAGCAGAACGAACAGGCTCGTGGACATCGCCGCGAGCGCGGTTTTTTTCGAAAGGACAAACATGAATACCACCTGTAGTCAGGCAAATAGCCAACTCAGCCGAGGCTGAAATTCAGTAGGTTTTTCTGGCGGGCGCAGGGGGTCAGCAGAGAATGCCGATCAGCCCGAAACGCCAACGCCCGGCGGTGATACGACGACGCACACCGGCGTGTTACTGACAGGTGGAGGGTAATGACTGATCTGCCCAGGCTGCTGATTCCCGCACGGCACGACGCCAGCGTTGACCGCTGAATCGACTACCGCGTTGATGAGGGATGCAGGCATTGGGCTGATCTTTTTTGAAGGGTTTGGAGAGTGAATCAGCTGATTCACGAGCGCCGACTATAACCAGCGTGGGACATGGATTGCAACGATTTGGACAAAGGGCCAGCAGGGACAGTTGGCGGCGAGGTGAATAGGCTGATGAGCAACGGATAGGCCCATTGATGGGGAGACAGGGAATGCTCGGGATCACATGCCAAGGGAACGGACGAATTTGCGGTATCAGTTGTACAAGTCGCAGGCCAGAAAACAGGCAAGCATCGCTAAAGCTCTATCACAGCTTCCAGCAGGACAAGACTTGTCGAAAGTACGCTTCGAACCCATCGATGCCATAGCACTGAGCGCGTTCGAGCTTTGGGAGAATCCACTTTTTTGCTGGCGAGAGGTTGCCGCATGGAAGTCACGAGAACCCCTGTCCCTGGATATCGCGATCTGGTTTGAAGAGCAGCTTTGCGGACTGTGTTTCGTCAATCCGAACAAAAGCCGCCAACGTATTCGAATCGTCCGATTGGAAGGGCGACCCGGGGATTCTCACCCGCTGAAAAATCGTATCGGGACCTTGGCGATGATGGTCATTGATGAGTTCGCCCAAATAATCGGTAGCAACTTCATAGAAGTCCAGGAGCCGATGCAGGGAGCAATTCCTGTTTATACAAAGCTCGGCTTCAAATTTGATTTGGAAGGTCGTCTTGTCCTCGCAGTGGAGAGTAACGTATGGTGAAAACAGCTCAAGTAATGATCAATGAGGGAGGGAACATGCGCAAATCAGTCAAGAAATCCCCCACCAGGAAAAGATCAACCAAAACGGAAGGAACGATTGTCTCCTCCAAGCTATCTGCCAATCAGCAGCGTTTTCTGCAACTACTGATTACAGGCATAGAAGACGAACCCAACGTTCTCGCCGGGCGCCGCTGACTCACAGACAATAAAAAACCGCTCACAAGGAGCGGTTTTTTATTTCAACACCCAGCCTCAACCAAACAGCCAATACCCCAGCAACGTCAACACCAGCACCGCCAATACCGGACGCAGGATGCGGTATGCCTTGGGATTGCGGCGTTTCCACTGTTTGACCACGCCACTGAACTTGTCGCTGAAGCTCTTGCTCCAGGCATAAGCCTGGTTAATGCCGCCGACACGCTCGTCATCAAGGTTCTGCGGCGCGGTGGCGCGTCCCAGCCAGGCGCTGATAGCGCGGTTGATGCGGGTCATCAGACGGTTGCTCAGCGGGCGTTCGACATCGCAGAACAGGATGACGCGGGTCTGTTCGGTTTCGTTCTTGACCCAGTGCACGTAGGTCTCGTCGAACATCACATCTTCACCGTCGCGCCAGGCGTAGACCTGACCATCGACGAAGATCCGGCAGTCGTCGGAGTTAGGCGTCGACAGGCCCAGGTGATAACGCAGCGAGCCGGCAAACGGATCACGGTGCGGGTTCAGGTGGCTGCCACCGGGCAACAGCGCGAACATCGCGCCTTTGACGTTAGGGATCGCACTGACCAGCGCCACGGTTTTCGGGCACAGGGTTTCGGCCGACGGCAGCGGTTTGTCGTACCACTTGAGGTAGAAACGCTTCCAGCCCTTCTTGAAGAACGAGCCGAAACCAGCGTCGTTGTTCTTCTCCGCGGCGCGGATATAGCCCTCGTCGAACAGGTGCATGGCTTCGTCGCGAATGGTTTCCCAGTTATCGCGCAGCACATCCAGTTCCGGAAACTTGCTGCGATCCAGATACGGTTTGGACGGAACGCCGGAGAACAGGTACATCAGCGCGTTGTACGGAGCGAACAGCGCCGAGTGGTTGACGAACTGACGCAGGACCGGCAGACGCGCCTTGCCGCGCAAATGCACATAGAGGATGCTGCCCACAAACAGCAGCAACACCAACACCTTGGCGGCTAACGAAAAGGTCATCAACGACTCCTTGAATAAAGACAACGCTGCGCAATGCCCTTTAGCCGGCATGGCAGCCGGCCATGATAAACACTACCGGCCTCGGGAAAAACCCGCTGAACCCAAGATTCAGTGTTAAGAATTGCGCAACAAAGCATTTATTAGCATAACGATCCTGAACCCCGGCTGATCTGAGTCAATTCGACTATTGCTGATTCTCCTGCTCGGTGAACAGATCGCTGAACAACATGCTCGACAGATACCGCTCACCCGAGTCCGGCAAAATCACCACGATGGTCTTGCCCTGCATCTCCGGCTTCTCGGCAAGACGCACGGCCACGGCCATGGCCGCGCCGCATGAGATCCCGCACAGGATCCCTTCTTCCTGCATCAGTCGCAGCGCCATGGCCTTGGACTCGTCATCGGTGACCAGCTCCACCCGGTCGACCATCGACAAATCGAGGTTTTTCGGCACGAAACCGGCGCCAATCCCCTGAATCTTGTGCGGGCTTGGCTTGATCTCTTCTCCTGCCAGGGCCTGGCTGATCACCGGCGAAGAGACGGGTTCTACCGCGACCGACAGTATCGGTTTGCCCTGGGTATTCTTGATATACCGCGAAACGCCGGTGATGGTTCCGCCGGTCCCGACACCTGCGACCAGTACATCGACAGCGCCGTCAGTGTCGTTCCAGATTTCCGGGCCGGTGGTTTTTTCGTGGATCGCGGGGTTGGCCGGATTATCGAACTGCGACGGCATGAAGTATTTGCCGGTATCACTGGCAACGATCTCGGCAGCCTTCTCGATTGCGCCTTTCATGCCTTTGGCCGGTTCGGTCAGGACCAGTTCTGCGCCGAGGGCCTTGAGCACCTTGCGCCGCTCGATGCTCATCGAGGCCGGCATGGTCAGCATCAATTTGTAACCACGGGCGGCGGCAACGAAGGCCAGACCGATGCCGGTATTGCCCGACGTCGGCTCGACGATGGTCATGCCCGGCTTGAGTTTGCCGCTGCTCTCGGCGTCCCAGATCATGTTCGCGCCGATTCGGCATTTGACCGAATAACCGGGGTTGCGTCCCTCGATCTTGGCCAGAATGGTCACGCCACGCGGCGCGATGCGGTTGATCTGCACCAGCGGCGTATTGCCGATGGAATGGGCGTTGTCAGCGAAAATGCGGCTCATGGCTGGGTCCTTATGCAGCGTTGAATTCAGCCTTTCAAGGTATGCCTGTTGCCTGATGCAGTCCAGTCGGGTCGAACGTCTGCGACGCGCAATAGTCAATCGCTTACATCGTTAGGGAACTACCGCCATGAAGCGTCGCTACAGCTGGCCCATCGGAATTTTCGCCATCATCGTCGTGCTGCTGATCGCCCTGCACATCGCCCTGCCCTACGTGGTACGCGATTACTTGAACGGCAAGCTCGCCGACATGGGCGATTACCGCGGTCAGATCACCGATGTCGATCTGGCCCTCTGGCGCGGCGCTTATAAGATCAACGGCCTGAAAATCGTCAAGGTCGACGGCAAAGTACCGGTGCCGTTCGTCAACGCGCCCGCGATTGATCTGGCAGTCAGCTGGCATTCGCTGTGGTACGACCATGCCGTGGTGGCGCAGGTGCAGTTCTTCAATCCCGAGATCAACTTCGTCGATGGCGGCCCCAACAAGCAGAACTCGCAGACTGGTAAAGGCACCGACTGGCGGGCGCAACTGGGCAAGTTGCTACCGATCACTCTCGACGAGGTGCAGATCCACGACGGCAAGATCACTTTCCGCAATTTCAACTCCAAACCGCCGGTCAACATGAACGCCAGCAACGTCGAGGCGAGCATCTACAACCTGACCAACGTGGTCGACAAACAGGGCAAGCGCGATGCCCGCTTCGAAGGCAAGGCCAAGCTGCTCGGCCATGCACCGCTGGAGACCAGCGCCACCTTCGATCCGCTGAGCAATTTCGAAGACTTCCAGTTCCGCCTGCGCGCCCGCGACATCGAACTCAAAAGCATGAACGACTTTGCCTCGGCCTACGGCAAGTTCGATTTCAACGCCGGCCATGGCGATGTCGTCATCGAAGCTCAGGCGAAAAAAGCCCAGGTCAGCGGCTACATCAAACCCTTGCTGCGTGACGTCGAGGTGTTCAACTGGCAGCAGGACGTGGAAAACAAGGACAAGAGCATCTTCCGCTCCGTCTGGGAGGCCATCGTCGGCGGCACGGAAACCGTGCTGAAGAACCAGGCCAAAAACCAGTTCGCCACCAAGGTCGAACTCAGTGGCAACGTGCATCAGCAAAACATCAGCGCGTTCGAAGCGTTCTTGCAGATTTTGCGTAATGGCTTCATTCAGGCTTTCAATGCGCGGTATGAGCGGCCGAAGCCGGATGCGGGCTAGAGCGCTGCGCCAGCATTTCCAAATAGAGTGTATCTGCGCCGATCTGAATATCCGGTTCCGGCCATTCCACACTCCAGCCGTGATCGCCCAGGATTACAGAGGCGAATATCTCAGGGTCCAGCAATGGCTGGAGTCTTGGACCGTCTTGAAGATCTTGACTCAAATCGACCACCCATCGCTGATCATCGATAAAGGTCAGTTCCAGACAAAAATCAGACCAGACACGAACCGCCGACAGGCGGGGGCGTTTCATCGGTAACATCATGCAAGTCCTTCATCAGATGATGGGCTGCTTCGCAGCCCAGCGGGAGCGAGCTGCCTCGCCACAGATTTAGTGGGCATCCTGGAGGCTATCGCTAAATCAGCAAGCCCTGAATGCTGGCTATCAGCCGAAACCGAGTCAACATGTGACGCCCCATTCAGAGACTGAATAAGCCGTCTGCGTTCACAGTCGACCGGGCTGCGCGTTATAGTCGGGGCATCCGATTTTTTCGCCCCCGCCCTGCCCGTGCAGGTCGGCGTTACCGTTCGAGGATTAGCAGATGAAGTTCGAAGGCACCCAGGCCTACGTCGCCACCGATGACCTGAAGCTGGCGGTCAACGCCGCCATCACTCTGGAGCGGCCGCTGCTGGTCAAGGGCGAACCGGGCACCGGCAAGACCATGCTCGCCGAGCAACTGGCCGAATCGTTCGGCGCCAAGCTGATCACCTGGCACATCAAGTCCACCACCAAGGCCCATCAGGGCCTGTACGAGTACGATGCGGTCAGCCGTCTGCGCGACTCGCAACTGGGCAACGAAAAAGTCCACGACGTGCGCAACTACCTGAAAAAAGGCAAGCTCTGGGAGGCGTTCGAGTCCGAAGAGCGGGTGATCCTGCTGATCGACGAAATCGACAAGGCCGACATCGAGTTCCCGAATGACCTGCTGCAAGAACTCGACAAGATGGAGTTCTACGTTTACGAGATCGACGAGACCATCAAGGCCAAGAAGCGCCCGATCATCATCATTACCTCGAACAACGAGAAAGAGCTGCCGGACGCCTTCCTGCGCCGCTGCTTCTTCCACTACATCGCCTTCCCCGACCGCAGCACCCTGCAGAAAATCGTCGACGTGCACTACCCGGACATCAAGAAGGACCTGGTCAGCGAGGCGCTGGACGTGTTCTTCGACGTGCGCAAGGTGCCGGGCCTGAAGAAGAAGCCGTCGACCTCGGAACTGGTCGATTGGCTGAAGCTGCTGATGGCTGACAACATCGGCGAAGCGGTGCTGCGCGAGCGCGATCCGACCAAAGCCATTCCGCCACTGGCCGGTGCGCTGGTGAAGAACGAGCAGGACGTGCAGTTGCTTGAGCGCCTGGCGTTCATGAGCCGTCGCGGTTCTCGCTAAGAGGCTGATGCCATGTTGCTCAACCTGTTCAATGAAATGCGTGCCGCCAAGGTGCCGGTGTCGGTGCGCGAGTTGCTCGACCTGATCAACGCGCTGAAGCAGCGCGTAACCTTCGCCGACATGGACGAGTTCTACTACTTGTCGCGGGCGATTCTGGTCAAGGACGAACGGCATTTCGACAAGTTCGACCGTGCGTTCGGCGCCTACTTCAATGGTCTGGAAAAACTCGACGATCACTTGCAGGCGCTGATTCCCGAAGATTGGTTGCGCAAGGAATTCGAGCGTTCGTTGACCGATGAGGAACGCGCGCAGATCCAGTCCCTCGGCGGCCTGGACAAGCTGATCGAAGAGTTCAAGAAGCGCCTCGAAGAACAAAAGGAACGCCACGCCGGCGGCAACAAATGGATTGGCACCGGCGGCACCAGCCCGTTTGGCTCCGGCGGCTTCAACCCGGAAGGCATTCGGGTCGGCGATGCCGGCAAGCGTCAGGGCAAAGCGGTCAAGGTCTGGGATCAGCGCGAGTACAAGAACCTCGACGATTCGGTGGAACTGGGCACGCGCAACATCAAGGTTGCTCTGCGGCGTCTGCGCAAATTCGCCCGGCAAGGTGCGGCGGAAGAGCTGGACATCGACGGCACCATCGACCACACCGCCAAAGACGCCGGCCTGCTGAATATCCAGATGCGCCCGGAACGGCGCAACACGGTGAAGCTGTTGCTGCTGTTCGACATCGGCGGCTCGATGGACGCCCACGTGAAGATCTGCGAGGAATTGTTCTCGGCGTGCAAGACCGAGTTCAAGCATCTGGAGTACTTCTACTTCCACAACTTCATTTATGAATCGGTGTGGAAGAACAACATGCGCCGCACGTCCGAGCGCTTCTCGACGCAGGATCTGCTGCACAAGTACGGCGCCGACTACAAAGTGATCTTCATCGGTGACGCCGCCATGGCGCCCTACGAAATCACCCAGGCCGGCGGCAGCGTCGAGCACTGGAACGAAGAGCCGGGCTACCTGTGGATGCAGCGTTTCATGGAAAAGTACAAGAAGCTCATCTGGATCAATCCGTATCCGAAGGACACGTGGGGCTATACCTCGTCGACCAATATCGTGCGCGATTTGATCGAGGATCAGATGTATCCGTTGACGTTGCGTGGGTTGGAAGAAGGGATGCGGTTTTTGTCCAAGTAATCTTTGTTGTCAGTGATGCCCTCTTCGCGAGCAGGCTCGCTCCCACAGGTGAAATGCATTCCAATGTGGGAGCGAGCCTGCTCGCGAAGCCCTTAGCTAATTCTGAAACGCTGCAAATACTCGACATGCTCGCGGTGCGCGACGTCCTGCACCACCGGCCTCAATCGCACCTGCGCCCCCGGCAGACATTGCGCCAGTCGCGCCAGCGCCAACGGCGTCAACGCTCCCAACCGGGGATACCCGCCAATCGTCTGCCGATCATTGAGCAAGACAATCGGCTGTCCATCCGGCGGCACCTGCACCGCACCCAGCGGAATGCCTTCGGAAATCATCGGCCGGCCCTGATACTGCAACGCCGTGCCCAACAGCCGAATGCCCATGCGGTCGGCGCGACTGTCCAGTGCCCACGGACTGTTGAACACATCAAACAGACTCTGCCCGCTGAACTGGCCGATCTGTGCGCCGAGTACCAGATCCAGCGGCGTATGCAGCCGTAAATCAGGTCGATGCGCCAGCGGCACTTCACGCACCTGCAGAACCGCACCGCGATAACTCAACGTCGCGCCCTTGGTCAGCGGTAACCCCATACCATCCAATCCACCGAGTTCTTCGCGCACCACCGTAGCACTGCTGCCCAGCACCTGCGGCGCATCGAAACCACCGGGCGCCGCCAGATAAGCCCGGGCGCCGAGCAGCGGTTGGGTGAACCTCAATGTTTGCCCTTGGCCCAGTTTGAAACTGCGCCACGGCGCCAGCGCCTGCCCATCGATCTGCGCACCGAGATCAGCGCCGGCCAGCGCCAGCAAGCAGTCGACCTGCGCCACCACGGCAAATCCGCCGAGGGTGATTTCGATCGCAGGCAGATCCAGCTGGTTACCCAGCAGCCAGTTGGCCCAGTTCATCGAACACCAATCTGCCGCGCCGCCCTGAGTCACGCCCAAATGGCGCACGCCAAAACGCCCGGCGTCCTGCAACAAACACAGCGGCGTGCTCGCCTCAATCGTCAGTCGGCTCATGCCAGCGCCTCCAGCGGTGTGTCATCACCGCCCAGGTTGATGAACTCGGCGTGGCTCACCGCTTCGAAACGTACGGTGTCGCCGGGTTGCATCAGGCTGTAGCCGTCGCGATGACGGTCGAACAGTTTCGCCGGGGTACGGCCGATCAGGTTCCAGCCGCCGGGGGACACCACCGGATAAGCCGCGGTCTGCCGCTCGGCAATACCGACGCTGCCGGCCGCGACTTTCTTGCGCGGGGTGTCCAGGCGTGGCGCCGCGAGAATTTCTTCCACCAGCCCCATGAAGGCGAATCCCGGTGCGAAGCCGAGGGCGAACACCTGATATTCACGAGCGCTGTGCCGACGGATCACCTCCTCCACCGCCAACCCGCTGCGCTGTGCCAGCAGGCTCAGTTCGGGGCCGACACTCAGGTCGTACCAGACTGGCAACACATGACACTGGCCACGGGTTCGCGCATTTGGCGACAGGTCGATCAAGGCTTCAGCGATCAATTCACGGGCCTGACTCGGGCTCAGCGCGGTCAGGTCGTAATGCACCATCAACGTGGTGTAGGACGGCACCAAGTCGATCAACTGCGCGCCAAACACCCCGCGTAAGCGCTCACTGGCGGCGAGCATCCACGGCATGTTGGTTTCGGCAATTTCATCGAACAGGCGCAGCATCAGGCAATCCACCGCCACCACTTCAATCCTTGGGTTCATGGCGCGCTCTGCTGATTCAGGGCCTCGCGAATGCGCTGCACGGCGGCCACCGAACTGGCGTTGTCGCCATGCACGCACAAAGTGTTGGCCTGCAATTGCAATGCGCTGCCGTCGCTGGCGACGAGGTCACCGCCACGGGCGATGGTCAGGGCCTGTTCGATGATTGTTTCTGGCTCGTGATGCACCGCGCCCGCCAGTTGCCGTGAAACCAGCTTGCCGGCGCTGTCGTAGGCGCGGTCGGCGAAGGCTTCGAACCACAGGGTCACGCCATATTCGTCGCCGAGCTGTTGCGCCGCCGCGTTGTCGCGGGTGGCCATCAACATCAGCGGCAAACTGCGATCGTAAGCAGCGACGGCCTGAATCACCGCCCGCAATTGCGCCGGGTTGGCCATCATGTCGTTGTACATCGCGCCGTGGGGTTTGACGTAACTGACTCGCCCGCCCTGCGCGCGGCAAATGCCGTCGAGCGCGCCGATCTGGTAATGCAGGATGTCTTGCAGCTCTTGCGCGGAATAGGCCATGGAACGCCGGCCGAAGCCAACCAGATCCTGATAGGCCGGGTGTGCGCCGATCTGCACGCCGTGGCTCAGGGCCAGACTGACGGTCTTGCGCATGATGCCCGGGTCACCGGCATGGAAGCCGCAGGCCACGTTGGCGCAGTCGATGAAGGGCATGACTTCGGCGTCCAGACCCATGGTCCAGCTGCCGAAACTCTCGCCGATGTCACAGTTCAATAGCAGGCGGCTCACGGTGAACACTCCTGTAGCTTCTGGTCTTTTTATCCGTAGGACACTTGCCCGGCAGGTTATCAGTTACTGCGCATCCAGTTGCTTGCCACGGGTTTCCGGCAGGCTCAACGCGGCGAGAATCACCACGCCGTAGGACACCGCCGCAAACGCACCGATGCCCACGCTCAGCGGCACCTTCTGGCTGAGCAGGCCAATCAGCAGCGGGAAGAGAGCCGCCAGCGCCCGACCGATGTTGTAGCAGAAACCCTGCCCCGAGCCACGAATCCGCGTCGGAAACAACTCGGTGAGAAACGCGCCCATGCCGCTGAAAATCCCCGAGGCGAAGAAGCCCAGTGGAAAGCCCAACCACAGCATCACGCCATTGCTCACCGGCATCTGCGTGTACAGCAAGACGATGGTGAACGAGCCGACTGCGAACAGGATGAAATTCTTTTTGCGTCCCAGCAGGTCAGTCAGATAAGCGCTGATCACATAGCCGACGTAGGAGCCGACAATCACCATCGCCAGATACCCGCCAGTGCCGAGCACACTCAAACCGCGCTCGTTCTTGAGGAAGGTCGGCAGCCACGAAGTGATCGCGTAGTAACCGCCGAGCGCGCCGGTGGTCAGCAAGGAGGCGCGGAACGTGGTGAACAGCATTCCGGGGGCGAAGATCTCGTAGAACTTCGCCGGATTCTGCGGAGTTTGCGCCGCCTTGGCTTCGCGATAGATCTCCGGGTCTTTCACCAGCCGCCGCACGAAGATCACGAAAATCGCCGGGACGATGCCGAGAATGAACAGCGCACGCCAGGCCTCTTCCGGCGGCAACACCGAGAACAGCAGCGCATACAGAATCGCCGTCAGTCCCCAGCCCAAGGCCCAACCGCTCTGCACCATGCCCACCGCTTTGCCGCGATCCTTGGCGCGGATCACTTCACCGATCAGCACCGCGCCAGCGGTCCATTCACCGCCGAAACCGAAGCCCATCAGGGTGCGGGCGATCAGCAGCTGTTCGTAGTTCTGCGCGAAACCGCAGAGGAAGGTGAAGAAAGCGAACCACAGCACCGTCAGTTGCAGGGTGCGCACGCGGCCGATGCGGTCGGAGAGAATCCCCGCCACCCAGCCGCCGATAGCCGAGGCGATCAGGGTGCTGGTGTGAATCAGCCCGGCCTGCCCGGTGGTGATGCCCCACATGGCGATCAGGGTCGGCACCACGAAGCTGAGCATCTGCGTGTCCATGCCGTCCAGGCCATAGCCGATCTTGCAGCTCCAGAAGGTGCGACGCTCTTGCTGATTGATGTTGCGATACCAGTCGAACGGTCCCGGGCGGGCCGTGCTCTTGGGGAGGTCGAGGGTGTCGGGCGCACGCATGGCAAGTCTCCGCAGGCTTTTATTGGTCTTGTTCGAAGTTCCGACGACGCCTATCGTGGGAACCGGATGCGCCGATTTTTCGTCGCCCGGCCCTGCTGCGTCCAACGAATAAAAACCCGCCTTAGGCATAAGAAAAATTTGTCACCCGAGCCGTTGCCATGAACCTGAAGTTTCTCGAGACCTTTGTCTGGGTCGCCCGGCTGAAGAGTTTTCGCCTGACCGCCGACAAGCTGTTCACCACCCAGGCGTCGATTTCCAGCCGCATCGCGGTGCTCGAAGGCGAGCTGGGGGTGAAGCTGTTTCTGCGCGATTCACGGGGCGTCAGCCTGACGCCCGAAGGCCTGAAGGTACTGGATTACGCCGAGCAGATGCTCGATACGATGTCGGCGCTCAAGCAATCAATCGAAACCCGCTCGAGCAAGGTCGGCCGGGTGCGCATCGGCGTGATGGACACGGTGATCCACACTTGGCTCAGCCCGTTGGTGGCGCAGATGACCGAACGGTATCCGCGGGTGGAAATCGAGCTGGTGGCGGATACCTCGCTGAATCTCTGCGATCAGCTGCAAAAAGGCTTTCTCGACATCGTTCTGCAAACCGATCTGGTGCGCCACGAAAGCGTGCGCAGCCTCGAGCTGGCCAGCCATCCGCTGGGCTGGATCGTCGCCAGCAACTCGATCTACAACCGCGAGTACGCCGACCTTGGTGAGCTGGCGCAGGAACGGATCATCACTTATTCGAAAAACTCCCGACCGCACCAGGACCTGCTGGCGTTGATGCAGGCCAACGGCGTGCTCGCGCCACGCCTGAACTGCGTGAACTCAGTGTCGGCGATTACCCGGTTGTTAGGTGATGGATTCGGCATTGGCGTATTGCCGCCGGTGCTGGTGGCCGAGGAACTGGCGCGGGGTGAACTGACCTTGCTCGACATCGACCAACGACCGCCGAATCTGCAGGTGGTGGTGTCGTGGCGGGTGGGCGTTGAGTGGGTCGAGGAGATGGTGACGTTGTGTCAGCAGGTGCTGGCGGGGTATGCGCGCAAGGTCGGTGAAAAGTACATTGTCTTGAGTGCCTGAAAAGCAAAAGATCGCAGCCTGCGGCAGCTCCTACAGGGAAATGCATATTCCCATGTAGGAGCTGCCGCAGGCTGCGATCTTTTGCTCTTGACCTTTTACAAGCCGCGCACGTCGCGGTCTTCTATCGGCCGGCTCTGGCGCAAACGCCGGCCACCCAGCACCACCCAGTCAATCAGACGAATCAGGCACTCGATGCCGAACGACAGCAGCAACGCACCGCTCATGCCCCAGATCATCGCTTCCGGGGTCAGCAGGATCTGGTAGCTGTAGCCGTTCCAGGTTTCCTTGCGAATGTCCGGGTCGGCGGCCAGCACCACTTGCAGGAAGCGGATGTACCACGGGCCCTGCATCGCCTGGAACTGTTTATCCAGCGCTGTCTGGCGGTTGAGCAAGGTGCTCAGGCTGTCGGCATCGCTGCGAAATACCGGGTCGTCACTGGCGCGGTAATGCGCGACCAGCGCCTGCAAGTCGCCCTTGAAGAACTGCTCGGCGGTGCCCTGAAAACCGCGCAGACCGGTCTGCGCTTCGATCAGATGGGCTTCGACGCGTTTGGCGTAATCGTTGATGAACCCCGGCACCTGGACACCGATCAACAGGCCCGCCGCAAACAACACCAGCCGTAGATAACTGAGCAACATCGAGGAGAGATCCTTTATTCGGTCGTGCCCTGGCTGACGCATTCGCCGCGTCGCCACAGGCTCCATTGGCCCGGTTGGTAACGGGTCCAGGTTTCGTTTTCGGTCAAAGGCTCGGTGGCGATCACCGTGACCACGTCATTGGGCGTGGTTTCTGCCTGGAAATCGACGATCACATCGACATCTTTAAGCCGCGCGGGGCCGAACGGTGCGCGCCGGGTGATCTGTGCCAGTTTGGTCGAGCAATAGCAGAACAGCCAGTCGCCGTCGCTGAGCAGGCAGTTGAACACGCCTTTGCTGCGGTACTCGGCACACGCCGCGACCAGATCCGGCAGCAGCACTTCTATATCGACCGGTTCCGGAAAAGCAGCACGCACGCGGTTGAGCAAATCGCAGAACGCCGCTTCGCTGTCGGTGTCGCCCACCGGGCGGTAGAAACTTTTGATGGGGGTGAAATCGGCGAGTTGGCCGTTGTGCGCGAAGCACCAGTTGCGCCCCCACAGTTCGCGGACGAACGGGTGGGTGTTGGACAGGCAGACCTTGCCGACGTTGGCCTGGCGGATGTGGCCGATGACCACCTCGCTTTTGATCGGATAGCGCTGCACCAGGTTGGCGACTTCCGACTCGCTGCTGGCGGCCGGGTCCTGAAACAGGCGCAGACCGCGCCCTTCATAGAAGGCAATGCCCCAGCCGTCGCGGTGCGGGCCGGTACGCCCGCCGCGCTGCATCAGGCCGGTGAAGCTGAACACGATATCGGTCGGCACGTTGGCACTCATGCCCAGTAATTCACACATGTGCTGACTCTCGTGGTTACAGACGCGGCTCGACGCGCATGCGCTGCGGGTTGTTCGGCAATGGCGGGCGACCGTAACGGTCATCACCGGCAGCGCCGAACGGCTGGTCGTCGTCGCGATCATCGGCACGCGCCGCTGCCTTGGCCGCTTCGGCCTGCTCGCGACGGGCGCGCGAGGCGCGCTCGATCGGCAAGCGGATCAACACGAAAATCAGGTAGATGCCGAACGCAATCATGCCGTACATGAACAGGTCGGAAATCGCCCGCCAGGCGTTGTTGCCGACCTTGAAGGCCAGGTCCAGCGCAGTGATGGCGATCGACGGTGCAACCTTGGCTTTCACCGGATCAATGATGGTCGGGCTGAACAGCAACACCGCCATCAGCACCCGCAGCGGCTCGCGCAGCCAGCGCCACATCCAGCGGGTCAGGCGCATCCATACCAACAGGCAGCCCACAGCGGCGAAGGCGTAGAGGCCCCAGGCGATCAGATAGTCGTTCTCGGTCATGGTGTCCATGGCAAGGCAGGCAAAGAGGCGCTTATAGTAACGACTTTTCGCCCGTCAGGCTTGTCCCAATAGACACACGACCTGTGGGAGCGAGCCTGCTCGCGAATACGGACTGTCAGTTAAAACATTGTTGTCTGACCCACCGCTTTCGCGAGCAGGCTCGCTCCCACAGGTGCTGCGGCGGTTTCACGATCTGCGAAAACCTTTATTCCGAATATTGTCCGAGAGCCTTCCATGCCCGAATCCGCCCACGTCATCCGCGCCCCGATCGCCCACAAGGCTGCCGGTGCCGACCCGTATGCCTGGCTGCAGGAACGCGACACCGACGCGGTGCTCGACTACCTCAAGGCTGAAAACGCCTATCAGGAAGCACAAACCGCCGATCAGGCCGCCCTGCGCGAAAACCTGTTCGAAGAGATCAAGGGCCGGATCCTCGAAACCGACCTGTCCCTGCCATCGCCGTGGGGGCCGTATCTGTATTACACGCGCACCACGGCGGGTGACGAATACGCCCGGCATTACCGCTGCCCGCGTCCGGCGGATGACAGCCTGACCCTCGACGAGAGCCGCGAGCAACTGCTGCTCGACCCGAATGTGCTGGCCAACGGCGGCTTTTTCTCGCTCGGCGCGTTCAGCATCAGCCCGGATCACCAGCGCCTGGCCTACAGCGTCGATGCTTCGGGCGACGAGATCTACACGCTGTTCGTCAAGGAACTGGCCAATGACAAGGTCAGCGAACTGGAATTCCAGGACTGCGACGGCAGCATGACTTGGGCCAACGACAGCCTGACCTTGTTCTTCGGCGTGCTCGACGACACCCATCGCCCGCACAAGCTGTTTCGCTATCGCCTCGACGGCACCGCTGCCGAAGAGGTGTTCCACGAGCCGGACGGACGTTTCTTCCTGCATTGCTACCGCTCCAGTTCCGAGCAGCAATTGCTGCTGACCCTGGGCAGCAAGACCACCAGCGAAGTCTGGGCCCTGGACGCGCATCAGCCGCACCTGCCCTTCACCTGCCTGGCGCCCCGGGTCGAGGATCACGAATACGATGTCGACCACGGCGCGCTGGATGGCGCGTGGACCTGGTTCATCCGCACCAACCGCGACGGCATCAACTTCGCCCTGTATCAGGCGCCGGACACCGGTGTGGTGCCGAGCGAGGCCGACTGGCAGAACCTGATCCCGCACAGCGACACAGTGATGCTCGACGGCGTGACATTGAACACGGCGGCCATGACCCTGAGCCTGCGCGAAGGCGGTCTGCCGATCATCGAAGTTCACCCACAGGGCCAGACGCCGTATCGCGTGCAATTGCCGGACGCGGCTTACAGCCTCTATGTGCAGAACAGCCTGGAGTTCGAAAGCGACCGCATCCGTCTGCGCTACGAGGCATTGAACCGTCCGGCGCAGGTGCGGCAGTTACGGCTGGACAGCGGCGAACAAACCGTCCTGAAAGAAACCCCGGTGCTCGGCCCGTTCGACGCCGACGCCTACGTCAGCCAACGCCTGTGGGCCACCGCGCCGGACGGCACGCAGGTGCCGATCAGTCTGGTGATGAAACGCGAAATGGTTGGCAAACCGGTGCCGCTGTATCTGTACGGTTATGGCGCCTACGGCTCCAGCCTCGACCCGTGGTTCTCCCACGCGCGCCTGAGCCTGCTGGATCGCGGCATGGCGTTCGCCATCGCCCACGTGCGTGGCGGCGGTGAGCTGGGCGAAGCGTGGTATCGCGCAGGCAAACAGGAGCACAAGCACAACACCTTCAGCGACTTCATTGCCTGCGCCGAATTTCTGATCCTCAACGGCATCACCACCGCTGAAAAACTGGCGATCAGCGGTGGCAGCGCTGGCGGTTTGTTGATTGGTGCGGTGCTCAATCAGCGTCCGGACCTGTTCGGCGTGGCGATTGCCGAAGTGCCGTTCGTCGACGTGCTCAACACCATGCTCGATCCGGACTTGCCGCTGACCGTCACCGAATACGACGAGTGGGGCAACCCCGCAGAGCCGGACGTCTACGAGCGGATCAAAGCGTACGCGCCGTACGAAAACGTCACCGCGCAGGCTTATCCGGCAATGCTGGTGATCGCCGGCTACAACGACAGCCGCGTGCAGTATTGGGAAGCGGCCAAGTGGGTGGCGAAACTGCGCGCGACCAAGACCGACGACAACCTGCTGCTGCTCAAGACCGAACTCGGCGCCGGGCATGGCGGAATGAGCGGGCGTTATCAGGGATTACGTGACGTAGCGCTCGAATATGCATTTGTGTTCAAGGTTTTGGGCCTGGCCTGAGGAACTCCATCGGTCACTTGGGTCTTAACTCCAGACCCAAGAGGCCGATACCCATGAACCCCTGCAGGAGCTGCCGAAGGCTCGGGCCGCGATCGGACGATCTTTTGATCTTGCCTTTCAAAATCAAAAGATCGCAGCCTTCGGCAGCTCCTACAGGGGATCGTGTAGTGCCTTGAAAATGTGAAAACAATAAAGACCGCAACGACATGTCAGAACCGACCTTACTGAACAACGAAATCCGCGACTGGCTGATGGACTGTGGCCTGTTCGATCAATTGCAACTGGCGGACTTTGCCGCGGCCTCGGGCTACTTCAGCATCAGCACCGTGGCCGAAGGCGAGGCGATTTTCCGCGAGGGCGATGCCGGCAGTTTCATGTGCATCCTCCACACCGGCCAGGTCGCGGTGCAGAAAACTGGCCCTGACGGCCAGGTCATCACCATGGCCACCCTGCGCAGCGGGCGGGCGTTCGGGGAAATGGCGGTGCTCGATGGTGAGCGCCGTTCGGCCACCTGCGTCGCGGCGAGCAACTGCCAACTGCTCAACCTGGGCAAGGACTCACTGGAAAAGATGCTCAACGACGCGCCGAAGATCGCCGCCAAGATCATTCGCGCCCTCGCCGTGTCCCTTTCCAAACGCCTGCGCATGGCCGACGGTCAACTGGCGGCGCAACAGGTTTAACCGCCAGGGGATTTGGCCTTGGTGCTGCTCGGCTCGATGCCCGGCACCGGTTGATCCTTGCTCGGCGGGCTGGGCATTTCGATTGGCACCAGCGGCGGGCTGCCACTGCCGGCGCCGGCCTTCGGTGCGCTGATCGGGGTGATTTGCGGATACGGCGTTGGCGTAGCGGTACCCGGCGAGCCGGGTTGCGGCGTCGGGCTGACCGGAATGGTCTGCTGCGCCTGCACTGCAGGAATCGCGAGCGCGGCCAAGGCAATGGCCGTTAGAATGATGCGCTTCATCAAGGGCTCCGTTTGGCCTCTAGTCTGCGTTCAGGCTACTCCCAACGGGCCTGCTTGCCTTCCCCCCTTGTAGAGATTTCCATGAAACGTTTCGTTCTGCTCGACACCACGCCGATCCCTGACAGCGGCGGCGCCCTGTGCCTGTTCGAGTATGGCGAGGATTTCGTCATCAAGATCCAGGGCGGCGACGGCGGGCAATTGATGAACACGCGCATGCACGGTTCGGAAGATGCGCTGGCCGAGATTCCTTGCCGCAAGGTGGCCGGACGGCCGAATTCACGGGTGCTGATTGGCGGTCTGGGCATGGGCTTCACCCTCGCCTCGGCGCTCAAGCATCTGGGCAAGAGCGCCGAAGTGGTGGTCGCCGAGCTGGTGCCCGGCGTGGTCGAGTGGAACCGCGGCCCGCTCGGGGAAAAGTCCGGGCGCCCGCTGCTCGATCCGCGCACGGTGATCCGCCAGGACGACGTCGCCAAGGTCCTGCAAAGCGAGCCGAACGGCTTCGACGCAATCATGCTCGACGTCGACAACGGTCCCGAAGGCCTGACCCAGAAGGCCAACAGCTGGCTGTATTCCGCCGCCGGTCTGAACGTCTGCGCCAAGGCCCTGCGGCCCAAGGGCGTGCTGGCGGTGTGGTCGGCCAGCGCTGACCGGCAGTTTTCCGACAAATTGAAAAAGGCCGGTTTCAAGGCCGAAGAAGTCCAGGTCTTCGCCCACGGCAACAAGGGCACCCGCCACACGATCTGGATTGCCGAGAAGCTCAAGGGCTGAGCTAAACTCTGCACATAACCGTCATTAGTCTTTTTACTAAGGTGAACCCATGAGTTCGTCCACCCCGACCAACACGTCGAAGCTCGATCGCATCCTTGCCGACAATCAGCGCGACAAGGAAATGGGCTACCGCGACAAGGCCCTGAAGATGTACCCGCACGTCTGCGGCCGCTGCGCCCGTGAGTTTTCCGGCAAGCGCCTGAGCGAACTGACCGTGCACCACCGCGATCACAACCACGACAACAACCCGCAGGACGGCTCGAACTGGGAACTGTTGTGCCTGTATTGCCACGACAATGAGCACTCGCGCTACACCGACCAGCAGTATTTCGGCGACGGCTCGCTGAGCACGCCGAAAATCGCCAAGGCGACGCATAACCCGTTTGCCGCCCTCGCCGGCCTGATGAAAAAAGAAGACTGAAGATCTTCAGCGCCTGAACCGGCC